>NC_013520.1:1482500-1567500 GCF_000024945.1 Veillonella parvula DSM 2008
TTGGAATTATACACTTGTACTAAATTCCGTTTATATACTTGAATACTTTCAAATAATCCACTTTGTTCTAATTCATTAATATTAGATACCAAAGATTTCACAATTTCATCGTGATGCTCTTTGGGTGTAGCTCTGGCTTGTAAAGAATACATATAAAATGCACCCCTTATTGATCTAAGGGATGCATTTATTATGATATATTTATTTAACTACGGTCAACAGCATCTTGAAGCTTTCTCGTGCATCCAAACTATGAGGCACTTCAGACGGCATGATCAAGGTTTCACCAGCTTTCACAGTATGTTCCACATCACCAACAACGATGTGCGCCTCACCATCGAGGATTTGCACAATCGCATCGCCTACTGTTACATGCGTAGAGATTTCTTCCCCCTTAGGCAGCGCAAATAGTGTAATGCTGAGTCGCTCATTTTGAGCAATTGTAATACTAATCACTTGTCCCTCTTTATACTCTAGGTGCTCACCTAGATGTAAAATTTCGTTTACTGGAATATTTTTTGTGAAAGTCTTACTCATAGAAATCACTCCTTAATAGCTATATAATAGTAAAAGTAAATAAAAAGTAGATTTAAACAGTTTTATCAAAACCAATTGATATAACTAAAAAATATCCTTCCCTTAATTTTATTATAATTTAATTGAGATTAAATTTCAGTATCTTTGGTGACAAAATTTAAAATATTTTTGGATAAACGAAATGTTTTGAATAAACGCAAAGACGAGGACTCCTAAGAGACCTCGTCTTTTTATATTATGATTAACTATAAATATTATAGTTATTTAACTAGATATATTTGTATCTATAACTCTAAAACGCTAAAAAATCTAAAGCCTTAAAGTAAGAATCTAAAAATCAATACGGTCTAAACTGCAGGCAGCAAGCCTAATAGATACACATTAAATGTATCACCAGGATGTACTTCATGAATCCCTCGTGGAATACATGCCAACGCATTCACAGTATATAGCCCTAACATACTACTACTATTAAAGTGACGATTAGCCACAAAACGTGGCGCTCCACCGCAAAATATGACTTTTCCTTGTACATAACGATCAAAGGCATTACGTTTGAAGATTTCTGTATCCATTACACAAGCCACCACTGGAGTCGTCCAATTAGCCAACCCTTTATAACGCTTCAAGGTAGGTGCTACGATTAAATGCCACCCATTAAAGGCAGCCCCTGGATTACCGGACAAACCAAAGATAATCTGACCTTTTGGGGTAACCGCACCATAAGATGCTGCACCAGGTCGCATTTGAATACGGGCATAGATAGATTTTGCTCCTAGTTTTTCATAAATAAGAGGCATCGTATCGAAAAGGCCTACCGACACACCACCAGAACTGATAATAACATCTGCTTCTTCACTAAGCTTCAACACATGGTTGATTTCAGAGTCTAACTCCTCCGGAGCATCACTTACATGATAATGTGTTATCTTATGAAAACCTAAATCCTCCAAGAGCCCACAGATCATAGCTCGATTAGAGTTGTAGATTTTACCAGGTGTTAAACTTTCACCAGGTTCAATAACCTCATGGCCAGAGGTAAGAACTAATACACGAGGCATGGCATTAACAGATATTTCCGTCATACCTAGCCCCGTCAAAATGGTTTGTACTGTAGATGTTACCTCTGTACCACGTGGGATCACGATGGTGCCGGCAACACACTCCTCACCTTGTGGAATAATATGATCACCACAATGATATTTGCCTTGAATCGTAATTGTAGTTTGTGGTTCACCAGTGCCAACCACTTGTTCTTGCATGATGACAGTATCACATGTATCTGGTACCGGTGCACCAGTCATAATACGCACCGCATGACCAACGTCTACGGGATGTTCCCATACAACACCAGCACCAATGATACCGTCAACGATATATTCATTACGACCTTCTTCGTAGGCGATGGCATAACCATCCATAGCAGATTTTGGGAATGCAGGTACGTCTGTGGGTGCAATAATGTCCTCTGCTAACACGTACCCCTTCGCAGCCTTAACATCTATTGTTTCAACTTTATGAACTTGCGTTTGTAAGGCTTCATCCCACAATTGGAGCGCCTTCTCAACAGTAACGACGGCCATTTAAACTCCTCATCATTTCCTGTATGTGACGTACCAATTCAGGTACGTCTTGATCTAACTTACCAATTTCTATCGTCGCCACTCGGTCCATGGAATCCGAGATAAGCTCTTCCGTATGTCCCTCTTGGGTAACCTCTATAATAGGGGCAATCCCTTGAGACCGTGATTCTAGTATAACTATATCTACGGGCATAAACTGTGATATTTCATACAGATTTGATTGTTCTTTTGTACGTATGCGAATCGCTGTTTCAGTAGGCCCTGCAATAGCAACCGCATCAGCCCCAGCTTTATAAGCAAGATCTGTATCTGTTCCTTCATGATCCATCTGAAAGCCATGCTTATCGCTTTTGACAACACCAACGGATAAACCGATTTTTTGTAACTCAGACACAAGGCGCGTTACAACAGTAGTCTTACCTGTTTTACGTTTCGATGCGACCACACTAATTAAAGGTACACGGCGGAATTCATTTTCCGCTAAAGCTCGCGCCCATTGATAGTCTTCAAATCGATTAATATTGCTTAGCTCCCAACTAAAATCAGTAGCATCAATAGATTCTACATGACCAATAACATCGAGGGCATGATGCAACGATACATTTTCACTAACAAGAATAGATTGAATTAAGGATGCAATATGTGGTCTATAAATACCGGCCATTGGCTCAGATTTACCACTTTCACTATATGGGACGATGGCATTCCAATCATTATGCTCTACTTGATAGAGCCAATCATAATACAAATCCATTTCCATGAATGGCATATCTACTGCCATTACTGCATAAGCAGAGCTAGTACCAACAGCTAGAGTACTATACAGCCCCCCTAAAGGTCCGCATCGCCCAACAGAATCCCGAACAATAGAAACCTTATTTTTCTCATCGTTCGATAATGTATCTATAATATGAGTCTGTATAGCAAGTCCTAATTGCTCGTCATCACCGATGGAAATAAGAATATCTTGAACATCTGCATCTAATCCCTTACGAAGGGCATGAGATATAAGACTTTCACCATTAATCCAAGGCAACAAAGCTTTAGGTTGCCCCATTCTAGTGCTGAGTCCTCCAGCCAAAATAATTAAACCTAATTTATCCACGACGTTGTAAACCTCGTTTAACACCTTGGTAGATGAATAGTAAAACTGCAATATTTAAAAGGCCATCTGGCACCATATAGGATGCATTATAAATCATGGAATAAACCCAAGGATCCTGCCCTTGCGGAGCATAGCTAGCAAAGACTACAGCACCGCTCGTAACAGATGCCCCCCAACGCAATACAATACCTACGATGGATCCAGTGATAAGGCCAGAAAGAGAGTCTTTAAAGTAACCACAAACGCCAATAGCACCGTAAGCAACCAAGTAGTCTAATACAATACTTAAATAATGAACAGATGATTTAAAGCCTAAAATAAAGTGTAATATACCATATACAACACCTACGAAGATACCTCGTGTTCCGCCCCAACGATATGCGTAAATCATGAGTGGTACCAAAGCTGCCGCCTTAATAGAGCCCCCCTGTGGCATATGAAAAATCGTAATAAATGACAACACTTGAGCAATGGCAATTGCTACGCCAGCTTCAGCAAGCATACGGGTTTTAGACTGTTCCACATTAATCAACCTCCTTTTACCATATATCTATAAATGAATATATTATTTATACAATCTACTTGTATTGTACTACAGTTTATCCCTTACACCAAACAAAATATTCGGAACGTATTGAAAATTTTATGAGTCTCTTGTATAATGGTACAGGTTCAATATGTAATACTCGAAGGAGATATAGAAACTATGATTAATACAACTAACATCTTTGATTATGAAGACGTGCAATTGATTCCTAACAAATGTATTGTCTCCAGTCGTAGCGAATGTGATACACATATAAAATTAGGTAAACGCACATTCCGCTTGCCAGTAGTACCTGCTAATATGCAAACTATTATCGACGAAGAGTTGGCTGAAAAATTAGCTCGTGAAGGGTATTTCTATATCATGCATCGTTTCCAACCAGAACGTCGTATGGACTTTGTAAAACGTATGCACGACCTTAACTTATATTCTTCTATTTCTATCGGCGTAAAAGCTGAAGAATTTGCTTTAGTTGATGAATTCAAGAAAGAAAACTTAACCCCAGAATATATCACTATTGATATTGCACATGGTCATTCCAATGCAGTCATCGAAATGATTCAATACATTAAAAAGAACTTGCCTGAGACTTTCATTATCGCTGGTAATGTTGGTACTCCAGAAGCAGTTCGTGAACTAGAAAACGCTGGTGCTGATGCGACTAAAGTAGGCATCGGTCCTGGTAAGGTATGTATCACTAAGTTAAAAACTGGCTTCGGTACTGGTGGCTGGCAATTAGCTGCTGTTCGCTGGTGCGCAAAAGCAGCTACTAAACCTATCATCGCTGACGGCGGTATTCGTGACCATGGCGACATCGCAAAATCCATTCGCTTTGGTGCTACCATGGTTATGATTGGCTCCCTATTTGCTGGTCATGAAGAATCTCCAGGGGAAGAAAAAATCGTTGACGGTAAAGCTGTAAAAGAATACTTTGGTTCTGCTTCTGAGTTCCAAAAAGGGGAACGCAAAAACGTAGAAGGCAAAAAGATTTTCATCGATTCCAAAGGTTCTATCTTCGATACATTAACTGAAATGGAACAAGATTTACAATCCGCTATTTCTTACGCTGGCGGTACGACTCTACAAGCCATTCGCAAAGTAGACTATGTACTTGTTAAAAACTCCATCTTCAATGGCGATCGCTAATCTAATCAATATATAATGATAGTTCTAAAAGCCACAGGTTCTAGACCTGTGGCTTTTTAATGCGTGAAATACATAAAATATAAAAATATGAAAAAGGAGCTACGATACGAGAATCGTAGCTCCTTAATTATAGGCTATTAAATTTGTTCTTCACTAAGTCCACAGTCTTTACTCATTAAATGGTATGCGTATTTACCAATACCTGCACTTACAACAAGCAATGTAGTCAATACGATAAATGCTACTGTAAGACTTGTACCGTGCGCAATGAAACCAATTAAGGCAGGTCCCATCAAAATACCCATATAACCGAGCATTGTGGATGTTGCGACCGCTTGTGTCATAGGAATGACATTTTGTTCCCCCATTGCAGAGAATAGGTTTGGTACTATCATAGCTAATGAAATACCCAATAATAAGTAAGTATACATGGATGCATGACCTGGCAAGAACACGATAAGCCCCATCGCAATAGAGCCAAATAAGTAGCCACCAACAACAACTTGCTTTGATGTTAAGTGTTTACCTAATCTATTACCAAGCAAACGGCCTATACACATAGTACCATTAAAGAGCATTACACCCATGACAGCCTCTTCGATAACAATCCCTTTATCTTCAAATAAATATAATGCACTCCAATCCCCTACAGCACCTTCTACCAAGTAAGAAACAAAGGACAATAAACCAAAAATAAGAGCGATTGGATGAAAGGACAATGGGCTTTTAGATTTTTTAGTAACCTTTGCATTTGGATCACTACCAAAGGTCAACATAAATTGGCTAACTACAACCATCGCAATAAATAGTACGATGAGAAGTCCCCAAATACTTTGATTAACAGGCAGCGATAAGATTTTTAAAAGCACGAGCAAAACACCGGCACCAGCAAAACCACCTAAGCTCCAGCCACCGTGATAGGCGCCCATTAAATGTTTTTTGCTCACCTTTTCTGTTAGGATAGCTTGTAAATTAGCAGAAGCACCACTAAGGCCTACACCAATACCAAAAAAGAACAGGGCTACTGTTGTTGTAGCAATAGTAGGACACATAGTAACGATGGCAAGAGATACCATACCAATAAAGCTAGCTAACAAAACGACTCTCTTACACCCAAAGCTTTCTACAAGCTTACCTGCTATAGCCATGGATAAACAAGAACCTACACCGAGCAACAAAATCATGGAACCTAATACATCTTCACCAATACTAAGCTTTGCTTTTAAATATGGCACAAAACCAGCCCATAAAGCTGTGTACATGCCGGGGATAAAAAATGCCCCAAAAGCACCACGAATATTTGCTGTTGAAATAGAAACTTGATTGTTCATTACATCCTTTCTGGCTTCTAGAACCGTCCGGCGAAGAAAGGCCCTTTTTATCCGCAAAGCACTAAAACTTATACTTTAACAGGAAACCATTTTAATTACATATGATTTAATATTGGAATATAATAAACCCCTTTACGAAAAATGTAAAGGGGTTTATCAGATTAAAATTTATTTATTTTCTTGTAACCAAGCAATGGCATATTCCGCATACACCGCTGATGCCGCAGATAGTACGGAGTCATCCATATTAAATCTATTATTATGGTGGTCGAAGGTAGCTTCTACTTCAGGGTTTTGAATACCAATAAAAGCAAAGCATCCTGGTTTATCTTGTAAATACCATGCAAAATCTTCTCCAGGCATTACTTTACGCATCTTAGAAAGCTTGTCTTTACCTAATGTATCCATAACAACACGTTCTGCTAGTTCACTGGATTCAGGATCATTGATAGTAGGTGGTACTTTTTTTACATATTCTAATGTAGCAGTCGCGCCATAGGCTTCAGCCGTATGTTCTACTACGCGGCGTATGGATTCAACATAATACTCTTCTTGGCCCGGATCAAAGAATCGAATGGTCCCCCCCATTTTAGCTTCACCAGGGATAACATTCCATTCAGAGCCAGAATGAATATTCCCAATAGTTAGTACAAGAGAGTCTAACGCGCTAACATTACGAGACACTACGGTTTGCAAATTCATAACGATGGCACTAGCCACCACGATAGCATCGACCGCTTGGTGTGGCTGTGCACCATGACCTTGTTTTCCTTTTACGTTAATAGTAATCTGGCTACTCGCAGCCATACGAGGGCCTTCCTCAACAGATACGAGACCGGCAGGCAAATCAATCCACACATGACCACCAAAGATAGCGTCCACCTTATCATACCAGTCACCAAACTTGATGAAATCCGGAGCCCCTGCGCCAGTTTCTTCCGCAGGTTGGAATGCTAAATACACATCGCCTTCAATACGGTCTTTCATAGACATTAGCATCTTAGCCGCACCTAATAAAATAGCCATATGTCCATCATGACCGCAAGCATGCATTTTACCTTCTACATCAGATTTATAGTCCACTGTATTATGTTCATGAACAGGCAGTGCATCGATGTCGGCGCGCAACGCGATAGCCTTTCCATGCTTAGCACCATGGATGATACCGATCAAGCCGATACCACGCTCTGTATCTACATGAACCTCTACGCCCATCGATCCTAATTCTTTAGCGAGTGTCTTTGTCGTTTCAAACTCTTCATTGCTGAGCTCTGGATGTTTATGAAAATATCTACGCCAATCTTGAACGTAGCCTTTATATTGCTCTATTAAATCGCGACTATGCATCGTATCGCCTCCTCTAATATCAGTATATCAATTGCATATCAATATGCATCGCTAATATATAACGATTATACAGTCTACGAATTTATAAATACACAACCTACTTGCACCAAGAAAAGCCCCTTATTTAGGGGAATAACAGGATAAATGTAAAAGAAAACGACAGGCAACGCCATGTCGTTTTCTTAGTTTCTTATCGGTTGCGCAATACTGCTTGTACCGCTAAGGATACAATAGCCGTTGCAACTGTCACAGCAGCAGTGATTTTCGCCGTTGTGATAATTTCTTCTTTTGTAGGTTTTGCTTTTGCAGCAATGTCCAACGTTTTTGCTACCGCCGGAACCAATACTTCATTACGTAAGGATTCTGTATTCATATTTACTCCTCCAATATAGACTGTTTCTTCTAGGGTAACACGAATACGGACTAAAGTCTATATAATCATCGGTTTATTTCCATAGTTCAATGTTACATAACTATAGTAAACAATATTTATGAAAGCTAGACGAATTCTTATTTTGCAGCTAATTCTTCAATCACTTCAGCCAAAATACGTATCGCCTTTTCTAATTGTTCTTGTGGAATATTAAGGGCTGGTAAAAGTCGTACCTTATTTTTAGCAGATAAGCATACTACGCCCTTTTCTAAACATTTTGCAATGACAACTTTTGCATCTACTGTAGTCTCAATACCGAGCATGAGCCCCATACCACTAACACCAATGACACCTGGTTTACCAGTTAAGGTAGATTTTACGTATTCCCCTTTTACTTTTACAGAATCGAGAAATTCAGGAGTTAACCGGCTAATAATAGTATTCCCTGCAGCCGCGCAGATTGGATTTCCCCCAAAGGTAGTAGCGTGGGCACCAGCATTTAAAACGTACTGCATCTTTTCATTGAACAAAGTAGCCCCCATTGGTAGACCTCCCGCCAAGCCTTTTGCAGTAGATACCACATCTGGTTCGATGCCAAATTGTTGGTATGCATATAGACTACCAGTCCGACCATTACCAGTTTGTACCTCATCGATAAGTACCAGTTGATCATGTTCATGAGCATATTTTGTTACCGCTTGGACAAACTCCTTATCTAATGGCATAACACCACCTTCACCTTGGATAGGTTCCATCATGATGGCACAAACAGCTGGATTAGCAAGGACTTTCAAAGCCGCATCAATATCATTGGCTGGGGTATGAATAAAGCCTTCCGTAAATGGGAAGAAATGTTGATGGAATACATCTTGTCCTGTCGCAGACAAGGTGGTAATAGTACGACCGTGGAAACTATTGACCAAGGTAACAACTACATGACGACCTTCGCCGTATTTATCATGGCTATATTTACGCGCTGCCTTAATCGCACATTCGTTAGACTCCGCACCAGAGTTAGAGAAAAACACCTTTTTCATCCCCGTTTTCACACAGAGCTGTTTCGCTAGCTCAATTTGTGGCAAGGAATAGTATAAATTAGAAATATGATTCAACGCATGAGACTGCTTAGTAACAGCATCAGTCCACTCATCATCATCAACGCCAAAAGCGGTTACGCCAATACCAGAACCAAGGTCAATGTACTCTTTACCATCTACGTCCCACAAGAGAGAACCTTTTCCTTTTTCAAAGCATACGTTGAACCGACCATACGTATTGACTATATATTCTTTATCTTGTTGTTCAAAATCGATTGCATTACTCATTATATCCTCCAAATGTACGGTCATGCCGTCGTCTATCTATGTAAAAGATACCCAATAAATGATTACCAGTATTATGTTTACTATATTAAGCAACAAACATTGTGCCAAGGCCTTCATCGGTTAATAACTCGATAAGAATGGCATGTGGAATTTCACCATTGATGATAAATACCTTTTGTGCCCCAGCTTCTATGGCCTCTAAGCAGCAATCTACCTTTGGAATCATACCGCCTACAATGACACCATCCGCTTTTAACTGAGCGGCCTCGGCCATCGTAATTTTAGAAATTAAAGAATCTGGATCATGCACCTCTCGCAGTACACCATCAATATTGGTCATAGCCACCATGGTTTCCGCCTTGAGGGCACCTGCAATTTTCGCGGCTACGGTATCCGCATTAATATTATATGTCTTGCCATCGGCTCCCATGCCGATAGAAGAAATAACCGGAATATAGCCACGGCTAATTACGTCATGGATAATACTCGTATCAATGGTATCAATATAACCTACATAACCAAGTTCTTCGTTTTGTTTATGAACTTGAATCATGTTGCCATCTACGCCACAAAGGCCAACAGCTTTGCCACCAATATCCGTTAGATCCGCCACGAGCCCTTTATTCACCTTGCCGGCTAGCACCATTTGTACAACATCCATCGTTGCTTCATCGGTAACACGTAATCCATTAGCAAAATGTGATTCAATTTGCATCGCCTCTAAGGTGCTATTAATAGCTGGACCACCACCATGAACGAGCACAACTTTTACCCCCACTAATTGAAGTAATAGTAAATCCTTCATGACAGATTTCTTTAACTCTTCATCCACCATGGCATTGCCGCCGTATTTAACGACAACGTACTGATCTGTGTATTGTTTTATATATGGAACGGCCGCCGTTAAGATATGCGCCCGCATTGCATTTGTTACATTCTTCATAGATTCCTCTCTAACCTAATACTAAACCAGTATCCTCTGGTAAACCCAATGCAATATTCATACATTGAACGGCGGCACCCGATGCACCTTTACCTAAATTATCGAAAATGGCGTGAACCATGATGCGTTCATCGTTACCAGTGACATAGATTTTCATACTGTCCGTATTGCTCAATTGATTAGCGTTTAACATACCGCTATTGCTATTTTCAGTAAATGGTGCAACTGTAACGATTGTACTATCTTTGTAAAAGTATTCTAACGTTTGTTGTACCTTATCAATACAAACAGGTTTATGACATAAACGACTATGAATACCTACGGTAACCTCCATCCCAGAGTAGTAGTCATCAACGATTGGCATAAAAATTGGCGCTTCAATAATGCCACATACATGTTGTACTTCAGGTAAATGTTTATGTTCTTGACCAAGCCCATATTGACGAGGAGCATAAAGGAAATAGTCTTTTGGATTGCTTTCATATTGGCCAATCATCTTTTTACCACCACCGCTATAGCCTGTTAAGGATGTAATGGTGAAAGGATAATCCACTGGCACGAGCCCTGCTTTTACAAGAGGCGCTATACAAGCAATCATACCGCTCGCATGACAGCCAGGATTTGCAATATGTTTTTTAGTTGCAATAGCTGTTTTGTAGCTTTCACCAAGTTCTGGGAACCCATATGCCCAACCAGCTGTAGTTCTAAACGCTGTAGAAGTATCAATAACCTTACATGGAAAATCACCAATAGCGGCCATAATTTCCTTAGATGCCACATCAGGTAAACATAGAAATACAAGATCCGCTTTTTTTGCAACCACTTTAATGGCCTCTACATTTTTGCGATCCTCATCAGCAGTCGCTAAAAGTTCTATATCTTTTCGATCGGATAATCGTTCATGAATTCTAAGACCAGTTGTGCCTTCATGACCAACAATAAATACTCTATGGGGTGTCATAATAAACCTCACTTCTCACCTATTGGTGACTCACACCTATTTATATAGCCCTTTATCCAATATAAATAGGAAACAAACTATACAATTCATCACCATTTAGGAGGATGAATTTATTTCAATGGATAATCTCCAAAGGTAGCAACCATAACTGCCTTAATCGTGTGGAGACGATTTTCTGCTTCTTGGAACGCTAAAGAGTTTGGACCTTCGAATACCTCTTCGGTCACCTCAATGCCATTCATGCCAAACCGTTCATAAATATCTTTACCTACTTGTGTTTCTGTGTTGTGGAACGCTGGCAAACAGTGGCAGAACTTCGTGTTCGGATTGCCAGTTAATGCCATCATTTCTCCATTTACTTGGAATGGTTTAAAGGTATTGATACGTTCCTCCCACATATCGTAAGTATCACCCATCGTTACCCACACACCAGTGTAAATAACATCTAAGCCTTTAATGCCTTCAGCTACATCATCTGTACAAGTAATAGTAGCACCCGTTTCTTTAGCCACTTTTAAGCACTCTTCGTAAAATGGACCAGCTGGCCAGTATTGTTTAGGACCAATCAGTCTGAAATCCATCCCCATTTTAACGGCACCACTCATCAAGGCATTGCACATATTTGATTGACCGTGTCCAACATAAGCAAAGGAAATTTTATTCAACGGTTTATCGATATTTTCTTGTATGGTTAAGAAATTTGCTAATGTTTGTGTAGGATGATCCATATCAGTAAGCCCATTCCAAACTGGCACACCAGAGTATTCCGCCAATGTATCTACGTCCTCTTGGTCGAAGCCTCTAAACTCGATAGCATCATACATGGAACCAAGGACACGAGCCGTATCCTTTAAGGATTCTTTCTTATTCATTTGAGAACCTGTAGGGCCAAGATATGTTGTAAAAGCACCTTGGTCCGCAGCCCCTACTTCAAAAGCGCAACGTGTCCGTGTTGAGTCTTTTTCAAAAATTAATGCAAAGTTTTTACCTACTAATGTTTTGATTTCTTTGCCCGCTTTTTTATCGGCTTTTAATTTTGCTGCTAAGTCCAAGAAGTATTTAATTTCGTCCGGTGTGTATTGAAGCATTGTTTTAAATGATGTATGTTGTAAACTTTTCATGATAACCTCTTATTTCAAACTACTTATTTAACTACTTTTCTTGTAAAAATTCGGCGGCAATAGCAGCCATCATTGTGATACCTGGTTCAAGGATACTTTCATCGATGGTGAAAGCCTCATTATGTAAGGCCGGATTGCCTTCAAACCCAGTACCTAACCAAAGAAAAGCACCTTTTATTTTATGAAGATATGCGGAGAAGTCCTCTGCTGCCATAGACGGAAATTCAGGATAGACCACAGCTTCTTTACCAAGATATTTCTCTACAATAGATGTGGCATAATCGATGGCCTCTGGATTGTTGATGGTAGCACCATGGCCACGCTTATAATCCAAAGTGCTTTCCGTTTTAAACATCACATCGAGAGCCTGTAAGCTTTCACCCAAACGTCGCTCAATATAATCACGTTTCTCTGGTTCATAGGTACGACAAGTACCTTCAAGATACACATCACCACAGCCCACATTGTATCGATCACCACCATTAATCACTCCAATTGTGCACACGAGATTTTCCATGGGATTCGTTTCGCGAGCCACCATGGATTCCACATTTACAATCCAGTTTGCGGCTGCTACAATTGCGTCTACCCCATTATGAGGTTCTGCACCATGAGTAGCTTTCCCTTTAATGTGTACGAGGAAGTGATCGGATGCAGCCATGAGATTACCTTTTTTAAGACCTACAGTTCCCACTGGCAATTGAGGCCACACATGAAGTCCATATATCTCATCCACATCGTCGAGGATGCCACTATCGACAATACCTTGAGCCCCTGGGAATAAAGCTTCTTCTTCGGAAGGTTGGAATACGAGTTTCACGGTCCCATGTAATTGATTTTTAATAGATTGTAGAATCGCCGCTGCACCAAGTAAAATTGCCATGTGGCTATCATGACCACAGGCATGCATAACACCTTCATTTTGTGAAGCAAAGGGCACGCCTGTTATTTCATGTATGGGTAACGCATCCATATCGGCACGCAATGCAATAACAGGGCCTGTATGAGCACCTTCTATCTTACCGATAACAGCATAATCAGAAATATCGTTTACAAAGGGAATTCCTAGTTCACCAAGCACCTTTTGAATAAATAAAGATGTATGTTTCTCTTCACCAGATAACTCTGGATGGCTATGAATATGTCGGCGCCATTCCACAACTTGTTCTTTATATTGGGAGGCATAAGTTTTTATTAAATCTTGTAATGCATTCATTACTCTATCTCCTTTATACACTGTATGTATATTTTATACATATTTTGTGTATTTTTATAATCTATACACGTATTATAATACTACCTACCATAATTAGCAAGTATTTATACAAATTCACTGTATTTTTATTTGTTATATTGTAAATCAATTTTACTCATAGATTCTTGCTACCTTTGATTAGAGAAAAATAGACAAAAAAAGACACCTTCCAAAGAAGGTGTCTTTCTCTTATTTTTCAATGACGGATTCGTCGAGCTGAGTACCATCAGGTAAAAATGATTTTACAATCAGCTTATTCGGTGTCACTGTCATAGACATATAATTATTCGTTTCAGGCTGAGGCGCTACATATACATCTAGAGGATGTTGCTTCCACTTAGGACGTCGTGCATCACCAGCTATCCCTGTAAGGATATATAGTGGACCAGATGGGTCTCGATCAAAGTTTCGTACATGGCCACGGTTGCGGTATGTATGTAAATGAGCAGATAAAACTAAGTCTACATTAAACTCATCAAAGATAGGCATAAATAATACGCCCTCATCATCAAAACCTACATCGCGACTTGCACCTGGTCGATCAAAGGCATATCGGAATGGATCTCGATGCATGAGAACTACTGTCCACTTTTTAGTATTTGCAACTAAATCTTGGCGTAGCCATTGAACTTGTACATCGTATAAATCAGGATGATGTGTATCATGATTGTCCTCATGATTACTTTCATATAACATCGTATCTAATACAACGTAATGTACATCGCCAAAATCATAGGAATAATAACGTCGATTAAAGGTTTCATTCCCATTAGGTGGTACTCCGAAGTAATTCAAATACGCATAAGGCTCGCGCATTTTCCAATCTAATGTATACATCTCATGGTTGCCTAAAGTCGTTGATAACGGTACATTAGCACTTAATGGTTTAATCGAATTTAACCAAGTGCGCCATTGATATGCCTGCTCCCCATTATCTACAAGATCGCCCATGCTAATATACAAGGCTGTATTCGGATTACGTTTTGCTGAATCTTTTACAATTCGTTCCCACTGAGAATAATCCCCCGACTGAGAGTCTGGATAGATAAGAACATCATACACACTGGCGCCAGCCGTTTCCAGGGAGTACCAAGCACTACGGCGATCACTACCATAACCAACTCGATATTCGTATTTAGTATTAGGCGCCAAACCAGTTAATGTCCCCTCATGGATATAGGTAGTACTACCATCATCGGTAAAAGCTTTGTCTGTAGCTCTTATCGTTTGAGTCGTATCGGATCCAACAAGACGATACTCTATTACCGCATCAGCTTCACTGCTATCTGATTGCCACATAATAGTACGACTCGTGCTGTTATCTTGAGCTACAATTTGCCGAATATAACGACTTTCAGAATCGAGGAGTGGCTTTATCTCTTGGCCACTCACCACAGCCGCTGTTCTAGCTATACGACTCTGTATGGCATCCTTATGGACATATCCACCTATAGTAACACAGACCAAGGCAATAATGGCTAGCACGGATATAATTAATCTTTTTTTGTTCATATAATTCTAATTCTTTTCGTAATATTGTTTCATTTGTGTATAGCCATTAACAATGACTTCGATTTCACCCGTTCTAGGATGGAAGATAAGACCGTGAATAGGCACATCTTTAGGAATCAAAGGATTCATACGTAATTCGTCTACTGTATCCTCTACATTTTCAGCAGGATGTGTAAAGCCATCAGCCCAGCGTTCCATTTCTTTACGGACCATATGAATCGCTTCTGGTGCAATACCACGAGCCAGCATTTTTTCTGTTAGATCTTTTGCCGTAGTTTTTGCCATACCACATTCGTGATGACCAATGATAAAGATTTCGTTAACTCCTAGCTCATAAATACAAACAAGTAAACTACGTACAACGCCATCAAAGGGACCTGTAATACAGTTACCTGCAGTCTTTACGATTTTCGCTTCACCGCGCCCAATATCCATGGAATCTTCTAAGAAGTTAACAAGACGTGTATCCATACATGTAACAATTGCCATTTCACGACTAGGCATTTTACTACACTTTGTATCTGTATCTACATAACCTGTATTTTGATCTTCTACATATTCTCGATTATGGGCTAAAATATCATCTAATAAGCTCATAGTACCTCCTATATAAAAAGACTTTGGCATACAACTAACGTCTCTATATCAATAATGCTCGATATACATATTATATCATATTAAGTTGTACACGCTTTAAGCCACAAAAAATAGGTCTATTCAAATACATGTATTATATATTTGAATAGACCTAAATCGCTTTTAAAGTGCTAGAGTACACACCTTATCTATCAGGTGTAGATAATGCTTCGATAGCTACGCTACCACCTCGTACAACTTCAATACGATTGACGAACATATCTTTAAATAAGGCAATCATGTCATTATTTTTAGATACGGTCTTTACACATTGTACTAGTACAGATTTACGATTATAATCCACAACTAATAGATCAAAGGTTTGGGCAATGCGGAAGATTTCTTGTTTATCCGCTTCTTTACAGCTATTGACCTTGATAAATAGTAATTCTTTTTTCGTAATCGGCATGTCCGTAAAGTCGATAACCTTAATCACCTCTACACTGCGATTAAGCTGTTTAATGATTTGTTCATATGTCAAATCGTCACAAGTAAGATCAATCGTCATACGAGACATGGTAGAATCTTCAGTTTCCCCTACAGTCAATGTATCAAGATTATAATTTTTGCCTGCGAAGAGGCCTGAAATCTTAGCTAGTACACCGATTTGGTTTTCTACATACGCTGAAATACAGCGTTTTTTCATTTGTACTTCCATAGCCCCTCCTATTTTTTATCCTTTAACAACATATCATTTAAGGATTTGCCTGCTGGTACCATTGGCAATACATTGAGTTCTGTAGGAATAATGAACTCAAGTAAGGTTGGTCCATTTTTGAAAGTATCAGCCAATTGGAACCCTTTTTCTATGTCTTCTACTTTAGTAATGCGCATGGCTTTAGCGCCATAAGCTTCTGCCAATTTCACAAAATCCGGTACATACTCAAACTCATCATTGTCGATTATGTCTCGCGTAACAATGGCACTTTCATCCATCATCAAGTTCGTACAAGCGTAACGTTTATCGTAGAATAATTGTTGCCATTGACGTACATTACCAAGGAATCCATTGTTTAATACAATAAGCGTTACAGGCAAGCGGTAGTGCATAGCAGTGGCAAACTCTTGGATATTCATTTGCACGCCACCATCACCACAGATGGCAAATACACGCTTATCTGGATTTCCCATTTGCGCACCTAATGCAGCAGGAAAACCATAACCCATAGTCCCTAAGCCACCAGACGTCAACATTTGATATTGACCTTTCACATCAAGGAACTGAGTAGTCCACAATTGATTTTGACCCACATCGGTTGTAACGATAGGACGTTCATAGTGATGATTGATGTACTCGATAACAGTTTGAGGTGTTAGACCCTCTTCGTCAGCTTGAGTGACAGGGCGCTCTGCCTTAAGTTGCTGTAATTGTTTTGGCCATTCGCCAAGGTCGTGAGGTTCAATATATTCTAAGATTTTTTCGATAGCCAATTTAGCATCTGCTACGATTGGAATATCAACCTTAATATTTTTAGAAATAGACGCCGCATCTACATCAATATGGATAATCTTACAATTTTGTGCAAAGGTACTTAGTTTACCAGTAATACGATCATTAAAGCGCGTACCAATAGAAATCATCACGTCACAATCAGTTATGGCTACATTAGGCGCATAGCCACCGTGAATCCCTACATTACCAAGATACAATGGATGACGGCTATCAATAGCACCTTTCCCCATCAATGTTGTAACAACAGGAATCCCTGTTTTTTCAACCAACTCCACCATAAGGTCGTTAGCACCACTAATACTTACCCCACCACCTAATAGGAATAGAGGCCTTTTAGCTTTACTAATAATAGAGCAGGCCTTTTTAACTTGACCTACGTGAACAGTAGTATTTGGTTTGTAACCGCGAATATTAACCTCTGTAGGATACTCATCAGAGCCCATAGCCTTTTGGATATTCTTAGGAATATCTACTACAACAGGTCCTGGACGACCTGTGCGAGCAATGTAAAAGGCCTCTTTCAAAATACGCCCTAAATCTTTACGGTCGCGAACAGTAACGGCATATTTACAAACATTGCGTACAATGCCAACAGTATCTACTTCTTGGAATGCATCATTACCCATGAGCCCCAAGTCAACTTGGCCTGTAATACAAACGAGAGGTACACTATCAGAATAAGCCGTAGCAATACCAGTCACAAGATTTGTAGCACCAGGTCCAGAGGTTACCATACAAACCCCTACTTTACCGGTACTACGAGCATATCCATCTGCCGCATGGGCCAATGCTTGCTCATGACGCGGCAAAATCACTTTTACCTTATCTTGCTTATATAATTCATCCATGATATCAATAGTAGCCGCCCCAGGATAGTTAAACAAAAACTCTACCTGCTCCTCTTGAAGGGCTTTTACCAGATACTGTGCGCCTGAAATCATAGGTATCTCCTTATTTATATAATGCATGCATATCGAATTCTCAATATTCACATCTGATATATCTAAAAAATTGAATATCTTATATAGATATGTTATACTCAGTAGTGTACCATATGTTGTGGTACATGAATATGTATAAAATCTCAAATTATAGAAATATATGTAGATTCTATTTTGAAAGGACTGAATATCATGAAAGAAATATTAGGTTTCCATTTAAACGGTTGCCCTTATTGCGCTAATGCATTCCGTGCTATCGATGAACTCGTTGCAGAAAATCCTGCATACGCAGATATTCATATCAACTGGGTTGAAGATCAAGATGCTCATGAGCTCTTCAAAACTCACCCATATGAATACTATCCGAACTTATGGTTCGACCTCGACAAACAATACGAGGCGCAACCTGGTGAAAGCTATGCCCAAACAAAATCTTTAATCAAAACTGTATTGGACAAAGCACTCGCGTAAAACGCTATATTTACAAATAATAATGCACCCCTAACATATAATCTAATGTTAGGGGTGCATTTTAGTATACTGTAAGATTATGGCTTTTTTTGTACCATAAACTTACTGACTGCTTTATACACAATTAAAATCAATGCAATTTCTAAAGGGAAACAAATGATATTTTTAATAAGACGTCCAATAAATATAGCAGATACTGCTTTGTTATAAAATATTGTGAGCCATATTGTATTTAATATCAGATGTATACATACAGTAACAATCGTCTCCGGTAAAAGTAATTGTTTAAATGTAACATTACGTCCGTGTAAAAAATACCCATACACATAGCCTACAAGAAATTCAGATATGATAAAGCCGGGAAAGAATACTCCTTGTCCAAATAAAGACATACCTATAAAACAGGCAATAGCAGCCATTATACCTGCTGCCATAGGCCCATAAAGAATACCAAATATAGCGGTTGATAAAAATCCAAAGGTAATATGTATAAATGTAGTATGAATAGCAAATATATAAGATAGTAAAACCGTCAATGCTACAAACATTCCTGTCTTTACAATCATATCAGTTTTCATAAGAAGTACGACTCCTTTTTCTATCCTTCCACTCTAAATACATATGGCGAATAACTTGAATTGGTGATATAAATAACATTCTAGGTCCACCATAGCGCATGATTTCACGTATTTTTTCACGATACGTAGGCGCATAGCAATGCGTTTTACATACGCTGCAGAAGGTCTTGCTTTCCATATGAGGACATACATCTATACGATGTTCAGCATATTGCCAAACTTTTTGACACTCCTCACAGAGTTGTCCTTTAGGAGTGTGGTGCTTATTATGACAATAGATGCCAATAATCTGGTACATAGTTTTTAGTTCTAACTTACGTTTCTCATCAACTGTCATGTTTCTCTCCTATTTCACAGACCATGAAACCCAAGCCACCTTATCAACAGTCTTATTATGGATTTCTCCATCAATAGCTAGTGGCTCAATGAGATTTCTAATCTCTTCTTTCATGTCTTCCATGTCTCCCCATCCATTATTATGAAGTCGCATGGTAAAATAATTAACTGCCTTTTCAAGAGACATAACCTCTGTTTCAGGAACGGTTTTATAAGTTACTTTCACATTATACCCCATCTCATAGATTGCATCTAAACACTCTTTCATCTTACCATCCCACGGAAAAGAATCACGACCAAAGAAATGTTCAGATAGCATATCTACCATTTCGTCACTCCGTTCACTGAAAGCAATCCACAAGCATTTATCATTACTTGCATCATGCATAGCGCGAATATTTTCTACATCAAACATAATTGGGCAGAAGATACTGTATGCCAAGTCAAAGCTTTTATCCCAACCTAGTTCTCGACGAGTTTCATCAGACCAAGGTCCGATATATAAGCTAAGATCTAAACCTTCTGACTCTGCTAATTGTTTAGCACCACGAATCATACCATCAGATAAATCGATACCAGTCGCCTTATAGCCTTCCCGAGCTAACCCAAGTGCGTAGTCACAAACACCACAGCCTACATCAAGTGTACGACCATTCGATGAAGGTAATAAATTTTCATCCTTTAAGAAGGCTAAAAAATCAGTGACCTGTGCCTTGCGATCCTCGCGATTGTGCATTTCTACAAAGTACTCGGAACGATGGTTCCATGCGTCTTGCTCATCGCGCCAAGTTTCGTTGACCGTGAGCTCCTGTATTTTATTTGTCATATTATCCCCTCTAAATAGCTACATCCTCAAACGGATGAGTTATAGATACATATATAAATAATTTTCACTTAGTTAAATTCACTATGTAATTTAACGCTCCCCTATATGTCCTAGTGTTCCGGCTAGGATGTTCAGATTTTCATATAGCTATCCTTATTGTACATCATTCTCAAAACAAAATGTGTTACCCAAATCACATTTATTATGTTATTTCGATATTATTAAATATAAAACTCTATATCGAAATCTTATCAGCAACTCAACTCATGTAGTTATCTATCTCTATGTAAAAAACCTCCACTCATTCGAATGGAGGATTTCTAGATTATTTTGTACATTGGCTTGCACTTCTTATTCTCGTTTTTCAAAGGATTCTCTAATTTTATTTGTTGTATCCTTCAATTTATCTGTACCTTTTATAGCAAGATCTTTAATCGCTTCAGGGTCAGCACCACTAAATTCAGCCAAAGCCTCTTCATTATTTGAATCAAAGAATGGAGCTTGTTTAAAGCCCAATAAAGATGCCACAAATACCATCGGAATTTGGGCAATCGCACTATTATATTCTTTCACTTGAAAGTTATACGTTTCACGCTTATTAGAGATAAATACTTCATTTTCACTAATAGCTTCTAAGAATTTACCATATTGAGTATTCGCTTTCAAATCGGGAAGCTGATTAGCTAATGCCGTAATATTTTGTACCGCTTTAGATGTTTCTCGAGCCATATCAATAAAGTTATCAGACACATTCAACTGGATTAGCTTCTCATAATCACCATACTCGTTTACAAGGCCTGTAAACTGATTTACAATAGCCACCTTTTTCTCGTAAGCAACAATAACATTGGCACGTGCAGCTTTAATCTCTACGGTCAACTTTTGCAGTAAATTGTATTGCTTAATAAAGAAGTAAAACAAGAATACAATTAATATACATATAAGCGTTGAAAGCATAAATTCTTCTCCATTTTTATTACAAATAACCATGCAATTTTGAAAATATTATACATACGTAAGATATAACCAATATGAAGTTTCATTCATGAAATAATATAAATCTATCAGTCACCAATTATAACTCGATATACTGGCATTCTATCTACTGTTTCTACATATTCTAATCCTTCAAAACAATCTTGTCCTTCTACTATTTTATTGGCAAGTTGGTTATGAATTTTTCTTAATAGTTCTACACTAGTAAAATATCTTCTATTCTCTGCGCTTAACTCGACTTTAATATCAGTTTGAAATACACCATCAATGCGATTCTCTTCATCTAAATCAGTTATATCAACAATATGCTCATTACTTCGTAGCTGTTCAGTACCTGTAATGAAAGCTTCATAGACGATACATACCTTACGAGTATTAACAGCAATGCCATACGGATTCCAATTATCTTTATTATCCGGTATATAATCGATGATATCTTTGGTGAAAGCATCATTACTTATATATTCTTGATTAGATAAAGCCCAATACACTGATGTCAGCACATCATTAGTAATAGGCGTAGAGCCTAATTTCTTCTCTAATAATTTTCTTGTTTCCCTCTTGAGTAAAGACTTTTTAATCCCGAAAAACACGGCAATGGTGGGAATCAACATAACAGCCAAAAGAGGTAAGATACTAAACACACTAGTTAGACCACTACTAGCATGTGGTGATTGTAGATGTGCACTACGAGAACCTCGATTAACTGAATCTGCGGTATGAGTCATATACTCTAAAATCTCTGGCGATTCTAACATACCAAAGGTAATAGCAATTAAAATTAATGTACCAATCGTTGTACAAATAATAAATAATTGTTTAGCTACCTTATTACATACAATCTCCTTCTCTTGTAGGGATAATACATCCATTTCCTTTACACCCTTACTCCATTTAGTAGTTCGTGCATGTATTTCCATTCGTTTCTCTCCTATTACTAGAGTTAATATAGCTGTTTCATATATTATTTATATTTATTATAATAAAAAAAAGAGGACTTAAAAGTATGGGAAAATATATAATAATCCTAATGTTTACATTAGTAGCTATTGCTGTAGCTTTTGCTACTTATAACTTATCTATAATTAGATCTATGCCTCCTGAAGAGCGTTATAAACTTCTTTACTTTAAGAATGATCAAGTCTCTATAGGCATTGGCTTAGTAAGAAGAACATTTAAATTAAGCGATATTCGTGAGGTACGTTTTTCTAAAGGAAAACAATTCCGTAGCATGGGCAGCTGGGCCGGCAGAATGCAAATTTGCAAACTAAATGGCAAGACAAGTCGTTGGATAGAGTTTGATGGTACTGTCTATTACAAAAAGATGGTATATATAACTAATGAAGAAATCATTGATAAATCAATAGACTTACTGATAAATGAATTTCAATCACGAGGAATTCGTTGTACTAAATATAGATGCTAACATATAATTTTCTGAACTATACATCAACCTAAAGAATAAAGACACATAAAAAGGCTTCTCGAAATCGAGAAGCCTTTTATTTGGTGCGCCTAGCAGGAATCGAACCTGCGCACCCGGTTCCGGAGACCGGCGCTCTATCCCCTGAGCTATAGGCGCATGAATACCTAAAAATTATACCATATTACGCTATGGTTCGATAGTATAAAGTATATAGAACAACTAGGATTATACAGAAAGCCCCCTATAGTTAAGCATCTTGTTAGATAACTATAAGGGCTATCTCTATTATATTCTTGCCTTAATCAATTCTAGTAAAGCATCACAGCTCCGACTTATATCGTCATAGGTTTCATCAAAGTTTCCCGTATACCAAGGATCCTTTACATCACGGTTTTCACCAACGAACGACATGGCCTTATACACTTTAGAGTCTATATCATTGCCAATGATACGTTTTAAATTCCGCCCATTATTTTCATCCATGATAATAAGATAGTCGAAATTATGATAGTCATCAACCGTTACTTGACGAGCCTTACGACGCGTATAAGGAATACCCATTTCATCTAATTTCTCTTTAGTCCCATAATGAGTATCGTTTCCTATTTCTTCACGAGATGTGGCAGAGGATTCGATATAAATAGAATCGCTTAAGCCTGCATTATTAACAATATGTTTCATATAAAACTCGGCCATTGTAGAACGACAAATATTACCATGACAGATGAATAAAATATTAACCATTATAACTCCTAATGAATAAAAGCTTAATCATAAAAAAACTCCTTATATACTAATGGTCCTTACAGCATACGCTATAAGGACCATTAATGCAATATTCAATTAAAAATTATGTCGTATCCCAGCATCAATGCGCCATGTATTTTCTACGATAGCACCAAAGTTTTTAGTGAATGTACCATATAGATATGTACTAGGACGGACACTCCAAGACCCACCAATTTCAGCATCAAGCCATGTATCCTTCAAATCTACTGTTGTTTGTACTGTTGGATTACCTGGTGCGGAATATGTTGTATTTGCCTTACCAGAGAATTCATGCGCTAATGCTAATTTAGCGAAGATATTGGATTTTTCTGTTTCTTTCCCAATGCCAATACCAAGTCTGCCTACAGCAGAGTTCACAGCATCAGCTTTCACATGCATAGAACCACCACCGACAACAGAAGCATCATAGGATACACCATTCAAACGGCCTACAATAAATTCTACACTAGGATCGATGTAGAAACCATTTTGCTTCTTGATGCGCTTACCGTATTCAGCACTCAATGATGTACCATAAGTATGATACTTGCCATTTAACCGCTGTCCACCAACAGTATAAAGGTTATAATTATTGGATAAACGATTACCACGAGCAATGATATCTAAATAACGACCATCATCATGTTGTTTTGTTCCGTACAAGGCAATGCCACCAAGTTTACCATCACCACTGCCATTAGTATAGGAATTACTGGATGTACTATAATCAATAGCGCCACCGAAAATCCACCCATTAGAAGCCTTATGATCGTAGCCGACTTGTACACCATTATACGTCATATGTGCATCAGCACCGTCTGTAATTTTAGATTTACCGCCTATATATTTCGCCCATACACCTTTGTTTGTATTAGCTAAACGAAGATCTCCTAAACGGCGTTGTAAATCATTGGTATTACTCTTCCATGCCATAGCGGTTGATGTAAGAGCAGATTTTGTGCCACTTACCAAGGATGATTCACTAGCACGATTAATCTTTGTCGTATCTCCCACAACAAGGCGCCCCTGTGAGTCAAAATGATTTGCACCAAGCTCTGCAACAGCACCTGGACTAGTAATACCTTCATTGATTTGAACAGTTGTACTCAGTTTCTTATCATTGCCAGTATATTGTAATTTATCGGCTAAGGCTTGTATTCCCTTACGGTAGCTATCATCATTAGTCAAATTAGCTCCATCACCTTGCAACGTAATATGGCTATTATCTGCAGCATGTTCAACAACGATATTCCCCTTTCCATTTTCACCAGCTGGAACACCGGCCTTATAAACAGCATTCACATAGCCGCTATAATTTTGAATTGTAATAGGTCGTGCATCAATAGGATGAAGTATACCGGATGCCGATGGACTTGATCCACCTACGAGATTACGAACCTTACTGCCCTTGTATAGATATGCTGCATTATCTCCAGATGGACGTTCTCTTTTAGAGGTAGGACGCTCCATACCAATCCATTCATTATTCCAAGTTCCTCCATTTTGTAAGTAAATGTCAGCACCAGAATTATGCGGGTTCTTATTGCTTTCAGCATATTCATTTAGTACGGCACCCGTAAGTTTAGAATTAGGTGTTGTAAAAGCTAATGCTATATTCGTTGGCGCTTCGTTATGATTTGGATCACGACCATAATCCTTATTAATTAACCCTACATTACCAACAGCGACCAATTCCTTAGAACCTGGATGTTTTCCGTCAGAACCAGTATTAACGTATACATCACCCTCTTCTGCCACTACGGAGTAAGTATCAGAAGTTTCTAAAGGATGAGTGATGATACGTCCACCACCATCAACAATGATATGGCCACGTTGATTAGCTTGTAAACCGACACCGATAGCATTAATATCTACATTACCTTTGACGTGAATATTAGTATCTCCATAATCTCTATCAGGATTGTCCTTGCTGAGTCTTGGCACTTTACCGCCGTAACCAGCATACACAGCGCTCATATAGTAATGACCGAGTTCCCTTTTTGAGGCTGGTGCATCATTCTTAAGACGTACAATCAAATCTTTATCCACCGTCAATTGTGATCCAAATCCATTATAAATACCTGATACATTTTTAGTTTTACCTGTATCTGTTAAGCTTTTACCATGCACATTAACCGTCAAGGTATCCTCTATATGCTTGACTTCCGGTTGTGTTTGTACCGGTGCCCCCATTGTTAAGCCAAGCAATTCCTCCACTTTATCACTTGTGGCATTAATTTCTGTAGCAAATGCAGAGCAGGTCATTCCAGTTAATACCAACGCAGCCATCACAGCCGATACATTTCGTTGTAATTTCATAAAAATCTCTCTTTCTTACCCCGCCTAATACGAGGCTCTCACAGAACGCATTTATACGTACACCCTAAAAATATAAAAAGACCCCCTAAGTCCAACTTAGGAGGTCTTGTTTATTTCACACACTTAGTAAATAGTTATATCCTATATTATTCAGGATTGATGATGAAGGACAATGCACTGAAGTATTTATTTTGCTCACCTTTAGTTTGAGTTGGGAAGCCCACTTCAACGCCTACTACGTTAAGGCCATTAGCACTTACAGTAACAGTTGCTTTACCATTAGCATCTGCTTGGCTTTCATTAGTAAGATCATTAATTACGTCTTTAATAAGAGGTGCATTTGCATATGGTTTACCGTCTTTCAAGACTTGGATTTCATATGTATCACCTTTTCTAAGAGTTAATGGGTTAACAGATGGAATGATTTGAATGAAAGCATCTTTATTATTGAAAGGTTTTGCTTCTGCATTCCAGTAGTGAACGTCATATTTAATGGCATGTGTACTTTTTTGAGCACCTGGTACTTCAGAGATTGGTTTATGAACAGTTTTACCATCTTTGTCTTTTGTCCAATAACCATAGTCAAAGTCAGTTACTGTAATACCCAATTTATCATTTGGTACAACCACTACATTTTTTTCATGTTTAATAACTTGTACAGGAATTACCATGCCATTGTTATCTAAGCCAATGATGCTTTTTACCATTTCTGGGCTATACGCATCATCAACAGGGCCTTCGCCAAGTACTAGCGCTTTTTCATCTAAGCGGTTAGCAAAGAATACGCCATGCGCATCAACGGAAGAGCACACACAACCTGCAGCTAAACCTACTGCAAATAAAGAAGCTAAGATTTTCTTATTCATAAGAACCTCCATAATCAATAACTTTTTCAATAAACTTGTTATTATTATACAGCGTTACAAATATTTCGTATATACCAATACCCCTATCAGCAAGTTATTATGCGTATTTAGTATATTAACTTATTTTTATACCCAATAATCATAAATGATAAAATTATCACTTATTTTCATGAATATATGACTTGTAAGAATATGTTAGATAAATACTTATAGATTAGATAAAAAAGGCGCTCCTTAAGGAGCGCCTTTATATCCGCATGAGATATTATTTTTTATTCTTCGCTGCTTTCGCACGTGCGTTACGATCAAGAATTGTTTTACGCATACGAATGCTTTCAGGTGTTACTTCAACAAGTTCATCATCGTTGATCCACTCAAGAGCTTGTTCCAAAGAGAAGATACGAGGTGGAGTCAAGCGTACCGCTTCATCAGAGGAACTGGAACGCATGTTGGTAACATGTTTTTTCTTACATGGGTTAACATCCATATCAAGTTCACGTGTATTTTCACCGATAACTTGGCCTGCATACACGTCTTGGTTAGGACCAACGAACAATGTACCACGATCTTGAACGGAGTTCAAACCATATGGAGTAGTTTCGCCATTTTCGAATGCTACCAAAGCACCACGTGTACGGGAAGGAATTTCACCTTTATATGGTGCATAGCCATGGAATACATGGTTCATGATACCATTACCTTTTGTAGCTGTTAAGAATTGTGCACGGAAACCGATCAAGCCACGAGCCGGAACTACGAATTCCATACGAAGATAACCGGCCAATTCAACCATATTAGTCAACTCAGCTTTACGTTGACCGAGATTTTCCATTACGGTACCCATAAATTCCTGAGGTACGTCAATGGTCAATGCTTCGAGCGGTTCACACAATTGGTCGTTAATAGTTTTGAAAATTACACGAGGTTTACCTACTTGTAATTCGTAGCCTTCACGACGCATAGTTTCAATCAATACTGCCAAATGCAATTCACCACGACCAGATACCTTGAACGCATCTGCAGAATCAGTTTCTTCTACTTTCATAGAAACGTTAGTTTCTACTTCACGGAATAAACGATCACGCAAGTGACGGGATGTAACGAATTCACCTTCGCGGCCTGCGAATGGAGAGTTATTTACGGAAAACACCATAGACAATGTTGGTTCGTCGATGGAGATGGATGGTAATGCTTCAGGATTTTCAGCATCCGCTACTGTTTCGCCGATGTTAATATCGTCGATACCTGCAAAGGCAATGATATCACCCATTTCAGCTTCGTCAGTTTCAACGCGATTCAAACCATTGTATGTGTACACACGACCGATTTTCGCTTTACGAGTGCTTTCACCGTTCATGATTGCCACTTGTTGGTTAGTTTTCATTTTACCGCGAACGATACGACCTACGGCGATTTTACCGATGAAGTTATCGTAATCAAGTGTAGTTACCATGAATTGAAGAGGGCCTTCCATATCACCTTGTGGTGCCGGAATCTCATCAATCAATGTTTTGAACAACGGTTCCATGTTTACAGCTTCATCATCCCAGTTGGTTTTGGACACACCGGAACGAGCAGATGCGTAAACTACAGGGAAGTCGAGTTGATCATCATCAGCTTCAAGCTCCATAAACAATTCAAGGACTTCATCCTCAACCTCTTTAACACGTTGGTCAGGACGGTCGATTTTATTGATAACTACGATTGGTTTCAATTTTTGCTCTAATGCTTTACGCAAAACGTATTTAGTTTGAGGCATTGGACCTTCGTAAGCATCTACGAGAAGCAATACGCCATCAACCATGTTAAGTACGCGTTCCACTTCGCCGCCGAAATCAGCATGGCCTGGAGTATCAACGATGTTGATTTTGATACCATCATGCATAACAGCAGTGTTTTTAGACAAAATAGTAATACCGCGTTCACGTTCCAAGTCGTTGGAGTCCATTACGCGTTCTGCTACCTTTTCATTCTCACGGAACACATGGCTTTGTTTTAATAATGCGTCCACCAAAGTAGTTTTACCATGGTCAACGTGGGCGATAATCGCTACATTACGAAGATTTTCGCGAATCATAAGATCCTCCCTTTAATTCTTTCAGTATATTCTATATCACATAGCCTCTGTGAAAGTAGCTATGTAGGTATATTTTCCAAAAATGGCAACAGTTAATTATAACGCAGTCTATAGAAAAAAGTCAAAATAGTACACCTATTCTAATCATGGCAATTTCAACATTCGATTATACTTTTGACTCATCTTAGGACAAAAACCTATTTACGCGCTATCGCCCGCTTAGCAGATTTACGCAACAACGGAATTTGTTTATCTGTTAAATGGAAACAGAATTTAGGAATCAGCTTTTTTATAATTTCCTCATCAGAGGCTTTCAAAATATATTCTGGCTGTAGCAACGGCTCTAATTCATCAAGTCCGGGATAATCCAGCCCTATGCTCCAGTCATGGTCTGCATTAAAAGGGCATGCATCCTGGCAGTTATCACAACCTAATATCCACGCCTCCAGCATATCGTCTATGACACCATCCGGTAACTTACCATCACCGAATGTATTAATAAAAGATACACATGTTAACGGATTCATAGTAAACGGTGCAGATAAGGATTTTGTCCTACACCCTTGCTGACATAAATTACAAGAATCCGGACATGGTGGTATCTCTAACTGTTGAATATACTCACAGGACGCATCAATTAAATAGCCTACCAGTTCATAGCTAGAACCTTTAGGTCCATAAAAAAATTATTTTTTCGATAAATGCCTAAACCAGCTGCTACCGAAGCGGGCCGTAAAGGAATAATTCCGGCAGGTTTCGCCGTTTCACCGCCAATATATCGTATCCCATTTTCACCAAGCCAGACTTCAAAAGATTGCCGTCGTTTAAACTCATCACTGTGAGGAATATTTGACAAAGATAACAACAACCCTTTTGCATATCGGTTTCGAAGAGATACAGGAAACTTATAATCACCAAAATATTCAGTACAAACCACTATGGATTGTGCCCAAGGATACTTTTCTTTTAATGCTAAAAAATCTTTACTATGCGCATATACCTCTTTACTTTCAGGTACATCTTCTAAACGCTTTATCAACCGTTCTTTATAAAAATCAAGTGCATTAAGAGGCACTATACCACAACTGTCATACCCACACGCTAGCGCTTTATCATAAATCTCCTGGGCCAACAAAGTATTCATATCATCGCCTCCCAAATATGAACTAACTATAAACCTATCATACTCTTTTAAAAACTATAAAAAAAGATTTCTTATGAATCCGTCATTCTTAAAAGAGTAACATTACATAAGAAATCTTATATTAGTATTTAATTTGTATTAATCTTCACCAATCATGCGTACTTCTGGTTCGAGATGTACACCATGTTGATCATACACACGACGTTGTACCTCACTAATCAGGTCAAGTACATCCTTCGCACTTGCACTACCTGTATTGATGACAAAGCCTGCATGTTTGTGGGATACTTGCGCATCACCTACAGACAAACCTTTTAGGCCTGTTTGTTCAATCAATGTACCTGCAAAGTACCCTGGTGGGCGTTTAAAGGTTGAACCTGCACTGGCATATTCCAAAGGTTGCTTGGATTCACGTTTTTCTGTTAACTCATCCATACGTGCCTTGATGGCATCCTTGTCACCTGGTTTGAGTGTCATAATGACTTCCCCAATAACTTCATGATTATCGTGGAATACACTATGACGATAAGCAAAGTCCAAGTGAGATGCATCATACTCTTTAATACTTCCTTGGAAATCTACGGCTCTCACTGCAGTAACTACATGGCTCATTTCCCCATCATAAGCACCTGCATTCATAAATACGGCACCACCAAGTGTGCCTGGAATACCAATGGCAAATTCAAGGCCAGATAAACTATTCTCCCAAGCAAATTCAGAAGCATCCTTTAACATATACCCGGAACCAATACACAATGTGTTTTCGTTACAATCCATGATTTGGGTCATATGTCGAACTGATACGACAGCGCCACGGATACCTCCGTCTTTCACTAAAATATTAGATCCACAACCAATAATAGTTACAGGCACATCTAATTCGTGAATGGTACGAAGTGTAAAACTAAGTTCTGCCATCGTAGTAGGTTCAATAAATAAGTCCGCAGGTCCTCCAATTTTGAATGTCGTATGATGACAAAGAAGCTCCTGCTCTCGTACACGTGTACATGGTAATTTTTCTAATAAAGCTGTTTGTAATACCTTAATGTTTTGGTTGTTGTTCGCCATGATCTAACACTTTCATCCCCTCAGTGATTGGTTCGCTAATGATTTTATAAATATCATTAGAAATCTGGCTCCAACGCATTTGCGCTTGCAAATAAGCAGCCGCTGCAGCATTTTCTTGAATTTGAGGCATCAATTCCTCTTGTTTCTTTTGCAACTCATCCGCTTCTGGAGCACCAGACAACTTAGCATATTCCCATTGCATTTGTTGAGCCATAAATGTGCGAACCAAACCCGTTGCTACTGCATCTGCTTTCACTGCTTCCTGAGCAGCCATTAACTCTTTGTACTCTTCAGATTCACGCATTGCGTGAGCTAAATCATGAGCTTTATCGTAGTTCATAATATCCTCCTCCAAACAACACCGTTAAAATCGCTACCGGTCATATAGATTTGGTAGATCTTCTAACACATACGTATAATATATTTCTCAATTATGAAAGTCTATTTATTTAGATTGAATCCAATTGCCTTCAGCCTTAAGATCTGGATAATCAAGTTGACGCATACCTTCATAAGCTATAATCGCCACCGCATTAGATAAGTTCAGAGAACGTGCTTCATCTACCATGGGTATACGAATGCATGTATCCTCTTTACCATCTAATAAACTTTCAGGCAACCCTCTTGTTTCAGGCCCAAAAACGAGCATATCACCGATTTCATATTTCACCTCGGAATGAGTATGCTTTGCTTTGGTAGTGGCATAGAAATATCTACGATCAGGATATTTCTCATATAATTCTTGAATATTTTCATGTACCTGTACATCTACCAAGTGCCAGTAATCAAGGCCAGCACGTTTTACATGCTTGTCATCAATAGAAAAGCCAAGGGGTTTGATGAGATGTAAGGTCATATGATTAGCGGCGCATAAACGCGCTATATTTCCTGTATTGCCTGGAATTTCAGGCTCATAAAGTACTATTTCCATTTTCAATCCCCTATTCTTTATATCTATATTATTCTACAAAGGAACGGACAAAATGTCCACTTTTCCCGCCTTCTTTTTCTACAAGATATGTAGGGCCTATAATCATCCCCTTATCAATAGCTTTACACATATCGTAGACTGTTAAAAGTCCTACTTGAACCGCTGTAAGTGCTTCCATTTCAACACCTGTCTTTCCTGTCGTTTTTACGGTAGCATGAACTTTAACAGCTCTATTATGTGTAGAATCCGTACAGGCTGGACTTTCACCATCAACAAGAGTACAATGCACCTCAACCTTAGTTAATGCTAACGGATGACAAAGGGGAATGAGATTACTCGTCTGTTTCGCCCCCATAATAGCTGCCAATTGAGCCACACTAAGAACATCCCCCTTTTTTATTGTTCCCGCCGCAATGCGTTCATAAATGGCATCATTAATAGTAATAAAGCCTTCTGCCACAGCAGTACGAGTTGTAATATCCTTATCTGATACATCTACCATCCAAGCATTACCATCTTGATCAAAATGTGTTAAATCCATAATATATCCTTACTAATTATGTATAAATTATCACCAATAGTTTTATTTTCATTTATTATATTATACAATAGAATTAAGAATTGTATGTACAAGGAAGGAAGTGTTCCTATGAAAACAAAACTAACTTATTTTGGTCACGCTTGCTTTATGCTCACACGCGGCGATGTATCCATGATTTTCGACCCATTCTTGACCGGTAATACATGGGATATCGCTAAAAAAGAAGATATCAAATGCCAATATATCTTTGTCAGTCATGGTCATGATGATCACTATGGCGACACAGATTTTATTGCCAAAGCAAATGATGCACTCGTTATTTCTACTGCTGAGGTAGCGGGTAAAGCGGCAGCTGCCGGTTGTCGTACACACGCCATGCATTTAGGTGGCAAGTTCGACTTTGAATTCGGTTCTGTTCGAATGGTTCCTGCCTTCCACGGCGCTGGCATCCCTGGCGGTCACGCTGCAGGTTGTATCGTAGATTTCTACGGAGATATCCTATACTTCGCTGGTGATACAGCACTCTTTAGCGATATGAAATTATTAAATCGCTTTGGTGAAATCGATTACGCACTTCTTCCTATCGGTGATAATTACACAATGGGGGTTGAAGATGCAGCCCTTGCTGCTTCTTATGTAAAAGCGCGTATTTCCATTCCAATTCACTACAAAACATGGCCTGTTATCGACCGTGAACCAGGTGTATTTACAAGCCTTGTAGAAGGCAAGTATAACCAAACAGCACTCATTATCGATCCAGGCTCCTCTATTGAGCTTAACAACTAATAAAAGATCCACAGACCTAAAAATGACGCAATCCGCTGGATTGCGTCATTTTTGTATACCATTTTGGTTCAAGATTAAACCTATAAAAAAACATGCGACCTAATATACTAAATCTCTTGATTAGCCATAGAAAAGCCACCGCGATTAACCATACGTACAAACTCATCAATATCCTGAGTTTCATCAATCCCCACATAACCGAGTTCACGAACCATGCCGTACGGATTATGCAAAGATAATTGTGGATTCTCACCGGTCAATACCCACAGCACCTTATAGCCTCTTGGCGTCTCTCGTAGTCGCTCTTCCCCTTTGCCATCTGTAAAGTATACAAGTAAATCTACACGGTTTTGATTAGCCAGAGAGAATACAGGGGTAAAGGCTGTAGCACCACGCACATCGAGGCGCGGCTTCACATCCTTCACGGATTCCATCGTATAGGTGCGGCGTACTTCATTATCACATTCTACAACAGTAATACGATGGTTATAAGCATGCACGATTTGTAGCACTTGCTCTAAAGCATTTGTAAACTCCACATCAGTTATACTACCACTCATGTCGAGAGCTACCCATACATTTGCCTTATGTTGACGTAATGTGCCAGACAACTCCAAACGCTCAGGTTGACGACGATTACGACGCATCGTCGTTTTTTTGTATCCACTCGCTACCTTGCCCATTAACTTTTTAAGGTAGAAATACCAAGGCAAGGCACGACGTGTCTTTTGGAATGTATCGATAAGGCTTTTCACATAGCCTTCCATATCCCCCTTTGAGGCTTCGTTGATATAGCGCTCCGTGATTTGGTCCATCGTATCTGTATCAATAGAATCGGATTCATCCCAAATATCATGGCTGGTTTGAGGGTCAAACTCCATAGCAACCGCCGTATCTGCGTTATCAATAGGCACAAAGAGGTCTGGTTTTTCTTTCATGACCTTATCAATAGCCTTCGCATAGTATTCAATGGTACGGAAACGCTTTAATAACAAACCAAAGCGCGCATTTACATTGGCTACCGTTACCGCATCACGGTCTATATGTTCAAGGTAATCGTTTACGACCATATCCATAGCCATATGGACTGCTGTTTTGTGAAAGCCTTGACTCAGCGCTTTTACCCGCATCAAATGAGCAGAAATGATATGAAGAACTTCACGCTTAATACCATCCTTCATCACATCAGGCGATTGGCGTAACAAGATAAAGGGATTTACATATAATACATATCCGCCCTGTTTAAGATTAATACCAAAAGCACTGGCCATATCAAAGCGAATGCGATGAGTCATTTGTAAGTAAAAGTAACCAAAGAATTGGTCCTCTTCAAGAAGCAAGCTGTTTACATCATGCAATATATTCCACAACCGTTGCTCATAGGCCGGTGTCATTACGGCTTGCTGCATAACGGAGAGGTCTGTCCCCTCCACTTGTACGTCTTCAAGAGCATGACCGATAGTACCTATATGGCTATCCGACATATTATGGTTCATAAGATCAGCCGCTATACGTTCAGGCGCCATGCTATGATGTTGTTCTTCATAGCTATCTACATAGGCCTCATAAGATGCGTATATTTGCGTATACAAAGCCTCTGCTTCACGATGAATACGCTCTCGTTTCGCATGCCATCGATCGAGCGTCTCGATAGCCTCCGCATCATAAGAACCAGTCTTTTCCCAGCCATCAATATGAGTTAGCAAATCCGACGCATCACGTATATCGTCCTTATCTAAGTTTCGTTGCATATTTACACCTCCTTTTCTTTAGAAAACAAATTTAATATATGTCATATGCCATATATCAATTAGCATAATAATTAATAATTTACTAAAGTCGATTATCTATATATAGCTTTGATTTGGTTAACTATACACATAGAATTATTTTTGCGCTTCAAAGAAAGTATCTACAAAAAGGTCATCTTCAATAGCATAAGCGTAAACGCGCTCATACGTGTTACGAAGATCTTTCATAACCGCTACGCGCAAATCCCCTGGATACAAGGTCAAAAACTCCACAAAGTGATGTACTTCCTGCGCATTGCTATTGCGATTTAAACGATGCAACATATTTTTTGCTGCTACATAAAGGCGAGTTGGGCTTTCACCTTTAACCTGCTCAGCCATAGACATAATAGCACCTGGTTTTTGAACCGCTGTTAATACATCATCAAAGGTAATAAGAGGTTCTTGATCGGACTCGATAAAGTTTACAAAAGCCTCCGCAATGAGTTTACCTACGTTACCGCGGATAACATTCATAAATATATCGCGACTATAGCTTGTGCCCTCTTGATTCTTATAAATTCTATATAGACCGGACACGCGTTCAAAGGAACGAGGTGTGGCATCGATATCGTCTTCGTGACGTTGATTTAAATATTCTGGATAGGAAGAAATAAATTCAATAACCTTTTCTTCAATACCAGCACCAATAGCCCAGTCAATCCATTGCATATAATCAGCATTCATATAAAGCCATACGAATCGATTTTGTTGTGCCGGATCCATATCGATGGTTTGGTAATCAAAGGAATCTTCAGGGTTCATAGCGGCGATGATGCGCACTTGATCACTTAAAGAAAAGCCATTAATTTCACGGTTTAGAATAAGGTTCATCAACTCTTGTTGAACTGCATGTTCTGCGCGGTTAATTTCGTCGATAAACAACAATACTTGACGCCCTTTATTTACGGCTTGTGCCACATGTTCCAATGTATGATGCACAGCGTATACTGTAGTTTTCACATCTCGTGTATTGCCATGACCAGCCGTATGAGTCACCGTTTCTACAGTAGGTAAACCACCGATTTCACCTTCTTTTAAGAGGTTTCCGTCGATAGTTACTAATTCCCAATTATGTACCTCTGCAACACGCATTGCGAGAGAGGTTTTACCAATGCCAGTCTCACCAACGAGCAAAGGCACTTGATTTGCAGCAAGCACTAATTCAACGCTTGCCATTGTATCTATAAAGTTCATTGTATCTCCGTTCTAATATTTCAAATATTCGCCTACTGCAATTTTCTTAACTATTTTGGTGCCATAAGCATCTATAAGTGACAACAAATCGATGGGCCATTTAGATTGACGTCCACCGATAGCTTTATTGTTGATTAACTCGCGTATATAGTCTTCATCAACTGTATCGCCGGAAATAGCATCTACAATTATAGCTTTGATTTCGTCTACTGTAACACCCAATGTATTAGGTATATAACCGACAATAGCCGCACTTACTTTAAATAGATGCAAGGCCAAGTCCTTAGTGAGGGTTGTAATCTGCCGCATTGCCTGTGGATCTTGCTTTACTGCTGCTTCTAGTACAGCTACGCTAGGCTCATCAATGTAGCGCAAGGCTAAGTAACTCTCTTGCACGGCTTGTAACTGCACAACCTCGCTTGGAGCATTGATATATTGTAAGGCATCATAATTCGCCTTCACCGCTTCTAATTGCAATTCTTCAGATGGGTTTGCAATATAGCGAATAGCCCAGCCTGATTGAGCTAACGCACTTTGAATTAATGTATCAGACGGATCGCTGATGTATTCTAAAACTGCCCAATCTTTTTCCACTAAGGTTTTTAACAATTCTTCTGTAGGATTTTCAACGAATTGTATAGCTCGTGGTGCTTGTGAAAGCGCCGTTTCAATAACCTTTTGAGTAGGTTCTTTAATATATTGTAACAGCATGCCGTTTTGTCCCACACATGTAAGTTGCATAGCTTCTGTAGGATTTGGAATATTTCGAATCCCATGTGGGTTATTCATCAGCGCCGTTATATATTGTTCCTCTGTCATAATAACCTTCATTTCTATATTAAAAGGCCATACGAATACGTATGGCCTATACTGAATTCTATCTCATTATATCATATTTTTTCGATATATTTATATCTCTTTCGTATACTTACTACACTGTTAATGCATCTAAATCAGAATTATTTCCTATGATTAATAGTTTATCCTCCGCCGAAAGAATCGTAAACGGATTAGGAGGGACTTCTAAATCCTCCCCACGCCTGATGCCTACAGCATTAAGATTATATTTCTCACGCAGATTAGAATCTTTTAAGCAGGTGCCTACCAAAAATTTAGGCATATCTACTTCAATAAGGCTAATGCTTTTAGATAGCTGTAAGTAATCCATTACATGTTCTCGTGTCAACGATTGAGCTAACCGTTGTGCCACATCATATTCTGGATAGATGACCATATCTACCCCCATCTTCTTGAGCATCTTACCTTGGAGTGCATTTTCAGCTTTCGAAACCACATGAGGCATATTCATTTCTTTCAACAACATCGAAGTCATGAGATTAGCCTGGATATTATCACCAATGGCAACAATAACTATATCAAATTGGCTCAAAGCTAAGGCTTTAATAGCCTCTTCATCAGTAGTATCTGCTACGATAGCATGTGTTACATAAGGGGAAACCTTTTGTACAATTTCTGGATTAATATCTACACCTAAAACCTCATGATTCATAGAGGCTAACATCTTGGCTATAGTCGTACCAAATTGACCAAGACCAATGACGGCAATTGTTTTATATTTCATGCTATATCTCCTGATAGACTAACTATTCTACTCAATTACAACAATACATTCTCTTCTGCATACCCAATTGGCTTCGTTGGTGATGTCCTAAGAGCCCATGTACCAATAACGGTCATAACACCGACACGACCGGTAAACATAACAAGCATCAGCACCCATTTACTGCTTTCAGATAAATCAGATGTAATTCCCGTCGTAAGGCCTACAGTCCCAAAGGCAGACGTAACCTCAAATAACAATCGGATAAAATCATAAGGCTCATCCCAGGCCAGATAACATGTGGCTATTAAAATAAGAAGGAGCGATAAAAATATAATCCCGTTGGCTTTAAGCACGGTTACTAATGAAATACGACGTTCAAAAATCTCTGTATCTGGACGGTTATTAAACAAGGTACGCGATGCAAGTATGGTTACTGCTACGGTACTAATTTTAACCCCTCCACCGGTAGAGTTCGGGCCCGCACCAATAAACATGAGAATAATGGTAACAAACAAGGTAATTGGATGTAATGCATTATAATCAACCGTTGCAATCCCAGCTGTACGCGGCGTAATTGATTGAAATAAAGAGGCCATTATTTTATTCCAAATCGGTAATGTCCCAAAGGTTTTTGGATTTGACCATTCCACACCTAAAAAAATGATAGTTCCTAATAGAATAAGAATCGCTGTGCCTACTAACATAATCTTAGTGTGAAGTTTTAAGTCAACAACTCGTCGCACCTTACGGTGTGACCATATGTCAAAGGCCGCTAAATAGCCAAAACCACCGATAACAATTAGTACTGCTGTATTGATATTAAATAATATGTCCCCTACCATGGCATAAGGTAGATCATTATCAAAAAATACAAATCCAGCGTTACAAAAGGTGGAAATAGCTTGCATGATACCGCTATACAATGCAGCCTGTCCAATATAGGGATATAGCTGAATCGTATAGATTATGCCTCCCACAATTTCAATAGCAAAGGTATAAAGCGTTAACTTTTTCGTAATATGTAATAAACCAGTCATACCCTCCTGTCCAACGTCCTCGGACAAAAGCACACGATTTTTAAGGCCTACTCGTTTACCTAGAAGCAAAGCAATTATGGTCGTGAAAGATACAATTCCTAACCCACCTAACTGAATAAGGATAACCATTACAATCTTACCAAATAAAGACCAATGATAATAAGTATCTACAGTGGTCAGCCCTGTTACCGAAACACAAGATACGGCGGTAAAAGCGGCATCTACAAGAGCCGTCGTTTGCCCCTGAGCACTCGCCATCGGTAACATAAGCAATATTGTACCTATAATCATGACGCCTAGAAAGCTAAACGCTAATAATCGATAGGGATTTTGTTGCATGTACCGTTGTACATGAGAATGGGAAATATCGTGCCACATACTGATTTACTCCAATCCCATTAACTTATGTACAACTTGTAAACTTGGTAAAGCGCTACGACCACCAATCCCTTGCGTATTTAAAGCTGCTACAGCGGACGCAAAGATAGCAGCTTTTTCTAAATCAGAATGTCCACAATGTTGTAATAAATCTATAGCATATGTAGAGGTCTTTAACCCTTCTACTGGGGCTAACTCTCTCAATAATGTAACAAGCTTTGAAAGAAATGCTCCATGAAAACTATCTCCAGCCCCCGTTGTATCAACTACATATTCTTGAGGGAATGCCTGACAACGATAGAAAGTTCCATCAGGCCATACGAAATAACTACCATTAGCGCCATCCGTAACCCCCGCAATAAGAGCACCACGGTCATGAATGATACGACAAGCTTCTTCTAAATTAGTAGTGCCCGTATATTTTTCAGCATAATCACGAGCAACAATAGCAATATGACTTGACTCTGTAATAGATTTCATCTCTTCATCGTAGCGCTGTGCACCTCCATCGAGGGAGATAATAGTACCTGCCTCTTGTGCTAACGCCATGGCAGAACACATGAATTGTCGATGCCGTCCGTTAACATGTAAAATGAAAGCTTCTTTAATTAATTGCTTATGAGTATCTAAAAATACTGGCTCTGGCGCAGTAGAGCGTTCAAAAAATACGGCACGCTCGCCAGTGCTATGCTTTACTAGGATTGTAGCAACGCCACTCTTTTCCCCCTTTTCAATGTGGATAGCATCAGTATTAACATTATATTTTTTGAAATCATCTAAAATATGACGCCCCACCATATCGTCACCGATACTGTCAATCATGGCCGTACGTGCACCATATTTACCTGCAACGGCTAATGCTGTAGCTACAGGTCCTCCACCATCGGTGGTAGAAGATACAACTTGTTGTACCTCACGTCCCGTTGGGTAATGATCCACAACGATGAAGCGGTCTAATGTGCTAGCCCCAATACCTAATATATCTATTTCTTTTTGAGGACATGTACTCATACTAACCTCCTAAGCCTTTTATCAGCTATACAAGCAATATCACTTCACATCTTATAGATTTACTATCTCACTTATTGTTTTATGATTTTAACAGCAATTAGATTTTTATTGTCCTTATAGACTTATACATCTATTCCTATACATCTATTGCTATGCTTTTTAAAGTCATTTAAGTCTTATACCTACAGAATACCTTTCGTTTTATAAAAAGTAAACCCCAGACCGAAGTCTGGGGCTACTTTGTACTACAGAGAGCACGTATATGTCACGTAATATGTCTTGTATATTATATGTTGGTTATTGGGAGAGGTTGTTAGAATTAAGGTGTAACATAACAGTTTAAGACATCATACGTTCCATCATATATTCAATCTCATCAGCACTTAAATTGTACATAGCTTGTACCATTCGTTCTGCTGCTTCGCCAGAAGCACCGCTCTTAGCAATTTCAGCTTTAGCCTTAGCAATGAGAGCATCTTTACGTTGTGCTTCGGAATCTTCGTCAGTTGGTACAGAGATATTGGCTTTACCCTGGCCAATGCCACGTACCTCTTGGTTAGGATTTTCTTTAGAAGTTGTTTTTGTATCTTGTGCTGCTACTGCTTCTATAGCGAAGGAATTCTTACCAGTCAGGATATATTCAACAGCTTCTAATGTACTTTGCGTAAGATTTACAGTCCAGAATTCGCCTGCATCAGTCAATTTATAAAGCAAACCATTATAGGCAACAAGGCCTCGTTTTTCCCATAATTTATAGAGCCAGTTCAATTCATCTAATCTGGAATCCATTTTTACTAAGCTCATAATATTGAGGAATCCTTGTTCTAATTGACTTACTACTCGGTTTACGATAGGTTGTAAATCACTTTGTTTCATAAGGGCCATAAATGGTTTTTCACCGCGGGTAACCATATCTTCGTATGGTTTTAATGCACGATGTAACATCATCCCATAACCGTCGACGTTACCACCTGCACCACTACCAAATGGGAACATTGGAACGCCCGATTTAGCTAAAGTGTTATACAAGCTACGTTCACGGTTATTAGCACTCCAGTGAGCGGCACTCAATCGACGATAGGAACGTTCATCAAGGTATTTACGACCAAATTCAAACATATCCCCTTGCATCGCTGTTGTGGCTGCAGCTGGAACTTTACCGTTTGTAATGTCTTTATTGAGATCACTACCATCAAATACATTTAATTGATATAGGTCTGCACCATCAACACCAGAGCTTACTAAATCAGCTAAATCTTGTTCCCACACCTCCATAGTTTGACCAGGCAAGCCATAGATTAAGTCAATAACGACAGAGCATTGACCATAAGCTTTCAAAGCAGCTAGTCGTTCTAATACGGTTTCTTTCGTATCTAAACGGCCTACCATTTGACGCACTTCTGTGTTAAAAGATTGTACGCCGATGGACATACGGTTGACGCCGTTTGCCATCCAAACTTCAAGATTTTCAGGGATCAAATCGTGAATACGACCTTCTAAGGTAAGCTCGTAATCATTTGCCAATGGCAAGTACGCTTTAATCGCTTTAAGCAATCTTTCAGAATTTGTAGGTGATAAAGATGTTGGTGTGCCACCGCCGATAAATACGGCATGGATCAAACCATCTTTTAATCTCGAACGCTCACTAGCGAGCTTTAATTCACTGATAAGACCATCAATATATTGGTCTTCAACACTTTGACTCGTACCGTTTTGGAAGAAACCACAATATGTGCATTTTGTCTTACAAAACGGAATATGAATGTAAGCGCATTGCATTTCGCCCTTTTTAGGAGTGCCATTCATTAACGAATCCCAAACGGCTTGTGTTTCTTTTGGAGAAACGAGCGTACCATTGAGACCTGCATGTACAACACGTTTATGAGGAAATGCACCACTCATCGGATTATCGCATTCTAAACCTAGTTGTAGATTGCGTTGTTTCTCCGGAATGGATTCAAAGAAACTTGCTAAACTCATACTCCAATCCCCTTTCAGAAATTAGGCTTGCAACTTTGCAAGTACAGATTTTGTAAATTCTTTTGCATTTGCAAAGTCTTGTTCATCTGGATGAGTTTCCGCCGCTTTATGTAATGCATCGCGTTCTGGGCTTTGCCCATGTGCTGATCCAGGGGGGAACATTTTATACATCATTTCGATTACTTTAGGATCAATTTTACCTTGGCATACGAAGCCGTCTACAAGAGCTTCTTTGTTAGGCAATAATTCAGATGCTTTTTCGATACTTTCACGAGCATGATCAGAATCAGCATACATCCCTAGTGTGGCAAAGAATACCACATTAGGATTTTTTAAAGTTTCAATCAATTTTGCCGCTTCTTTATTCGCTGTACCTCGATCCACCCAGAAACCTACGAATACTGTATCATAATCAGCTAAATTTTCAGGTGCATCTTTTACAGGAACGCAAGGTGTACCTTCAGGCATAACGGAAGCCATTGCTTCCGCTACACTTTTAGTATTTCCCGTAAGGGAAGAATATAAAATAATAGATTTCATATTTATCTCCTTTATTACTTAGATATATTTATTCTTCTTCATCTTCGCCATCGGCCTGTACTACAAAGTGTACAGGAACTTCTACTGGTTGTATATCCCCTGTTTCGTTTGGATACGGAGTCGCTCGTCGCACTGCATCAAGAGCCGCTTCTACAAATATCTCATCGCCACCACTAGTTGGATATACGTCTATTAAATTACCATTAGTATCTAATTTAGCCATTACATTAATTGTAACATCTACGTTCATTTTACGTTTAATAGCCGCATAAGGAATTTGTTTTTGGCTATCTACGGCTGCATAAAAGCCCTCTACATTGAACGCGGCTTTACCTGTACCGTGACCATCACCTTCACCGGTACCATCACCTGTACCAGTACCATGGCCTCTACCATCACCAATTCCAGTGCCTTCACCAGTACCATGACCACCGCCAGAACCACCACCTGATCCAGGGCCTGTGCCACCAACAGCGGAATTATCACCGGATGTATTGCCTTTATTTTCACTTGCTTTAGCTGCCACATCTACTGCATCAGGAATATCTGTTGCTGTAGATGGTTCAACATTTGCTACAACAGCCTTTGTTCTTGCCGCTACTTCATCTGCTGACAATGGTTTTGGGAACAGATCTGCTCTGTTACCTCCGCCACCACCAGCATGTCCACTGCCACCATCATCGAGCACACTTTGTGTGAGGTCGATTTCATAGGTATCCATTTCTTGAATGGCTGGAACCACTACAAAAAAGATTACAGCAATAAAGAGAGCAATAAGATGAACTACGGCGGATATAATGGCTGCTTTTTTCCATGATATGCCTAGTCCCATAGTTATCCTTTCTGTTCAGCTGCAATAGCTAAGCGTTTAACGCCAGATTGTTTTAACATGTCCATAATCGCTACTACTTGACCATGAGCCGCTCGTTTATCGGCTTGTAAGATAACACTAGCATTAGGGTTTTCTTGGATACGTTGTTTTACCATTGCCTCAGCATCGTCAATGCTCATTGGCTTGTTATCAATCGTAATATGACCCTCCGCATCTAATGTTAAAACCACTGGTAATTGAGCTGGTGCAGAAGCACTAGTAGCCTGTGGTAATTGTACAGACAAGGCTTTTTGAGCCACTGTTTGCAAGCTGTTCATCATGAAGAATACCAACAAGAAGAAAATGATATCAATCATTGGAATGATCATGAATTCCGGCTTAGTTTTCATACGAAAGCTTTGCAAGTTCATAACTATTTCCACCCTTCTCGTTTAGCTGTAACTATATTTACACACATATTTTCAATTTGGTTAATAATGGAGTCCAAACGATGACTAAAAATTGTGTAAACGATAAATGCCATTATGGCCACACATAAGCCAGATGCTGTCGCGATAAGCGCCTCACCTACACCACCAGTAATGGCAGATGCACCGGCACCGGAGTCAAGGATACTGAAAGAGCCAATCATACCTGTTACTGTACCAAGCAAGCCCAATAATGGAGAAATTGTAACTGTTGCACTTAAGTAGTCCATATATTTTCGGAAACCAACTGCATCAACCCCCATTTGATCAGCAAAAGCGGTCTTCATTGCTTCTTCGCTAGAATCATTTTTTAAACCTGCTTCTGCAATACGACTTGCAATAGAAGGGTTCTCTTTAATTACTTTATCGATTTCATCCCAACGTTGTAGTTTTGCGAATTCATTTACTGCATGAGTTACAACAAATGTTTTGCCTGCATACTTACGATAGAAGAAAGCACGTTCTGCAGCTATAGCGATAACCATAAAAGACAAGAGTAACAATGGATACATTACATACCCGCCACTATGAAATAAGTGAATGACATAATTTAAATTTTCCATATTTGTAACCTTTCTGTCTGTTTACAGACTGAACATTAGAACCTGTAGGTCCCTTGAATTCTTGTATAATCGCCTAACTTAAAGCTTTCACTACCATATAAAGTGTCTCGTTTATTAGTGCCCTTCGCATCAAATGTATAGAATGCTTCAAGGAGCAAGTCCTTGCGCGGTACATAGCCGGCACCAAATGTAAAGCTGCGAACACCATCTAAATAACGATCAGGTACTGCACCCGTACCATTACCACCGAAGAAGGAACCATGTTCAAAGTATTTGTAATCGATGAACGCATTCCAAGATTTCGGAACATCTAAATCAGCACGCCCAATATCTAGACGAGCCATCCAGAAGTGTGGTGTGCCGCCCATTTGGTGACCTTTTAGAGTAAAGTCTGCTGTACCACGTTCATGTTGATATACGGTATTACCATTGAGGTAACGTCCTAAGTTAGAACGATTTTGACCGTAATCAACCGTAACAGCTGCATTAGCACCAAGTTGATACTTAGCACCGATACCAAATACATGAGCTACATTGGAGAAGCTGTATTCATCATTACTGTTTCCATTAGCATTTAAATATGTATGTGTTTTACCGCCAAAGGAACGTAAGTACCAAGCTTGTAAACCAAGACGAGCACCAATTTGTTTCTTGTATTGAATAAATGCGGCCTTATCGATGGCTGGTACAGTATCTTTTTCAAGAACTACACCTTCTGTTCTGATCAAGTTGCCAATGACCTTACCGATTGCTTCGCGTGGTAATTTATTTTCAGACTCTGCGTCATGTACAACTTTTTCAAGATTATACATATAGTTATACATAGCATTTGGCATGCCCCAACCATAATAAGAACCACCTTCGCCATAATCGCTGGAAGACATTGTAAAGTTCTTCTTATATAAGGCATCTTTAGCATCATAATCACTAAATACGTATTTACCACTATCGTATTTGTAAGTCTTTGCACCTAAGGAACCAGTGAATTCATAATCACTTGATGGTTGACCATAGTAATCATAAGATTTCTTAAATGTACCATCAGCTTGTTTTACCCAAACTTCATCAAGCTCACCATTGTTATAATTACTCCAATTATCTTTTGCATTATATTTAGCAATTTCTGAAATGGATTGATTAATCTCATTACTATGTTTATCAACATAACCCTTTGGATTCAACAAAGCTTCTTTATTATCAGTAGGTACGATAAGGCCTTTAGCCTTATCTTTTAGATATTCAGGGTATAACGGAGAGTTCACATTATACATAAGATCACCAGTCTTATAGAGTTTTTCCCCTGTTTTCTTATTAGTAATTTCGTACATTGTATATCCACCAGATGGAATATCGAGGGAGAATTTCTTCTCAGCCATCTCTGTAGGATACGCTTTTGTAAGAATATCTTGTAAACGACTCATAACTTGAGCTTGTTTTTGTTGTATTTCTGCTAACTTAGCATTAGCCTTTTCAACTTCTTGATCGCGGTTTGGATTACTCCAATTTAGGTTTAATGTAGCCTTATAAGCTTCGTATTCAGCTTGCAAGTCTTTGAGCTGTTGATAGAAGTAGATACTATCTGTCTTACCTTTATAGGTGGAATTATATATACCAGTTGGACTATCTGGAGCTGCCGGATCTGTTGTAGTCTTCTTCTCACCATCAGAACCAGTTTTAGTAGCACTCTCAATATCATATGGATAATCATCACGATTAATACCAATCAATTCAGCTGCTGTTGGAGGTCTGTAAATAACTTTATGTTCTGCATGAGTATACGCAGAATCAGTAATACCCGTGCTATGTTTAAAAGTACCAACCCCGATACGAACTTGAGAGTCATGGCCATTCCAAACAGCACGAACGCCATCATAAGATTGACCAAACCAGTAACCACTAGCACCCATAGGCTCGGTTAAGCGGCCCACTGATACATCCCATTTTTTAACTCGTCTTGTAAGATCAACAGTATCGAGTCGTTGATGGTTGAGACCTTTGGAATCAGATTTTGTCCAGCTTGTATCTACTCCACTCATACCACTCATGCTGCCAATAACCTTGAGGTTTGTGAACTCATTGAGTCGAGCATCAAAGCCAAGACGTAAGCGTTGTTCAAAACTATGACGATTAGCATCGTACATATTGGCTTTTGCAGAACCGATAGCAGAGTTTGCTCTAAATGGAGATTGCGGTCTATTAGAACCATCATGTGCCATCCAACGCGCTCTATAGTCGCCAACCATTGTAATACCACGTTCTTTAGTAGTATCAAAATCAGAACGAATAAAGTCAGTTAAACGAACTACATCAGCTACGTTTTGTACACCAGATTCAGAATTTACCACTTCACCATTAGCTACATTAACCCCTGTAGCATTAACTTTTGAACCATCCTTAGTTTTGCCGATGGCCGTAGTTTTACTACTATCGCCACCACCAAATTTAAGGTTAACACCCATGCGGTATACGCGTTCTTGTGTAGCACGATCATCATCTCGATGGTTAAAGATATTGTTGATACCGAAATACATCATGGCGTTTTTATTGAAACGTTTTTGAATCATTACATTCCAAATGCCAAATGTTTTCTTTTCATACATTTGTTTCTTATAAACGCCTGCATCACCAGACAAGATATCTGGCCAGTAGTTACCACCGTTATTAAGAGTATTACTATCAAGCATATTGATATAGTAATCACCCCAGATGGAGCCATTCCAACCGGATTTAGGGTTATCATAAGTAATACCAATATCAACTTTGTGCATTGGTTTATCCAATAATTGACGTGGCATGGATGGATCGCTTTTGTTGATGGCGTGTAAATATGTATAACCTAATTTACCAGACCAATATTTGCCGAATTTTTGTTGTACTTCCGCTTGCAACCCTGTAATTTCAGCTTTACCAATATTTTTAAAGCTGTAAATCATATCCGGTGCACGTTGGTATTTCGCATCACCTTTGAGATATGGTGCGAAGTCCATAAAATCACCAGTGAAGTATACAGACATATAGTTCTTAATACGGTTATGGAATACACCTACGCGTGCATATGTATTTTTATTTTCACCCTCCAAGCTCATGTCGAAATTGACCGATTTTTCTGGTTTCAAATTAGGATTGCCAGCCCAATACCAACCGAGTTTTGCTACCCCAATCCCTACAGGGTTAGAAGCGTACATTTCCCAGTTATACCACAATTCGCCCATACCAGGCTCTGTATAACCGGTACCTACATTGGCTTTAAATCTGCGATGTGTATTACCTTTAACGTTATATGTCATGCCCAAAGATGCAGATACGTTAGAACCAAACAAGCTACTATTGTCGAAGCGCACAATTGGAGACAATGTTAAATTCTTATTAACTTGCCATGTATCAGAAATGTAAGCGTTTATTTTACGAATCGTACCACTACCAGTAGTCAAGCGTTGATCGCGATTACGGTACTCTTCCAAGAAAGCCTTACCATTTAGCTTAGGCGCTTTCTTACGCATTTCTGGATCGTTAGACTCACCATATTTAAAATAGTCACCTACGATGTTTGCACGATGTGCCGCCATTTCAGGATTTTCCGATTTCAACCGATTTTCCAAAGCATAATATCGCTTCTTGAATTCATCCGTTACCGGTTGATTATTCGGCGATGTGCTTGACCATTCACTAAGTCTGCTTTCCGATAAACCATAATTCACATAATCATCGTACGTAATGCCCGGCTTTTGTGCCTTTGTTTCAGCCCCATAGTATTCATAATCCATATCCCATTGCGGCATGCCGCCACCGGAATTAATGAATTTATAGTCATGGATGTGAGAGTAAACTTTAACACTATTATCGCCTTTACGTCGCACGAGACGATCAAGGCGGTCTACTAACAAGCTTTTATCGTAATCCCATGGATCAATGTACATCGTACTTGTATTAGGAGAACTCTTCAAGCGACTACCAGAACCTTCTTCACGAGCATAGCTAACACCATAGCTTAGCAAATGATTTTTATTGACTTGCGTATTAGCATTTACTCGAATATCTAATTGACGATGATCGATGTTATCGATATAACGCAACTCATTAGAGCCTTCATAAGCGGAACGACCTGTATAGTTAATGAGCGCTACGTCATTTTCTTTAATACGAGAGTAATTAGTTTCTACAGTCCAGTCACTCTTTCCAGCTCTAGAGGACCATTGCAGGTTAGCTGTATTACGATCTGCCGTACGTTTGAAGTGTTGTTGTGGCTCTAAGTCAGAGTCGGAATGCTTAACATCGCGTACAAGATCTTCCGTGTACCGATTAAGTCGCAATTCCACCTTATTTTTATCATTTGCCTCGTAGGTCGCTACAAGGCCGATATCTGCCGCATCACCATAGTAACGAAGTACATTTGGCTTGAAGTTATGTTTTGCATAATCAAAGGCCATCCCAGAGGCACGACGTTTAACAGATGCTAGAACAGGCATAAGATCTCGTTTACTACCTGATAAACCAACCTTTAACTTGCCCATTTGACCAGAATCAGCACGAATGAAGAAGTTTTGGAATGGAAACACATCACCATCGCTCTTGCGACGCATGCCTTCAGCATTAAATTGTACAGATGGTTTCTTTTGTGCTTTTTTAGTGATGATATTAACTACACCACCTACTGCATCGGATCCGTATTTAGCACTGGCCGCACCTTGAATAACTTCAATTCTCTCTACGTTCTCTGTGCCTAAACGTTGTACTTCATCTGCCGCACCAGAGTACTTATCAAAATCACCTAGCACAGGTTGACCATCTACGAGGATGAGAGTGTGACGCGCTTCTGCACCGCGAATGGACACGCCCACACGCCCCATAGCATCAACTGTTCTAGATACGCCTGTTTGCGTAAAAATAATATCTTCAACGGACTTCGCCTGTTTCTTTTCAATCTCTTTCTTGGTAATGATTTGCACTTGCTGTGAGTTCAATTTTGCTTCTTCCTCTGCCCATGTGCCTTTCACATGAACAACATCTGTAGTGACAGTTGCATTATCTGCCCAAACCACTAGAGGCGCGCTAAGCCACAAGGCAACTGCACTAGACAGGATTATGGTACGCTTTGTATGTCCCCACCGGTTCATTATGCCCTCCTAAACTTATAACTAAACATATGTCTTGTATCTCCCACACAAAAATTAAAAAGATACACTTCACCAACATTAATGACATTGAATATCATTCACATTTTAATGTTAGCAAAGTGTATCTTGCATATCTACTCCGAATAGACCAAAAATATACGTTTCGGACAAATCGGATATAAATTTTTAGAATTTATACGTCATTTGGAAACGAGTATAATTCCCAAGTTTAAAGTTTTCAGATCCATATAAGGTATCTCGTTTATTGATCCCTTTTGCATCAAATGTATAGAATGCTTGTAAAAGAAGATCTTTAGTTGGCACATAGCCACCACCAAAGGTAAAGCTCTTAATACCATCTAAGTAACGGTCAGGAACAGCCTCTGTACCATTGCCACCAAAGAAGGAACCATGGGCAAAGTATTTATAGTCTACATAGGCATTCCAAGAACCAGGTTTATTCATATCGGCACGACCAACATCAAAGCGCAATGCCCAGAAATGAGGTACACCACCTACATCACGGCCCTTGATATCGAATTGAGAGGATCCAGCCTTATGGTCATAATGAGTATTGCCATTCATGAAGCGACCAAAGTCACTACGGTTTTGTCCATAGTCGAAGGAAACACTTACATTATGATTTAATTGATACTTAGCTCCAACGCCGAAAACATTAGCCATATTGTTGAATTCATGCACTTCTGTAGCATTACCATTCGCCGTATAGAAGCGATAGTCACTACCGCCAAAGGAGCGTAAGTACCACGCAGCTAAGCCAAGTCGAGGTGTTACCATATGTTTAACTTGAACATAGGTAGCCTTTTCAATTGGTGGAATTGTATCCCGCTCCAATACGACACCTATTGAAGGAATAACAGCACCTGTATATTTGCCTAGCGCCTCTCTCGGCAAACGACTGTTTCCGTCCGCTTTTTCAAGCATTCGGGCCAAGCTATTAAAGTACGAAGCTATCATAGAAGGATAATAGGCACTTCCTTTTACGTTAATAAGACCAGACGTGCCGGAGTCGTTAATATCAACGACATTCGCCTTATAAATAGACTTGTCCAGCCCGTCAAAGGCATTATCTTCAAATTTCATCGTATACGGATTATTGCCGAAGCTATAGGTTGCTATATCTTTCGCCTTGGCACGATACGCCTCCACGATAGCCGCCTTATTCTGATTGTACCAATTTGAAATAAACGTTTTTCCGCCATTGGAAAGAACAGTGGTATCACTCAACTTCATTTCAAACAATGGGTTTTTCTTATCAAGCCCAATCGTTCCGGGTGCTATTTTCTGAGTGAAAGTACGTTCGTCTTCATACCATTGTTCATCATCTTCATCATAGTATCGCGATTTATAAGAATACGTTACTGACACATCAGGCATCTTAATCGATACAGTCTGTTTAGCCGCATCCGCACCATAAGCTTTCACCGCGATTTCCTGCATCCGGCGCAACACATCAAACTGCGCAGCTCGCAACGGTTCCCGTTCTTTCGCCACACGAGCTTCCACATCCGGTAAAGATGCTTCCAACTTTGCCAACTCCGCTTTTAATGGAGCCAGTTGATCCGCGGACATGCCGTCAATAAATTCTTTAGACCAGATATCGGAAGTCATATCGTCGATTTTCTTCTTTAATGTACCTACCTCCGCATCTAAGGTGCCTTCCTTATCGCGCAAGGCTTTTAATTGCTGGTAGAAATTAATAGTATTCCCTGCATTTGGTACGATGAGTTCCTTATTGGCACCGTCCGAATCCATAGTAACACCTAAGAATTCCTCTACCGTTGGAACCCGTTTAAAATGCGTATAAATAGCATGAGTATAAGCACTGTCGCTAATTCCCGTACTATGTTTAAAGGTCCCCACACCGATACGGACTTGAGTATTCTTATTCGTCCAAACACTACGAAGGCCGTCATATTCTTTATTAAACCAATAACCTGTAACCCCCATAGATTCAGTAATACGACCAACACTATGATCCCATTTAGAACCGTGATGTGTTACATCTAGTTCTTCGAGACGTTGATGATTAAAACCTTTAGAGCCTTCTGTTTCATGACTGCTATCTACACCAGCTTGGCCAGAAGCACTACCCACAACACGTACATTCGTATTATCATTAATACGAGCATCGACACCGACACGTATACGTTGATTCAAGCCATGTTCCTTGCGGTCCGCCAGATTCTTTGCGGCCTCGTCGGATACGTAACTTGTAGCAGTCACCCGCGTAGCAGGACGATCAGATCCAAGATGACTGTCATTACGTACACGATAATCACCTACAAGTTCCATACCTCGTTTTCTGTCTGTATCGAAAGGACGCGTAATAAAATCCTGCAGCATAACCGGAGGTAACGATTCAAACTGCTCCTTCGTAAGTTTCGTTTTACTTTCACCTGAACCGAAACCGAATTTCATATTTAATCCGATACGATATACTCGAGCCGATAAAGCCCGATCATCATCACGATGATTAAAGAGATTATCAATACCGAAATAGATTCGTGAATCCTTATCAATCTTCTTTTGAATCATCAAATTCCATATGCCATAAGTTTTATGTTCATACATATCGGCGGTTTTTCTATTATTCAAATTATATCTGATAACGGAACGATCGGAATTATTAGGATCAATATAAGATACCATATAATTACCGCCACCAGACAAGGAGTTACTATCCAGCATATGAATATAATAATCTCCCCACAGACTACCGCTCCATCCGCTAGCCTTATCCTCAAAATCCACACCGATATCCACTTTATGACGAGGTTTATCCAGTAATTCACGAGGCATATCTTTATCGCTCTTATTAAGCGCTCGTAAATACGTATATCCCAAACGGGCCTTCCAGTGTTTATTCAAAGTTTGTTTAACTTCAAATTGAAGTCCCGTAATTTGGGCCTTGCCGATATTACGGAAGCTGTAAATCATATCTGGTGCATGAGCAAATTTCGCCGCTCCATATGTGGTAGATTCATCATACTGAGGATAAAAATCCATCAAATATCCCGTATTGTAAATCGACATATAATTCCGAATATTATTATGGAATACGGTTACTTTACCATAGGTATTTTTATTTTCCCCTTCCAAAGAGAGGTCAAAATTCATGGATTTCTCCGGTTTAAGGTTCGGATTTCCGACCCAATACCAACCTAATCGGGCTTCACCGCCACCGATTGTGGCATTTGTAATATTCGGGCCATACATTTCCCAGTTATAATACAGCTCGCCCATACCAGGTTCCGTATAACTGGTACCCACATTAACCTTTAATCTGCGGTGTACATTTCCATGTACATTATGAGTCATGCCGAAATTAAACGACCAGTTGGAGCCGAATAAATCACTATGATCCAGTCTTATAATTGGTGATAAAGTAGTATTTTTATTAACCTGCCACGTATCCTGAATAAAGAAATTCTGTTTCTTGATCTCCGCACGTCCTGCGGTCTGTTGATTAACGCGTTTTAAATACTCTTCTTTAAAATAAGATCCGTTTAATTTCAACTTCGTAGAATCAAAATCCGGTACGGCGCCATAGTAAAAGCTCGGTAAATATGCATCATAAAGTGCTGGATAATACTTACCGTTTTCATCTTTTCGGCCCTCCTTATTAAAATGATAGTCTTCAATAAATTCTTTATTCTCCGCTAATAAACGTTTAGCAAACTGCTGATATCGCGCATAAGCTTCAGGATTCCGTTTTTTCAGCGTACGCTCCGTCACGGGGCCGTCCACAAGCCCCATTGCGGCCGCTGAATCAATCCCCGCCTGGGGATCCAAATATTGAAGATATTCTTCGTAAGTAAATTCCGGCAATGTGTTTGGCTTGCTTTTATCTCCGTTATACCATTCTTTCTCCTTATTCCACTGCTCTACACCGGCCTCGTTTTTTCTGAAAGAATGATCATAAATTGTGGATGAGGGAACACCGTTTTTTACTGCCAGACTTTTATCGTAATCCCAGGGGTCGATATGCCGTTTATAGGTATGAGGCGCATTTTTAAGTCTGCTACCTTCGCCTGTCTCCCGTATAAACCCAATTCCATAAGACAAGAGATGTTTCTTATTGACTTGCGTATCTGCCCCGAGTGTTACGCTCCATTGACGATGATCTACATTATCCACATAGTTTAATGTATTTTTCCCTTCATAGGTACTGTTCCCGTAATCACTGGTTAATGTTACATCATCTTCTTTGGTCCGAGTATAATTCAGCTCCGCTTTCCACGAACTCTTATTGTCCTGACCAGTATACGTCAAATTAAGATTATTCCTATCTAAATCCCGTTTGTAATGAACTTGAGGTTCCAAATAAGAAGTACTGCGCTTTACATATCGTTCCAAGTCTTCATTATACCGATCAATACGGACTCCCAAAGACTGTTTATCATTAATATCATACGTAGCGGCCAAACCTATATTGGAATTTGTACCGTAATATCGTAGGGAATTCTTTAAAAAACCGTGGTCTTCATCATTAGTCATAGCGCTGATACGACGCCGCTCGCTAGCATAAATAGGCATAATATCACGTTTACTACCGTGAATATTAACTTTTAACTTACCTAATGAGCCAGAATCAGCGCGCATAAAGAAATTGGAAAACGGTACGATATCACCGTCGCCTTTAGTTCTACGACCTTCCGCATTAAACTGAAGGCCAGCGGTCTTACGCGGTTTATTGGTAATAACATTGATAACACCACCGATGGCGTCGGATCCGTATTTAGCACTGGCTGCACCTTGAATAATTTCTATACGTTCCACATTTTCTGTACCGAGACGCTGTAATTCATCACCGGCGCCTTGATATTTGGCAAGGTCGCCCATCACAGGCTGTCCATCCACAAGAATCAAGGTATGACGCGGATCCGCACCACGGATAGATACACCGACGCGCCCCATCGAATCAACGGTTCTGGATACACCAGTTTCAGAAAATACAATATCTTCTACGGATTTTGCCTGCTTTTTGACAATATCCTTCTTCGTAATAATCGTCGTCTGTTGAGACTCTTGTTTTGCCTGCTCTTCAGCCCATGTACCGCGAACATGAACCACATCGGTTGTTACAGTCGCATTATCCGCCATAACTACCGGCATTTGCAACCAGCACGCTACTGCGCAGGATAGTATAACATATCTCCTTGCCCGCACCCAACTCCTATTCATTAAATTTCCTCCAGACATATATTTAACCATGCATATAAAAATACACTTTACCACCACAACCAAATGACATTGAAAATCATTTACAGATTTAATGGTAGCAAAGTGTATTATACATATCTACTCCGAATAGACCAAAAACATACGTTTCGGACAATATTTAATTTTCATAGACTATCAAACCTAGCCTAAAGCACAAAATTTCTATCTAGAATAATATAAGATCCAAATTATTTAAACCTTACGATAAGCACTTGGCGTTACACCAGTAGCCTCTTTAAATGCACCCGTAAACTTACTACCATTCTCATACCCTACCGCATTAGCGATTTCTAAAATAGACTGATCTGAGTCTTGTAGCAATCTCTTCGCCGCATTAATACGACATTCTTTTAAATATTGATGTATGGTTGTACCAAATACACCTTTAAAGCAACGTTTCAGGGTGGATGTAGGAATATCAAACTGTTCAGACAAGGAATCAATAGTAATACGCTTCATAAACTGTGTCGATACATATTCACTTACAGCTTTTACAATATCTACCTGTTGCTTTCTATAGGTAGTTCTCTTTTCAGGATTAGCTGTAGAGATAACAGATAATAATAAAAAGATTTCAATCACTTTTAATTTAAAATAGTGCTCCTTTATTTGATCTGGTACATTATATAAACTAGAAAAAATGTGACGAACAGTTTCCGTTTCTTCCATCATCATACCAAAATCAGAATGCTCACAAAATCGATTTGCTAATTCGGTCAAATCTATTCGAGAATCACTAACAAGTGCATCTAATACGGGTTGTGCCTTTTCAACATCTACTAATAATACAATTCCTTTAAATAATTTTGTAGGGAAGTAATTTTCATGTTGGTAAGCGGAGCGTGTATGCCACCCTAACGACATATCCCCTGGACCCATATATAAATACTCACCAGATGTGAACTTGCACTCAATGCGCCCTTCTTCACAGTGATTTATAGCAAACGTCTTGGTATGTGATTTAGCATAAAATTGAATCGTCTCTTGCTTCACATCTAAGAACATCAAATCGATACCGTCAAATATCGTATGTCTTAACATAGATGTTCCAGCATGTGAAACCGCATGATTATGTGGATTCATACTATCACCATATACACAAATACTATAAATATAAACGTTAATATTATATTATAGTATACTTATTGATAGTCATTGTCAACTTCTAATTAATAATAATTCATTTTAGATTTAAAAACACAAGCTAGTTCGTTTTAGTAATTTAAAACAATTAAGATCTTCGTTGAGAGTTATTTTAGTGTACTATAAAATAAGCCTCATGGATTAAACTACAACAATTTAATTCATGAGGCTATATTCAAAACTAAGGATACAAGTTCCTATTTTTTTGTTTTAATAATAAAAGCTAATGCTATGACATGGGCTACCCATATAATGCCCATAACCATTAGAGCAATAGGCATATCTTGACTAAAATAGGCACCAACCGCCATTATGGCACTAACGGATACGAGAATGGACAACTTTGCCCGCAAGGTCAACGCTTTATCGCGTTCATAAGCAGCAACAGTCTTTTGATATAAACTAGATTCCAAAAACATTTTATGGAATCGTTCAGACCCTCGAGCTAAACAAAATAAAGTTAGCATATAAAAAGGAACTGTTGGCAATAGTGGTAATACGATACCTGCTGTACCAAGGCCAAAACTTATTGCTCCAATAGTCAGGAATACATATCGTACTACAACATTACTGTGTTGCTCAGTTGTTTTCATTAATCCTCTTCTACATAATTAATGACTTTACCTTTTGTTTTAATAAAGTTAGGAATAATAAGTACTAAAGCGGCAATAGCTACAATGCCATAAATACCAGCCATACCTACCCATTCATAAGCATTACCTAATACGAGACCCATCACTGCAAAGTCCGCATCACCAAAGGTTGTATTTTGGAAGCCTAATTGACCAAGAACTGGCAACGCCAAAGCTGGCAAGAATGTAATAGCCAAACCATTTAGGAAAGCACCTACCGCTGCGCCACGACGACCACCAGTAGCATTGCCATAAATACCTGCTGTAGCACCACAGAAGAAGTGTGGCACAAGACCAGGAATGATTAATACGCCACCTACAGCACCAAGGATAAGCATACCGATGATACCACCGATGAAGGAACTAAGGAAGCCTAATACAACCGCAGTTGGAGCATAGGTGAAGAATACGGCACAGTCTACAGCTGGAATTGCATTAGGAATAATTTTTGTAGCAATCCCTTGGAATGCAGGAATCAAATCACCTAAGATCATACGCACACCTGAGTATACGATTGTTACACCAACAGCAAAATTCATAGCACTCATAACAGCGTATAAATATGGGCTCATATCACCTGATAAAGTAGCGACAAATTCGGAACCTGCTGCAAATGCCGCAATTAGGTAAAATACGATCATAGTTAATGCTGTAGATAATGTTGAGTCTCGTAAGAAACCCCATTTTTCTGGTATTTCAATATCTTCTGTGCTATCTTCAGCTTTCCCAACATATTTAGCAACCCAAGCCGATAAATAGTAGCCTAAACTACCGAAATGACCAATGGCAATTTCATCACCATCTGTCACTTTGGATGTATAACTTTGACCAATAGCTGGAGAAATGGCAGACCAAGCTCCCATTAAGAAACCACCTACAAGTATGAGTTCCATACCAGATAAACCTGCTGTACCAAGTACGGCAGACATAAGGCATGCCATAAATAAGCTGTGATGACCTGTTAAGAACACATATTTAAACTTGGTGAAACGTGCAATACATAAGTTCATCAATAAGCCTACAACAAGAATAGACATTGTTTCAACGCCAAGTACCTTTTGTGCAACAGCTACGATAGCTTCATTATTTGGCACTACACCAGTAATATGAAATCCATGTTCAATCATTTTCCCCAATGGGTCAAGATTACTAACGATAACACCCGCACCTGCAGCTAACATTAAATACCCAAGAATAGGTTTTAATGTGCCCGTCATTATTTTATGAAACGGACGTTTCAAAGCGATCAGGCCTATACATGACATAATACCAATCAAAAGTGCTGGTTGAGACAGCACATCACGCAAGAACTCTAATACCATTTCCATGGCACTACCTCCTATATATAATTGTTACATATTATTGAGCCGCTTGTTTTAATGCTTCAAGAACATCTTCTGTAATCTTCTTTTTATTAATATAGCTACGAACAATAGCAACGTTTTTATCGTCAAATTGTTCAGCCAACTCTTTTACAGTTACGATGAGGTCTGCCTTACGACCTTGAGCCGCGTTAAAATCGATAGATTCAACTTGTGCATCGATACCATTTTCAGCACAAATTTCTTCAATTTTCATTTTTAACATCAAGCTAGAACCAATACCATTACCACATACAGTTAATACAGAAATCATACTTGCCTCCTTCTAAACGTATTATTGCTCGTCTAAATGTTCTGCCAAGAATGCTTGTACGTCGTCAATACTTTCAAAGTCAACGGCCGCATCTAAGAATTCTTCATCCTCAAATAATGTAGCAATATCTGTTAACAATTGAATATGCTCATCTTTATTGGGAGCACATAAGAATAATGCGACAGATACTGGGTCATTATCAGGACTACCAAAATTCAATGGTTTTTCCAATGTCACTAAAGCTGTCCCTACACGCTTAGCACCATGTTCTGGGCGCGCATGTGGCATAGCAAGACCGGGAGCCAATACGATATATGGACCCATTTCGCGAACTACTTCAACCATAGCCTCTGTATAAGATGGATCCGTAAAGCCCGCATCAACCATCAGTTGACCACCATGACGAATTACATCTTCCCACGTTTCGGCGGGATAATGAAAGGATACATTATCCTCAGATAATAAATCTTGTATCAAACTAACACCTCCTAAGCTTACATCTGTACATATAATTCTATTATAGCTATTCTGATAAATTTTTCATATATCAAAATAACAATGAACTTATAAAAATGAATAAAGCTAACATAAGATTTTGCTATTTATAATTTAATGAATCCTCATACTTATAATACCTATACAGGTATTAATATTGTATATATATTGAAAATTCTCTATACTTAGATAAGACTTAGACTACCTAAATAAAAATAGAATAAGGAGATTTTATGCAGACTTCGGTAAAAGTATTTATACTCTGTCTAATCCTCTGTATTTCATTGGTAACAGCGTTACAGTTTGGATCTAAATTTGTACCACTAGACCAAATTATTTCAGCACTTATGTCTATGATTGATGTAAATGCTACAGCATCTATGACTGATACGATTATTACAGATATCCGCTTACCACGACTTATTTACTCTGTTCTAACAGGTATAGGCCTATCACTTGTGGGTCTATTAATGCAAACGGTCACGCGCAATGCCCTCGCAGATCCCTATGTATTAGGTGTTTCTTCTGGTGCAAGCACAGGTGCGGTTTTCGCTATTATCATGGGTGGGCTTCCATTCTTAGGGCAATACAATACACCTATTTTTGCGGCTCTAGGCGCAGTACTTTCAATTATATTAGTACTACTATGTGTTGGTAAAAGTAACAGTCCAGTAAAGCTTATCCTCATAGGCATGGGCATGACCGGTGTATTTTCAGCCTTAACGATGATGATTATTTACGGAGCCAAACACGAAGCACAAGTACGAAGTGCCATGTTCTGGCTACTTGGCAGCTTTGCAGGTATACAATGGGGCGATTTACCATTAACAGCAATTATTGTAACCTTGTTTATGCTATATATCTATATGTTCAACCAAGACCTTGATGTGTTGCTACTCGGTAATCATGAAGCAGCACAAATGGGCCTTTCCGTTAAGCAGTTACAATTAAGCATCGTTATCATATCCTCTATTGTGATTGCCACACTAGTATCAAAGGTTGGTGTAGTTGGCTTTATCGGCCTTATCATCCCTCACCTTGCTCGGATTGTAGGCGGACCTAAGCATAAATACACATTACTATTCAGTGCACTCATCGGTAGCATCGTTATGATTTGGTCAGACGTATTATCGAGAGCACTCTACAGTCCAGAAGAAATCCCTATTGGTGTGCTTACATCTTTATTGGGGGCGCCTCTCTTCATTTGGATTATCATGAATCGTTATAAACACAATGGTTAGTGTATATCATATCTATAGGAGATACTATGTATCAAATTAATCAGCTGTCTTTTTCTTATGAAACAAAAGAAGTGTTAAAGAATATTTCTGTAACATTTCCTACCAATAAAATAACAGCCATAATTGGACCGAATGGATGTGGTAAGTCTACCCTACTTAGCCATCTATATCGACTTCATCCAACAAAAAACAAAATCACATTAAACGGAAAACCTTTAGAGTCTTATAAAGGTCGCGAATTTGCTCAATTGGTAGCAGTCTTAACACAATCTAGAGACGCTATGATTGATGATTTTCTCGTAAAAGATATCGTTCTCATGGGACGGTATCCGTACAAACAACACTTTGGCACCTATAGTTCTGAGGATGTTAAAATTGCAGAGCATTATATGAATGAAGTAGGAATCACCCATTTAGCAAATGAAGAAATTCATCATTTATCAGGTGGTGAGAAGCAACGCGTATTTATTGCTAAAGCCTTAACCCAGAAACCTCAAATACTTCTTTTAGATGAACCTACTAATCATTTAGATATGAAGTATAAAGTGGCACTTATGAAGCAATTGCGTGCTTTTAAAGGCACTACGATCGTAGTCCTTCACGACTTAAATCTAGCGGCTCAATATTGCGATCATATAGTCATCATGAACAATGGAACTATCCTAAAAGAAGGTTCCCCTACCGAGGTGCTCACACCTGAAATTCTTGAACCAATTTTTGAAGTTCCTTTTAAAACCTCTTGGGATGAAGGGCGCTATCATTTATATTATTAATTAGTAAAGAAAGGACTTACTATGTTTCAGAATTTAAGAAAGTCAAAAAAATTATTATTAATCGCTATGACATGTGCTACATTCGCTATTGCTGGTTGTGGTTCTGATACTACAAAAACTACAGCGGATAATGGAACCTCTGTAACATGGAGTGAAACATTTGACGGTACAAAAACAGACTTTGCCGTAAAATCCGCCCCTACTCATGCAGTGTCCATGTCGCAAGCAACAACGGAAATGATGTTACAATTAGGCCTTGACGACAAAATGGCTGGAACCGCTTTCAAAGAAGAAGAAATCTACCCACCTTTACAAGCGGCTTACGACAAAGTAAAAGTATTATCTGATAAATGGCCTTCCTATGAAGTATTCATGTCCGTAAAGCCTGACTTCGCTACGGGATGGCCTGATTCTTTCAGCAAACGAGCTATACCTGCTGACAAAATGATTTCCCAAAAGGTTAATATTTGGATCCCTGAATCCATGTTATCTACTAAAGCTGACCTAGAAACCAACTTCAGCGACATGATTAAATTGGGTGAGATTTTTGGCGTAAAACCTAAAGCTGAAGAATGGGTTGCTGACCAACGAAAAACCTTGGCAGCTATCCAGAATAAACTAAAAGACTTACCTCGTAAACGCGTTTTTATTTATGACTCTGAAGACGGTCAACCATTCACAGCATTCGAAGGTTATACTACTAACATCTTAAAACTTATCGGTGCTGATAATGTAATGAGCGGCTTAGGCGTTGATAAAACATGGGCTAAAGGTTCTTGGGAAACAGTAATTGCGCAAAACCCTGACTATATTATTATCGCTGACTATGGCAATTCTATTCGCAACGATGATGATTTCCAACAAAAAATTGAAAAGATCAAGGCTAACCCTCAACTTCAAGATATCACAGCCGTTAAAGAAGGTCACTTCATTCGTGTAAAACTTTCTGAAATCACTCCTGGGGTACGTACCGTTGATGCTCTAAAACGTTTAGCTGAAGAAATTCACGGCATCAAAGTAGACTAATTTAATATAACAAAATATAGAGTAATATGTATTATGTATTGTATATTATATATAACGAAAAGGTCCCAATTCAAATGAATTGGGACCTTTTCGTACTGCTTGTATTGCACACAGCATATTGTTTTAGAGAGTAAAGATGTGTTGTAGTTGAAAGATTTAGAAATAATGAATTATTGTAAAATAGATTTAAAATGTATTAAATTGTATATGCTGTGACAATGCCTGATTATTTATACTTCTCGGCTATATTGTTGCCTATATCGTTTATCATTATTTGCCTTAATAGCCATAATCAATGGCTTTAGCGAAAGAAACTCTTCATCACTAAGTCGAAAGGTTCTACCAATACGTTTAATAGGATTACGTGGGCGCCCGGCACCGCGTCTAGATCCACCCCATGCCATATACATACCTCACTTTCCACTTGAAAAACTCCTTCTACCGATAGTATAACCTCCGATACATAAGTATGCAATAGCCATTCACTTTAAATAACCTTTTAACAGCCTATAAACAAGTAATAAACTTCATTTATTAGTAAAATGCATAATCAATAAAACACATATTTATAAGTATTTTCCCCTATTCAACTTGAATTGTAACATTAATGTTGCCAAATATAGATAAATCTCTTTTATAGAATATAGTATTTACAAATCAGTTTATTTCTATATTTTTAGATTATTTAGAAACTATCACGTACATATATAATAAATAGAATTTTAAAATAGAAAAGCAAATTATTTATAAATATGACAATATAGCAAAAATATTTTGATAAACAAAAAAGACTGCTTTTGCAGTCTTTTTTACGGTAATAAAAAATATATGAATTAGCCAAATAGTAAGTGACCTACTTCATAAGCAATAGCGGCAACGATACCAGATAATGGAATCGTTACAAACCAAGCCATAACCATAGATCTTGCTACACCCCAGTTGACTGCTTTAATACGTTTAGAAGAGCCTACACCTAGTAAAGAACCACTTACTACGTGTGTAGTACTTACAGGCAAATGTAAAAATGTAGCTGTAAAAATTGTAATAGCAGAATTTAGATCAGCTGCAAACCCATTAATAGTTTCTAGTTTGAAAATCTTAGTTCCCATTGTAGAGATAATTTTCCAACCGCCTACAGCAGTACCCATAGCCATTGCAGTAGCACAACAAAGTTTTACCCAAATCGGTACATCTAATGTATCGATGAAACCACCGCTAAGTAAGGTTAATGTGATTATCCCCATCGCTTTTTGTGCATCATTAGAGCCATGAGAAAATGCCATCATAATTGCTGATACAATTTGCATGGATCTAAATCGATCATTCAAAACAATTGGAGAAAATCTACCGAAAATAAGCAACAATATCTTCATCACAATGTAGCCACCAATCATGGCTACAATCGGAGATAAAATAAGAGACAAAAAGATTTTTAAAATCCCCGCCTCATTCAAAGCGTCAAATCCTACAGACCAGCCCACAGCACCAATGATACCACCAATCAAAGCATGGGATGAGGAACTTGGGATTCCCCAATACCAGGTTAAAAGATTCCATGTGATGGCACCGATAAGGGCTGCAGAAATAATACCACTATCGATAAGGGATGGCGACATTACTATATCACCACCGATAGTCTTTGCAACACCTGTACTAACCATTGCACCCAAAAAATTGAGAGCAGCGGTCATCATAATCGCTTTTTTAGGCTCAATAGCTCGTGTAGAAACAGATGTGGCAATGGCATTTGCCGTATCATGAAAGCCATTGATATAGTCAAAAGCTAATGCTAAAAATACAACTAGCCATACTAAATAATGAGCATCAAGCATACTTCAATACTACCCGGCGGAATGTACCAACCAAATCTTCGCAGCCATCGATTACATCTTCCATAGCGCTAAGGATTTCCTTCCATTTGATAATTTCAATTGGATTCGTACACTCTGTAAAGAGCTTAGCCATTTCTTCATGATAAATATTATCCGCTTCAGACTCAAGTTTCAATACTTGATGAACACGCCCCTCTACCTTCACATGATCCTTTTTAAGACTACCCATATAACCAATGGATTTATTGATATGCTTAACGCATTTAACAACAATTTCACTCATGCGAATAGCACCATCACTTGGTTTTCCAACATGATACATAACCATTTTATCCATGATTTCTTTGATATTATCCAATGTAGTATCCAGTTGGTCAATCAAAAGCTGAATATCCTCACGATCCATCGGAGTGATAAATGTTTTACGTAAACGCTCTACAGTTTCATTTACTAATTCATCGGCAGCTTTTTCCTTTGTATCAATTTCAAGAAATGCCTCTTCCTTAGAGATATCCCCCTTAAACACGCGTTCCATCATTTCCGCACTTTCATAAGTTAGTGCAGCATGTTTTTCCAAAATACTGAAAAATTTTTCTTCTTTTCCTTTTAATTTAAAAGCCATGAAGATCCTCCCGAACCAGTATTGATTGCTTCTATAATAACAATTTAATTATAGCATACTACAGGTAATTCCTAAACCAATTTACCAATCTCTATATTTTAACCCTTATGCGTATATGGCATATATAGAATCTACCTCTGTGAAAGCTTTTATTGACCATATATCCACTATATAAAATAAATAAAAAAGCAGATAGCTGACTAACATATCAACTATCTGCTATATATTTCTTAGCTATCTTTGTGCTTTTTATTAACTAGTAACTATCAACTCTTAGCTATTAGCTTCCGCCGCTGCTTTAGCCGCCTCTGCCGCCTTTTTCAAATTAGGCACAGATGTAGGGCATGTAGCAGGCGTACAAGCGCCATTAGGACCTAAATCTTCAGAACGGTTCACAAAGGTAGTATGTAACATGTGATGTGCTTTGTGGCTCATAGGTTTGCCATCAAAGAACTCAGCATACAATTTTTGGATATCTGGATTATCACAAGCAGCTTTTACAGTTACTTCTGCATCGCGAGTATACAAAGATGCAATACGAGCTTCACGAGCTTTGTCAGCCATCGGTAATTTAACGCGTGGTTGACCACCACCACCGATACAGCCACCACGACAAGCCATTACTTCGATGAAGTCATAATGGATATTTTCTGCACGCATGCGTTCGATGAACTTACGCAAATTACCGGTACCATGAACTGCCGCTACATGTAATGTTTTATCGCCAATCACTACGTCCGCTTCACGCGCGCCGTCCATGCCGCGAATAGCTTCGAATGGAATCAATGTTTGAGGTGCATCTTCACCTGTCGCCATTTTGTAAGCCGCACGCATAGCCGCTTCCATAACGCCACCAGTGTTACCGAAGATGATACCACCACCAGAGGCTTCGCCCATCAATGGGTCAAAAGCAGAATCTTCAAGATCATCGAAGTTGATTTCTTCTGCGCGCAACCATTTTGCAAGTTCCCGTGTAGTAATACAGTAGTCTGTATCGCGCATTTCTGGTGTATTCCAGTATTCCGCGGAGGAATTCATTTCATCGCGACGAATTTCAAATTTCTTAGCTGTACATGGTGTTACTGCAACGGCCACGATTTGTTTTGCATCAAGGCCCATTTTTTCAGCAAAGTATGTTTTTTGTGTAGGCGCTTGCATAGCAATTGGGCTCTTAGCCGTAGATAGGTTTGGCAAGAATTCTGGATAGAATGTTTCCGCAAACTTAACCCAAGCAGGACAACAAGATGTGAATTGAGGCAATACTGCATCACTATTAATAACACGTTCTAATAACTCAGATGCTTCTTCCATGATAGTCATGTCCGCACCAAAGTTTGTATCAAGGATATAGTCGCCACCCAATTTACGAAGAGCGGCTACCATTTTACCTTCTACAAATGTACCAGCCTCAAGGCCGAATTCCTCGCCCAAACCAACACGCACGGCAGGCGCAGTTTGGAAAATGACGATTTTATTAGGGTCAGCAATAGCTGCTTTTACTTCATCAATTTCAGAGCGTTCATTAATGGAATCGAACGGGCAAATAGATGCACATTGACCACAATGAATACAAATTGGATGATCTCCATTAGTTGTTAAATCATAATAATCAAATACACCCATGTCTACAGCACAAGCTTTACGACATAAGGAGCAGTTTTTACATTTAGTTAAATCTTGTACTAATGCAATATTTCCGTCTTCAATTGGTACGCGACGGTCTAAAAATTGGTACTTACTCATGAGTTCCTCCTACTTAGGTAACGTTGTTATCGTTAATCGTAGAAATTATACTATACATTGTGAGTTTTATCAATAAACTTACACGTAATTCCTTTGCATAGCAGATATTAAAAAATGGCATGATAAAAGGAATTATAGGCGTTCCTCTAATTCCATCCACCGTTCAGTGAGCACATCTATTTGGGCCTGTGTTTCTTCTCGTTCCTCCATCAGTGACTGCATTTTTTCATAATCAGTAGCCACTTGGCTTATCATAACATCGAGGCCTTTTACTAAATGTTCTAGCTTTGGCAATTCATCCATAATTTTGGCATACTCCGCTTCCTCTGCTTTATTGAGGCCCTTCTTTAGTATTGCTTTGAAAGTATCTGTTTCACCAACAGCTACTACATTGTCATTTCCAAAGATATCTGACGTATTTGATTGATTATCAACAGAGTCATCGGTATCAGCCTCTCCACCTTCTACAGCTTGTACCACTTTGGAATTAGCCGGTATATTATCATTTGGCATATAGAATGGGTGCTTGCTGCCACTACTTTCATCAAGAGCATCCTTGTAGTCAGAATAGGAGCCATGAACGATTTCAATATGCCCATCGCCGGTAAAGACAAATAATTTATCCACTACGCGGTCTAGGAAGTACCGATCGTGACAAACTGTAATGATGACGCCACTAAAGGAGTCAAGGAAATCCTCTAATACCTCCAATGTTGGAATATCAAGATCATTCGTCGGTTCGTCCAGCAATAATACGTTAGGGGCGCTCATCAACAATTTTAAGAGGTATAAACGACGACGTTCCCCGCCAGAGAGTTTTCGAATCGGTACACCATGTAATTCTGGGGTAAAAAGGAATCGCTCAAGGATTTGTCCTGCGCTCAATGTAGATCCATCACCGAGTACCATATAAGAGTGGTCCTCACGAATATAATCGAGAACGCGCATATCTTCATCAAATTCAGGTAGCTCTTGTTTAAAATGAGCAATGCGAACGGTCTCACCTTTACCGATAGTGCCTCTCGTCGCTTCGTAGGTGCCATCAAGGATATTCATAAAGGTAGACTTACCAACACCATTGAGCCCTACTATACCGATACGATCATGGCGTACCACGTGATAGGTAAAGTCCTTAATCATAGGACGTTCATCAAAATAAAACTCTAAATGCTCAATATCAAAGATGGTTTTTCCTAAACGTGTCTTCAGCGCAATAGGATCCATTTGATCCGGACGACGGGTTTTCTCCATATTCTTTAATTTTTCGTAACGGTCAAGACGAGCCTTTTGTTTTGTAGTTCTAGCCAGAGCACCACGACGTACCCATTCGATTTCTCGTTTTAAAAATTGACGTCGTTTTTCTTCCGTAGCAGCTTCACGAGCCTCTCGATCAGCTTTCAAGGCAATAAATTCTTCATAATTGCCATCGTATTGATACATATGACGATTTGATAGCTCTAAAATACCATTACATACGGAATCGAGGAAATATCTATCATGGGTACTGATTAATAATCCTCCTTGACGTGTACTCAAATACGACTCCAACCAATCGATACTATCTTCATCCAAATGGTTAGTCGGCTCATCTAGCAATAAAAGATCACATGGATATAGCAATGCTTGCCCCAATGCAAGACGACGCTTTTGCCCTCCTGATAACATAGCTACCTTTTGCTCCACATCAGGAAAGCCCAATTTAGATAAAATAATGCGTGCCTCTTGTTCTACTTGCCACCCGTCTTGTTGATCCATTTGCTCCAATGCATTCATATAGTTACGAGACAATTTAGCATCATCACTACCAGACTCTTGCATTTGGCGGTACTCACGACTAATACGTTCAAAGGCTTTTACCATCTGTAAGCGAGGATGATCTCCATCAAGAACTGCTTCTAATAAGGTAGATTCCGCATCAAAATCAGGTGTCTGCGCTAAGTAATGGATGCTGGCCTTACCATTACGCTCAATGGTGCCTTTATCAGCTTCCATTTGGCCTGCTAATATTTTTAGAAATGTAGACTTACCCGTTCCGTTGATGCCCACAAGACCTAATCGTTTTTCCGTGGTAAAAGTCATACTCACCTCTTTAAACAGTAGCCTTGTGCCATATGATTTCTCTATGTTCTGTAAACTAATAACGTTCATATTCCGCTCCTATTTTGTAATTCTGTTATTTATTATACTACACATTACCATTGACAGTAACAGACGCCCTCAGTAGAATAAACGTAATATATATATTCATGAGGAGGTCCACATGGCGACGGATATGGTTTTAGACTTTTATGAAAGTATCAACTTTGAACTTATCGACATTGATGGGTATGACACATTATTTACTGAGCTCTTAGAGGATGGCACGTATGCAACTGTGTCCGATGATGACGGCTATATGCTAGAGGACTTAAAGACACCAATCGTATTCAATGTGTACGACGATAATGACTCCTTTCAATGGAGTGTTACCCTTGATGACTCTTACCAATTAAAAGATTTATTGGATGGTGCCGAAAGTACGGATACTTTCTTAGTTACATTACAAAAACTTCGACAAGAACATATTGAACAGTATCAATAGAAAAAAGCGATGGCCTTTTAGGTCATCGCTTTTTTTACTCTGATTAGCTAAGAGCCTCTTCAGCTTTTACGAGTTCATCTTGTGTACTAGCATCTAAGATTTCAATGAGACTATTTACGATATCAGCAGCCCCATCCACATGCCATTCGCGAGCACGCTCAGACATTTGTTGTAGTCGCGGAGAATTAATTAACAGTGCAGTTACCACATCTTCTAAGTTGTGAATATCACGAGCCCAGCGGGCACAACCTCGTTGCTCTAATAATTCTGCATTTGCCTCTTCCTGCCCTGGTATAGCATTAAAGAATACCATTGGCAATCCGATTGTAACAGCCTCCATACAGGTCAATGCACCAGGTTTTGTGACGAGCAAAGACGATGATTTCATGAGCTCAGAAATATTAGTAGTATAACCATATACGGTGGTCTTCGTCTTCATAGATTCACTAAGGATAACTAACGATTCATAAAGAGACGTATTTTGTCCAGCTACAACGGTAATTTCACCAATACCATTTACTTCATCTAGATGTTTTAAAGCCGTCTCAAGGGAGCCTAAACCCAAGCCCCCCCCCATAACAAGTACTTTCACAGGTTCCTCTAAGGTATACTCTTCAATAGCATCACGGAAAAAAGATCGACGCACTGGAATACCAGATACATGAATACGAGATTCATCGATACCTGAAGCCACCATTTCAGGTACCATAGACTCTGTTGCAACATAATAAACATCAATCTGTGGATAGAGCCAAAACTGATGACTACTAAAATCTGTCATAATAGCTACTAGTGGTACATCTATATGACCTTGACGCTTTAAAATCGATGCCGCCCCACAAGGAAATGGATGTGTAAAAACCATTACATCTGGCTCTTCTTGTTGTACTAGTTTAAGCATGCGGCTTTTAAGTAGGTACGACAATGCGGTTTGCAGAATGGTACCTCGTTTTTCCCCTTTCGATACGCGATAAATCATATCATAGAGCATGGGGAATACGTCAATCATCTTTATATAGGTACCCTTAATTAAATGCTCTACAGACATAGTTTCTGTATCAAGAAAATCAACATGAGTAATTGATGCTTGTGGCTCTTTTTCTTTCCAATATTCTTCTATGGCTCTTGCGGCTTGCATATGTCCAGTGCCGATTGAGGCGGACACGATGAGAACCTTCCTTGATGTTTCGTTATTCATAATGCACCCTTTCTCTGTGCATTATACCATAAATAGATAAAAAAAAGAGACCTCGAAAGGTCTCTTTCACATCCAATATGGATTATTTTTTGCGTTTTTTAGCTTTTGCAGCGTTAACTTGTTCTTTCAAACCTTTACCAGCTTTGAATGCAGGAGATTTGGAAGCTGCAATTGTGATAGTTTTACCGTTTTGTGGGTTACGGCCTTCACGAGCTGCGCGTTCACGAACTTCGAAAGTACCGAAGCCGATAACTTGTACTTTACCACCAGCTGCTAATTCTTGAGCTACTGTGTCAAATACAGCTTTTACTGCTTTTTCAGCATCTTTTTTAGTTAATTCAGTTTTTTGTGCAACACTTGCGATTAATTCTGTTTTGTTCATGACAGAACCTCCTTAAAATTACAATACCTTAGAAGTGTATAAACCTCTAGGTTACTTTTCCTGCACTTTAGCCTCCTCCCAAAAAGCATCCAGCTCAGCTAATGAAAAGTCTTCCCATGAGCGATCGCTTTGGTTAACACAAGCTTCTACATGTAAAAAACGCTGTCGGAACTTTGTGTTTGTGCGATTTAGTGCATTTTCACCGCTTATTTTATACCATCTGAATAGATTAATCAAGGAAAAAAGCACATCTCCTGCTTCTTTTTCCATATTTTCTCTATCATTTTGATCAATAGCCTCCTTAAATTCCTCCATTTCTTCGGAAACTTTAGCCCAAACAGGATCAAGCTCATCCCAGTCAAAACCTAGCTTCGCGGCCATTTCTTGGAGCTTATAAGCCGCCACTAAAGCAGGCAAACTTTTCGATACACCATCCAATACAGAATTTTGAATATTTTTCTTTTCTTGTGCCTTTAATTCATCCCAAGTGTATGACTTTTCATCTTTTTCAGGATTAAAAACACGAGGATGACGACGAATCATTTTTTCAGCAACATCATTAATTACATCTTGAAGTGTAAAATGACCAGCCTCCTCTGCTAATTGACTGTGAAAGACAACTTGCAATAATACATCACCTAACTCTTCACGAAGATTTGGCATATCTTTATTATCAATGGCATCTACTACCTCGTAAGTCTCTTCTATAAAATAGCGGCGTAAAGATTCATGCGTTTGCTTTTGATCCCAAGGACAGCCATTTGGTGCACGCAAAGTTTTCACTACATCGACTAAAGGTTGAATATCAATATTGTTCTTCATATAGCTTTGCTTCCTCCCTATTGCGTCGAGCTTGTAAGCGCTTGCCTATGATTGGGAAATGGTAAATATCATCTTTTACGACAGCTTTAGTAAGCCATAACGATAAACCATATACAAAAATAGCCACTACAATTGCTGCAGCCACAGCGCCACCATTGTCTAATAAATCAACAGTGCTCACATAGATGACTTGTGTAGCACCGCCCATGGCCATGGCAGATACTATTATTTTTAATAACTCTAATGTGTTCAGTACCGAACCTACATATCTTTTTACAAAAATATAGTTAATAAGCGCTGCAATAGCAAAGTTTAAATTCGTCGCCCAAGCTGCACCATTAATGCCCAACTCAACACTGCCTGTCAACTCATAATCTAAGAATGTCTTCACTAATAAGCCTATAAAAATCGACACCATAGGAATTACTGTCCTTCCTAATCCTTGTAAAACACCTGCAGTAACCTGCTGCCAACCGAGGAACACAATACTCAAGCTAATAACAGCAATAACAGGCCCTGCGTGGGGTGTTGCATATATTAGTTGTGATATTGGCGTAGCTAGTACACAAAGTCCAATGCAGGCTGGAATCGTAAACATATTAGCAATTTTAATCGCCGTTTCCGCCCGTTTCACGATGCGATGTACATCACCTTGAGTATGTGCCTCAGATACGGCTGGTACAAGACTAGCGGCTAAGGACGTAGTTAGAATAATTGGCAACCCAATCAGAGATGTTGCCATACCCGTTAAATAGCCAAATTGTGTGGTTGCTTCATTGAGATAGTATCCAATATCCATCAATCGTTTTGGGACGATAAATGTATCAATGAGCGATACCATAGGAAGCATAATATTCGCCATAGAAACAGGTATAGCAAGGCTAAACAAGCGTTTAACTACGGTGCCATTACTTTCACAAATAGCATTAGGATTCTGTTGTGAAAGCATCTTCTCTCGAACATTGCGTTGTCGGTAGTAAAAATAAATTAATACCAGTAACCCTGCCAATACGCCTGGGAATGTAGCAAAGGTCGCACCACCTGCCGCCAAATGGAGTCCACGATCAATAAAGTAGTATGCTAAACCTACCATAGATGACACGCGAAAGATCTGTTCAAATACTTGACTTGTACCAGTAGGCACCATATACTGGAAACCTTGGAAATACCCTCTAAAACAGCTTAGGATAGTCACTACAAAAATAGCTGGAGATAATAATTGAATAGCAATTAAAGCGCGTGGATCAGTGATGATTTGATTATCTACGAGCCATTGTGCACTACCATATAAGGCCAAACTAAATACTAGCCCTAATATAGCGAGTACCCTCAAAGATACAGAAAATACTTGTTGTACGCCTCGCATATCATCATTAGCAAGTTTTTCCGCAATCATAATAGATATGGCTACAGGAATACCTGCAGCAGAAATACTAACGATAATTTGATAGATTGGATAGGCCATCATATATAGGCCAATCCCTTCACCACCTAAAATCCGTGCGATAAGAACTTTACTAAACGCACCGATGACCTTCACGATAATACCGGCTAAGGTTAAAATCATGGCACCCTTTAAAAATCGATTCATAGGCCCTCCTTAGTCGGTGACTTGTGGCTAAGAGCCTTTATCACCGCTTCCGTAATGGTCAAAATAGAACCTTTCATACCATTAAGGCTCACATATAATGTGGCTGGTTTGGTATCCATAAACTTCATTTTTTTCCATAAATCTTCTGGTACAGCCCCCATATCCCAATCGGCCATTTTAGAATCGTCATGCCAATGGATAGTGAGTTGCTTATCTCTACGGACGACACTCTTAATGCCCAGTAGACGTGCTTGCTCCTTAATTTGAGCAATGCGCAACAAACGGTCTACTGGATCGGTTGGTGTACCAAAGCGATCAATGAGCTCATCCGTCATATCGTCGAGTTGCTCTTTAGATTTAATATGTAACAATCGTTGGTATACAGAAATCTTACGAGCACTATCTTTGATATACGCATCATCAATAAACGCATCTACCTCTAAGTCGATAGCTGGATCAATGGATACATCTCGCTCAACTTCTTTATTTTGAGCCTTTGCAATCGCCTCTTCTAACATACTCACGTACATGCCAAAGCCGACAGATGCGATATTACCATGTTGCTGTGAACCTAATAGATTACCGGCACCGCGAATCTCTAAATCTCGCATGGCTAACTTAAATCCTGCGCCGAGCTCAGTGAACTCCTCTATGGCTTTCAAACGCTTTTCAGCTGCCTCTGAAAGTATTTTATCTGGCCGATACATAAAGTATGCATAAGCACGTCTACGAGAACGGCCTACACGCCCTCGCATTTGGTATAGCTGAGATAAACCTAAACGGTCTGCATCATAAATGATGATAGTATTGGCATTAGGAATATCTAAGCCGGTTTCAATGATACTTGTAGACAAGAGCACATCATAATGACCTTCATAGAAATCGGTCATAATCTCCTCAATTTGACGGCCTGTCATCTGTCCATGAGCAACAGCATAACGCAAACCAGGCAATGCAGATTCTAATAGTTCTCCCATATGATTAATAGATGCGACACGGTTATATACGAAATAGACCTGTCCACCTCTTGCAAGTTCTCGTTTGATAGCATCTGCTATGAGATTCATATCGTATTCCACCACATAGGTTTGAACAGGCAATCGCTCCTCTGGCGGAGTATTGATAACAGACATTTCTCGAACGCCAACAAGGGACATATGTAAAGTCCGCGGAATCGGTGTAGCACTCAAGGTGAGTACATCGATATTGCTAGCCCACTCTTTCCACTTTTCTTTTTGTGCTACCCCAAAACGTTGCTCCTCGTCTACAACAAGCATTCCTAAGTCTTTGAATACCACCTTTTTGTTAAGTAATGAATGGGTTCCAATGAGAATATCAATAGATCCATCCTCTACGCCTTTAAGAATTTGTTTTTTCTCTGATGTAGTTCGGAATCGATTAAGCACATCTACTTTTACCCCAAATGGAGCAAAGCGATTCAAAAAAGTTTGGAAATGTTGCTGTGCTAAAACCGTAGTTGGTACAAGTACTGCCACTTGTTTTCCGCTCATAACGGCCTTGAAAATGGCGCGCATAGCCACTTCCGTTTTACCAAATCCTACATCACCAGCGAGCAGGCGATCCATAGGAACAGGTCGTTCCATAGATTCTTTAATTTCCGCCGTAGCCTGTAACTGGTCTTCCGTCTCCTCATATGGGAACGCATCTTCAAACTCTTGCTGCCATGGTTGATCCGGCAAGAATGCAAAGCCTTCTGTGATTTCTCGTTGTGCATATATCTCAACGAGCTTATCTGCCAAATCATCAATGGATTTTTTTGCCTTTGTAACAACTTTAGCCCAGTCACGGCCACCCATCTTATGAATACGAGGCACATCACCTTCATTGCCGATGTATTTTTGTAACTGATCTAAATTATTTGCAGGTAAGAACAATTTATCCGTTCCAGCATAAGCGATTTCAATATAGTCCCGATGGATGCCTTCCGTTTCTATCGTTTTAAGACCAATATACTTACCGATACCGTGCATACTATGTACAACATAGTCACCAGGGGTTAAATCCGTGAAATAATTGATTTCTTGGCCCTTTTTAGGCTTATTCCGAAGCTTGCGCTTTTGCTGTCCGTAAATATTGCCTTCTACCACAACCACAAGATGGCTATTAGGCAATTCAAAGCCATCTGTTAATAACCCATTTAAAATAATAACGGTATTAGGCTTAGCAATCCATGTATCACTATGAGTAAATACAATATGCTCCCCTTCAAGGGCACGCTCAATACCTTCTCGTCGTTGCTGATTATTTAGTACTATCACCACTTGATGATGTAAACGATGCCATTGCTTAATTTCATCTGTTAATAGTGGAATTTGACGCTCAAAACTCGTCATCGTCTTCCCTTGAATACCGATAGGGTTAAATCCAGTGAGACCGATAGAGCGTTGTTGCATAAATGTAAAAGCCACTTGATTCCTAGCATCTACAGTACGTTGTAGTTCATTCCAATCACAATGATTTTTCCGATGTGTAGGATCTTCTTTTAAGAATTTCTTTAACGCCTCTTGAATACGCCCAGGCTCATCATAAATTAGAGTGCCCTCTTTCACATAAGATAATAAAGTACTGTCCGCATCACTTTTACCAAGAAAGAAAGGCGTCACCGTGTAGGATTCAATTTGCTCAATGGAACGTTGATTCTCAACGGAGAAGAAACGCAATGTATCGATCTCATCGCCAAAGAATTCAATACGAATCGGATGATCACTATTTACAGGATAAATATCCAAAATATCTCCACGCACAGCAAAATGACCACGTTGTTCCACCTGGTCTACGCGTTCATATCCAATTGTTACGAGCTGTTCAAGGGCTACATCACGTTCAATTGCATCATTTAAAGCAAAATGCAACGATTGCCCCTTTAAGTAATGAGGCGATACAACATACTGTGTAACCTCTTCAGCATTGGCAATGACTACTGCCGGCTCTTGCCACGCCAACAGTGCTAATGCTCGCATCTGCGCACCTTGGACTTCAAGACTGCGAGCCACAGTCGTAAAGTCTACATGATCTGTTGTAGGAAATGATAAGACTGGTGCATTAGGCATGAAAAAAGCTAAGTCCCGTTCCCACATCTCCTTATGGTCCTTATCATGGACTACGATGACTACAGGTTTTGTAAGACCTGCAGAAAAAGATTGACTTAAGAGGAAACTCTTTTGAGATCCGCTAAGACCATATATGACTGACTTCCCCTTTCGCTGAAATGCGTTTAGCCCATCCACAAAGGATGGGTTCTGTGAAAGCAGTTTTGTTAATGTATTATCCATACTGCACCATATAGTATTACTATGATTGTATTAATTAAATAGTTCTAACTAATATATTATAACATATAACGTAGTAGTTAAATCTGTACCTATCTTGCTATCAGATTGTATGTGTTTATCGATATAAATATCCACGTTAATACTTAATTTAGGCAAAAAAAATACACCTCTATAGGTGCAATAAAGTTGGTGCGGGAGAAGGGACTTGAACCCCCACGCCGTAAGGCGCCAGATCCTAAGTCTGGTGCGTCTGCCAATTCCGCCACTCCCGCGTCTCAACTGAAATAATAATATCATGTATGTAATTCATCGTCAATCATTTTTTTATAAATGACATAAAATTCATACATCGAAAAATATATTCCAAGGAAAATAATTATCTAAACCTTACAATTTACGTAAACCTAAAACAAATTCTAAATCTAAAGACTCTTAACTCTACAATTGTATATATATTAACGCTTAACGCCTCATCTAAACCTTAACGCTACAGGTCTCAATCTAAAAGTTCTTACTGATAATTAATATTTGCAAAATAAAAAGAGACTGACCCAGAATCCGAACTACTAGAACCCTGGGTCAGCCTCTTTTTTAGGATGATGATGAATAAATGCATGCCCTACATTTACCATAAAATATATTAACAGTCATAACATACGTCATGCTGGTAATACCAAGAAGGTAAATCCACCATGACCATAGCACGACAATTAGGTCGTATAGAACTAAAATCTAAATTAAATATAATACAATTTAGATCCTATAGAACTAAAAAATCCTTTTTACGGATACGTAAAAAGGAGCTATTAACTTCTCCTCCCTATCTCTCGTAGGTCAAATGGTGAATGTTGAATAGGCAGTTCTCCTGACTCGGCTTCATCGCTCATCTAGCCTTCCCAGTTTCCCAGTGACTTAATTTAGACTCGCTCGACCATACAGTGGCGGGACCGTGCTGGCATTTAACCAGCTTCTCTATTATGCTTTTCAGCACCTATTCCCAAATATGATGTTTTCTATGCTTTTATTCTAACAGTCTAAATTCATTTCGTCAATACGGCAAAAGCATATTTATTAATAAAAAAAAGCTATATAGTTCTGCCGTATTGTTATAACAGAAATTAATAATTCAACTAGCTAAAAAACAAACTTATCCCACACGATTTCTAAACAACCACCCCGCCATTGACATAGTAACAATAGTTAATATAATCATAGGAATAAAGTTAAACCAAATATCCGTCAATCCTGCACCTTCTAGATAAATTCTGCGCATTGCCTCAACAGAAAACCGCATAGGATTTCCATATGTAAGATATTGCAATATTTTCGGCATATTATGTACAGGTGTGATTAATCCGGACAATAAGGCTAGTGGAAAAAGAAAGACAAAAACATATACGAGAACTTGCTGCATATTTTTTGCAATAGCCGAAATAGATAATCCCAATCCAATACTACTACTTATAAACGTAAACAACACGGCATACACAAGAAATATATTGCCCCGAAATGGAACTTTAAACCAAAACATGGCTATTAATAACAATACAGTACTTTGAAACAGTCCTATTATCATGGGTGGTATAGACTTTGCAATCAAAATTTGCATAGATGATACGGGCGTCACCAATAATTGATCAAAGGTCCCCTGCTCTCGTTCTCTCGCCACAGATAAGCCCCCCAGCATGATAACTTGTGTCATACTGATCAATATAACGAGACCTGTCAAGAAAGTCCAGGAAGACTGCTGATTTTCATTGTACCAGGTACGAGATTCAATCGTGATTCCCTTATACTCAACACCTAACCAAGTCTGATTGAATTGAGAAATGATTTGCCCCATATAGGCTGCGGCAAGACCTGAAGTCATTGTATTCGTTCCATTTACAATAACAGTAATAGATGTAGGTTGTTTATGCTTTAAGTTTTCTTCAAAATCCTGAGGTATGATAACCGCCATAATAACCTTGTTGGAGTCTATTAATGGTGCGATTATATCCGGAGAGTTCACAGATTGATACAGTTCAAAAACACCGGATGAATTAATAGTCGATTCTAATGCAGCTGCGGTCTGCGTATGACTTTCATCAATCAATACATAGGGAACCTTGTTGAGATTATAGGTTGCGGCATAACCGAAAAGGAACCCTTGAATAAGAACCGGTAACAGTAAGATTATACGAGTTTTCGGATCTTTGAAGGTGGCTAATAGCTCTTTCCATATGATAGCAACAATTTGGTTCCAGTACAGGCGCCAATTCATTATTCCACCTTCTTCCGCGTAATATAAATCGTCAATATTGTAAAGCAAATAGCAAACCCAGATAATACAACGCTATTTTTAATGATCAAATACCAGTTATTTCCACCGAGAAACAATGATTTTAGTAATTCTAAAAAATATGTAGGAGGTAAAAGCCGTGAAATATATTGAATCACCACAGGTTGTGAATGTGGATCAAATAAAAACCCCGTCAATATCAACGCCGGTAAAAAACTGGTAAGTAACGCCATTTGACAAGCTAAGAACTGTTTCTTCGTAAACGCAGATATAAGTAGTCCCATATTTAAGGAAACAATCAAATACAATGTGGACACGATGCAGATGATCCATAAGGAACCACGCATAGGTACTTCATAAAAGAAATACGAAACACCGAGGCAAAACAACAGCCCCAACATGGCCAATACATAATAAGGCACTACCTTAGCCAAAATAATTTCAATAGGCTTAACTGGTGTAACAAATAAAGCCTCGAAAGTACCACGTTCCCATTCTCTAGCCATAACGACAGCCGTAAGAAAAACGGATACAATCGTCATGATAATCATGATGAGCCCGGGAATCAAAAACCAGGTACTCGTATTTGCCTCATTAAACCACATACGATGGTTCATTGTTATATATCCACCACGTAACATAAACGGAATATTCTTAACGGCCCATAAATTAATAGCTGAGTTTACATAACTTTCTATGCTCATCGCTACCGAAGTATCGACACCGTAGTAGATTCCCTGTACCTTTCCTTGTCCGCGCATAACTTGAGACGAAAAATCCTGTGGAATCACCAGTATAGCATCTACCTTTCGTTTTTCTAGCAATAGTTCCGCCGTCTTTCTATCGCGAACCGCTATAGGTTGAAAGTACTCAGAGCCGTATAAGGAGTCATACACACTTTGGGTCATCGAATCTTGACGTTCCATAACCACTGCTATCGGCACGTGTTTAACATCCAAAGTAACCCCTGAACCGATGAGGATAATAAGTAGTATCGGTAGCACAACCCCCAACAAAATAGTGCTGGGGTCGCGCAATACTTGTAAGTTTTCCTTATATACCAATGAGGAAAACCGTCTTATAAATCCGTTCATACGTCCTCCTCCTGTTCCCGTTTTTCCAGTATGACGGAGATAAACGCTTCATCCATAGTACAAGTCTCGTCGCCAGCAGTCCGTCTAACCTCATCATGTGTTCCTAGCACAACGAGTTTCCCTGCATCCTGAATCATAATACGGTCACAATATTCCGATTCATCCATAAAATGAGTCGTAATAATAATCGTTGTTCCTCGATTTGATAAAGAAGTAATCTGTCTCCAGAAATTACGCCGTGTAAGAGGATCAATACCACTTGTGGGCTCATCCAAGAAAAGAATTTTAGGCTCATGCATTAGCGCAGCTGCCATGGACAAGCGCTGTTTATAACCACCGGGCAAATCACCGGCTATCATATCTCTCACATCGTTCAGATGAAACTCCTTAATAACAGCTTCTATTCGATTATCCTTTTTTTGACCGTACAAACCATACACACCAGCAAAAAATTCTAGATTTTCCATAACGGACAAATTGCCGTACAAAGAAAACTTTTGCGCTACATAGCCAAAATTGCTTCTTGCCGCCGTACGAGATTTAACGACATCAACACCAGCTACACGTAAATCACCGCTCGTTACAGGTAATAAGCCACACAACATACGAAATGTCGTCGTCTTGCCGGCTCCGTTTGGTCCAAGCAATCCGAATACTTCTCCGCGCTGCACCGTAAATGATGTATTAGCTACCGCCGTAAAATCACCGAATGTTCTCACCAAATGAGATACAGAAATTTCTACTGGACGCTCAACCATTTCATTTGGGGACAACAAACGCTTTCGTTCTTTCTCTATCGCACTTTCATCCAAATCCATATCGATAGCATCTAAAAGGGAAGTCCCCTGTTTCGAAGTAAACTCATCCTCTTTTAACAGCATCATAAAGGTATCTTCCAAACGGCTCTGAACTGGTTGTTCCTCCATACCGTACTCATTAAGCCATGGAATCGAAAGCATTTCTTTTGTTTTTATGTACCTCACGGCACCGGCCTCCGGAACTGCATCCGCCACACATTTTCTATCATCCATCAATGCGGCCTGTACATTTCGCATGCTCAATGACTTCGGAATTTTTACCTGAAAGCATCGCCCCTCAGACATTTGAGTCAATTCATTCGGTGTCCCAGTTGCTAAAAACCGCCCTTTATTAAGGACGAAAACATCTTTACAACGCTCCGCCTCATCTAAGTATGCAGTACTAACAAGTACGCTGATTCCATCTGTACGTACTAACGACTCTAAAATCTCCCATAACTCTCGCCTTGAAAATGGATCGACCCCTACGGTAGGCTCATCAAGCAATAATAACTCTGGAGATCGTACAAGTGTACAAGCCAGGCTGAGTTTTTGCTTCATACCACCCGATAATTTACCGGCAGGACGCTTCGTAAATTTTGCTAGCCCCGTCATATGCAGTAATTTTTCGAACCGTTCCGTTCTCTCCCCCAAAGGGATACCATGTAAATCTGCATAGAGATTCATGTTTTCACTGACGGATAATTCCTCATAAAGCCCAAACTTCTGAGGCATATAACTGAGTTTATCTTGAACTTCCTGCGAATATACTTTCACATTCATTCCAAGGACATCTAAAGAGCCGGACGTGGAGTCCAACAAACCGGCTATCAACCGGATAAGCGTTGTTTTTCCCGCACCATCCGGTCCCACTAATGCCGTTAAACAACCTTTCCGAATTTTAAAATCCAGATAGTCCAATGCTATTTTAGGAGCAGCTCCAACAATAGGAAATTCTTTATATAATTGTGACGCTTTGATTGCATATACATCATTCACCGCACACCTCTATATATCAATGGAAACAGTGGCAGGCATTCCTAAACGAAGGCGATTATTTGGGTCATCCACATATACCCGCACTTCATACACAAGGGTAGTACGCACATCTTCCGTTTCTACCGATTTAGGGGTAAATTCCGCTACGGAGGAAATATATCCGATTGTGCCGTGAATCGGTTCGTTCTTATATGTATCCGTTGTTACATTTGCTGCCATACCATTATAAATTTTCCCTAAATCTCGTTCGTTCACATATACACGAACCCACTTTTTGGTATTCTCAGCCAACTTAAATACAGGTGTACTCGGTGAAGCCATATCACCGACCTGTAATAATCGGGCCGTTATAACACCATCTATAGGAGCCGTTAATACAGTTTGGTTTAACAAAAACTCCTGACGAGCCAATTCACTTTTCATCGAATCCAATTGTGCTTGGGCCTGTGCTATATCTTCCTGTCTTGGCCCTGCGACAGCTAAATTGTATGCTTGCTGAGCCTCATTTAATTTGGCTTCCGATACTTTCACCTTCGCCTGTATATCATCTACAGACTGTCGACTGACGGCCTTACCATTTGAAGCATTATATGATTTTTGTAACTTCTCTGCTTCTTGTTTCGATTGAGCTAATGCAGCTTCTGCAGATGTAACTCGTGCCGATGCTTGAGCGATTTCTTCTGGTCTACTACCTGCTTGCAACTTGGCCACTATAGCTTCCTGTGCCGCAATGGTAGCCTTAGCCTGCTGTACAGCAAGATTCAATTCATCAGAATGTAAATACCCCAAAATCTGTCCTTGGCTCACGACCGCACCTTCATCCACTAACAGGCTGGCAATCCGATCACTTCCCCGAAATGCAACATTCACTTCCCGCAGATTCACATTACCTTGCAACACGATGTGATGAGAGGCCATGTACGCTTCGTATTGATTATAAGCATAATATCCTACGCCACCCAAAATTATTAGAAAAGCAATCATTATACCTACGCACTTTTTTTTATTATTCGCCATCCAACGTTTAAGGACATCAAGTTTCTCTTTCATAATCATTCCCCGTTTCTCACACTATTTCTTAGCATGCGAATCCGCCTCTGCCTCCTGATCCATGTCCATGGCTTCCCAACCACCGCCTAAGGATTTGAATAAACGAACGGTATCAGCAAACTCTTGCCCCCGACTCATGATATATTGCCGCCTTGCAGACAATACATTTCTTCGTGCATCAAGAACACTTAAGTAATCGCTAAGACCGGAGTCAAAATTGGTTTGCGCCAAAGATTCTGCTTGCTGTGCAGATTCTACAGCAGATTTCAATTCCTCAGACTTAATATGATCCTGAGATGCATCCGTCACCGCATTTCGGACCTCCCCTACAGCTTTCAAAACAGTCTCTTCGTAAAGTGCCAAGTATTCCTGTTCCTTTTCCGTTTGTACTTTTATATTCTTACGAATAGCACCGGCATTGAAAATAGGCATAGTGATAGATGGTCCTATTCCTATCATTTTACCAATAGCTGAAATAAGACCTCCCGATGAAAACGACTCCAAGCCTATACTGCCATTTAATGAAAATCTAGGCTTAAGGTCAGACTTTGCAGCCTTGGTTTTCTGTTGTTGTGCCGCAATACGTCGTTCCGCCGCCTGAATATCGGGCCGTTGTCGTAAAGCTTCCGCCGGTATGCCAATAAACATGTGTGGATCCACCGTAGGTAATGAAGTATTTTCCATCAATAACCCGTCAATCTCGCCTGGAACTGTTCCTGTCAATATAGAAAGAGCAGACATTGTGGAAGCTATATTTTTCTTTAATGAAGGAATCTCCGCTTGAGTCTGAGATAATGCATATGTAGCCTGTTGTACAGGTAATTCGTTGATAATACCAGACTGATAATTTATCTTAATCAGTTCCAACGCTTCCTGCTGACGCTTCACATCCTCTTCCGTTATGCGCAATTGCTCCTGTAAAGTTCTTAACGACATATACTGTAATGCTGTTTCCGCGCTCAATGATACCCAGGTGGAATATAAATCCGCCTGTGATGCTTGTAACGAATTTGATGCAGCACGTGATTTTGCTTTTTGTCTCCCGAATATATCAATTTCCCATCGCGCATCAATTCCCAATTTACCGGTTTCTACATTTCTCGTCATCTTATCAGGTATAGGCAAATTATTTATCGCTTCTTGGTCCGAATCCCATTCGCCTTGCCCTCTATTAGCCGACCATGAACCGGAAGCATCTAGCCAAGGTAATCGTTGTGCTTCAGCAATTCCCAACTGTAACCGCCCTTGTCTAACTCGAGAACGAGCTACCTCTAACTGCCGATTATTTTTGAGTGTCAAATCAATTAATTGATCCAATACAGGATCATTAAAAACCTTCCACCAATGGGCTAATTCTTCTTCACTGACCGCTTTTCCTTCTACAACCTCATACGGTAACGGATGTTTTCCCGCTTCTTCTACCCAAAAATGTTCATTTAATTCTTTAGTTGCTTTTTGTTTCTCTGAAAGCTTAGGCTCTTCAGCAGCAGTGCTCTTTTTCTTCTTTTTTTTGCCATCCTTGTAATACGATGCAATAACAGGACTGCCTTGGTCAGAATCGTCAACAGTTTTTTCAGACCTATGCTGTACTGTCGTATTATCTCGACTCATTCGATTCGCATCGCCGTTTGATTGACTAAAACTGACGCCCGCGCTAGCACTCCAAGCCCCTAATGCTAAACATATATAAACAATTAAAAGTTGTTTTCTATTCGTCATCATAGCAAACCTCTTTTCATTTCCATATATATCAGTATCATTGTATGTTCATCTTATAATATAAAACCATTATGTATCAATAATATGAAGTATCATTTTAATCTAACTTGAGTTTTATCAAACTTTCACATAAAATAAAAATGTATTAATATAATTCAAGTGGAGGCGATTATGTATATCGGTGAAATCATTAAAAGCTATCGCGAACAACATAATATGACGATCGAAGAATTCGCAAACAAATCGAATCTAAGTCAAGCAGAAATCAACCAATTGGAAGAATTATTTCAAAGCGATGGAACAACACCTTATCCTGTTGCAATGCGACAAATTAAAAGTATAGCTGAAGCCATCGAACAGCCAATCCCCATCATTATGAATCTTATTTCTGCAGATCAAGAAATTGTCGTTAACGTAGTAGCTGAATCAGATCAGCCACATGCGAAATAATAAAACTTAGTTAATTAAATAAAGATCATTAGCTCATAAAAGGACCCTACATAAATATGTAGAGTCCTTTATATACATATAAAAAAAAAAATAAAAAAGCACCACATTACTGTGATGCTTTAATTTGGTGACCCAGAAGGGATTCGAACCCCTGGCCTTTTGATTCGTAGTCAAACGCTCTATCCAGCTGAGCTACTGAGTCATGTACAAGGTACTCACTTATATTAACATAATGATTGCAGCTACGCAAGCATTTTTTAATATTTTTTGAGTAATTTTATGGACATGCGGTCCGAAGACCGCCATCCAAAATTTGGCAGGGGCAGTAGGACTTGAACCCACAACCAACGGTTTTGGAGACCGCTACTCTACCAATTGAGCTATACCCCTATGTTCATCAAGCTTTGCTTGATACTTGATTAGTTTAACAAATATTACATACTCTGTCAAGAAATAAAGGCTTTTTAATCGATAAAATAATAGTGATTATTAAAGGAAAAGAGCCCTTTCTCAAGGGCTCTTATGTCTACCTAACTTTTACCTTTATATATACGGGAGATGGTATATATAATTAGAGAGTTTTGTATATGTATTGTTTTGTTTATACACAGGGAGAGTATTGTTGTGTATTT
>NC_013520.1:1875000-2132142 GCF_000024945.1 Veillonella parvula DSM 2008
TCCCTCATGATCAAGAACAATATATTCTGTTTGAGCAGGCTGACCCAATTCATCGATAACGCGGCGATTATCGAATACTGGATCTACCCCGATAGGCGCATCTACCATGCCATTCGCATCAATGCGACCTTCTACAAGGCCTGTATAAATGCGGTCGATACGACCTGCTTGTAGCTCATCCGTATAGTATTGCTGTGCTTCCTTTGTTTTACCAAAGAGAATGCACCCCGATGTATCTCGGTCGAGGCGGTGCACAGGTCGAACCTTATGAACTACGTTTTTCTTTGCATAATACCCTGCCACATAGTTACTCAATGTACAAGACTTCGTTTGCCCTGCAGGATGAACGAGCATAAAGGGATCCTTATTTACAACTAGGGTATGCGCATCTTCATAGAGAACTGTAATCGGTCCCTTTTCTACATCAACCCCATAATCCTTATCTTGTGGTAATTCTAAGGTTAACACATCCCCTTTTTTGAGTGCTCGTTGTGAATGAGCCACACGACTATTAACTTTTACCCGTTTCTTGCGAAACATCATTTGGATATCCCGAGAGGATAGGGAAAATCGTTCCTTTACATATTTAGAGACCGTCAACTCTGTCGGTTCTTTCACCGTATACGTTTTCCAGCTCATATTACCACCATTCGTTAATATATGTTTTTTGTTCAGGATAGAGAATATCGAAATAATCTAACCATTCTTCGCTTACTGAAAGTTTCCCTTCAAAAACAAGGTCTCGAGCCGTAAGAGTGCCCATTAATAACTGGCTCAATGCACCGATCTCAACGGTAACATCTGCTTCGCCCTCTAATGTATCAGAAATCTTTTTAACGGATGGAGTTAATGCACCGCCATATTGCACTTCATAACGGCCTTCGTTCCAGCTGCAAAGCCCATCTCTTACTGCAAAGGTCATTGTTATAGGCATCATCAATGCCTCTGGATTTACAGGAATCTCTTCAAAAGCAGCTTTTACATCTATAATACGACTCATCATATACGGCATTGTAGCGTGACCAGTTCTACCATCAGGATAGAAGCGATAGTATGTATCATGAAGACCTTCATTCCAACGAATAGAAGTGCCTTGAGAACGGTGATTATAGAAGTAGTTCAATAATGCACGTTGTGCACGGCGTGTCGTGTAAACCAATTCAGAAACAGGAATTTCAGGCTGACCTAAACGATACACTGCATAGCCTTCAACGACGTTATCATCGTTGCGCACTACAGCAATGTTTACACCTTCTGCAAAGAAGCTGCCTAATAATCGTTTCCATTCCTTTTCACCGCGCTCTGCGTAGCCGGAAAGACGAGCCGTATATGTTTTATATACTGGATCTAACAAAGTCCATTGATCTACGCTATTTAGCAAGCCAAAGCTCAACGTTTTATCTGTCATAGGGCGCAAGTCTTCTAGCGACATGGTGTTCACCCATTGATGAGCATAAAGTTCCCAACCATATTGTTGATAGAATGCCGCCTTGGATGGCATCAAAATCGTCATAGCTTGGCCGCGTTTACGAAGCTCATCTAGTGCAGAGGTCAATAATGCACCGCCTACTCCACCACGGCGAGCCGCAGGATGCGTTGCAACGCCTACCATATAACTCGTAGGTAATACAGCCCCGCGAACGTTAAGATTGTATTGACGCAAATGAACGGTACTCAACAATTGATCCTGTTCTAGGCCGACCATTGTATTTTCTGGTTCATAGCACTTTGTAAAATAATATTGGAAGAATGGATCTTCCTTTGGTTCAAAGCAGTACGCCCATAGATTTTCCACATGAGGCGTATCTTGAACCGTCGCAATTCTAAATTCCATGTTTATATCCTCGTTATATCATAAGAGCCGTTATCTATCTATTGCGTCACAGCGTATAATATCTAATCTAAGCACATCGCATCGCCATATCACTATGATGATACGATAGTTACATTCAAATAGATAGGCTAACAATTCTATTATAACAAAATGAGCTATGGAGCACATCGGCTTCATAGCTCAAATTTTTATTTACCGCCTGTCGCATTATCAGCTTCGTTAGCATATACTGCGTCATATTTTTCAGCAAAATGATCTGGGTTATAAGATTCTTTTGCTTGACGAAGGCCAGGCAACCCCATATCTTCTTCGCGGTTGATAAATTCTACTTCGCTAAATTCGTGACGAATGAATTCATTATTGATAGCTTGATACAAACCACGAATATCTGGATTTGCTTTTTCAATGTGAATCAAAGCAATTCTGTCATTGAGAAGCTCACCGATACTAAAGGCTTCGACACGGCCGAATAGTTTAATAGCACCGCCCTTAAGGCCCAACACATCCCAGTTATCAAATAACAAATTGATGGCTATCAATTCATCTTCGATACCTTCTTCATGATGCGTTTCTACCCAAGATGCTGCCGTTTCACGACATAATGGAATAATATCATCTGTAATTGGCACATATTCATAGTTAGAATATTGCATGCGGAATTGGTTTAAATGGTTTTTCTTTTGACGGAATTTCTTACCAGACAAGTTGATAAGATCTTCGGACTTGTAAATGTATTCGTAGTTATCGCGGTCAGGTGTAAATGCATAGCGACCAGGACATAGGTCTTCCATGCGTTCTTTTACATCTTTGCTAACGCCTTTAAATCGGAACGGCAATTTATTTTCTACGAACCATTCTTTAGCACGCAACAAACCATCAAGGAACTTTGCATCTTTACCAGCAAATGGAGGCAAAAGGAATGGCTCACGCTTGCCACCACCTTGGATGTACAATACGCCATTCTCTTCAGCCCAGCGAATACCGTATGGATCTTGCCACATAAACAGTGTAGTAAAGCAATTATCGGATGCTTCGTAATGATGTTGTTCAAAATATTTGTCGATTAATGGTTTATCTCTCAATTCAAAACGTTTAAATTCTAAAATAATAATCCCTCCTATCAGATTCCTCTTTTGAGGTTACTTCACAATCTGTGAAAGTTTTGATTCCGTCACATTTAAACATAATCCTAACAATCTAGTACTAAAATCTTAGGTCTCATAATTACAATTTTACAGATTCACCTAACACAAAGGTGCCATCCGTCGTAATAACCTTATCACCTTCGTTTAAGCCAGAAATAATGGCTACGTCATCGCCTTCAGTGATGCCTACCTCAACAACACGTACATCAACTGTATTATTCTCAGTCAATACATATACATATTTCCCATCTTGATTTTCCCGAACCGCCTTAGTTGGAACGGTCAGCATCTTGGCTTTCACATTAGATTCAATAATGAGTGTATAGAATTCACCAGCCTTGATTAGGCCTTTCTCATTATTGAAAGTGGCTTTCACAAGAACACTTGGCACATTTTCAGGTTGAGTAATATCTACGTAAGTCAATTCACCTGGTAATTCTTGGTCACCTACCTTGAGAAGTACCTTCATGCCATTCTTCGCTTCAGGTGTACCTAATTTCATAGCCGCATCACGAGGAATGCTGAGGGATGCAACCATCGGCGTAGATTGCTGAATCATCATAAATGGACGGTCTGCAATCGCCATTTGACGGTCTTCGTTATAGATAGATGTTACAGTACCTGCTATAGGAGCCACGATTGTAGATGCCGCCATCTGAGCCGATACTTGTGCGATTTGTGCCTCAATGGCCGCCGTATTGATGCCTCCGCCACCACCGGTTGTAACTGTTGTAGTTTGTGGTTGAGATCGTTCCAAAATACGATCATATTCTTTTTGTGTGATTATGCCCGCTTCACGCATACGTTGAGCCTGTTCCAGTTGAGTACTGTCTATGGATGCTGCAGTCGTAGTCGTCACAGCTGAGGCATATGATTGTGATTGGGCTTGCGCTAATTGTCCTTGCAAGGATGCTAGCTGTTGTTGTAAAGCCGATGTATCTACAGTTGCCACAGTTTGACCTTGCTGTACTTGATCGCCTACTTTCACGGCATACACGACCTGCCCCGTCAAGGTCGGCGTTATCGTCGCCTTATTAAGGGCCGTTACATTGGCATCATTATGAATCTGCAACGGCATATCCTTGTACGTTACCTCTGCGACGGATACGGTTTTCGTACCACATCCCGCAATAGCGAGTGTCATAATCATAACACCAAGGATAGCAATTACAGAGCAAAAACGATTTATTTGCATTCTGTCACTTCCTATCATATTGATTTTTATCAATACCTTAGTATATCATAAAATCAGTTAGAATTGTATGAAAGCTAATTCCTTTAATTTATGGATATAACGGAGGTTCTCATGGAAGAACGGATGGACTTTAGAATATTAAATAACAGCAGTTTTATTCCCTCTATCGGTTATGGCACATATAAAACAGGTAGCGAAGGGGAAACAGAACAAGCCGTAACTAATGCATTAAACGTAGGCTATCGATTGCTCGACACAGCTGCATACTACGGCAACGAAGAAGCCGTAGGCAAAGGCATCAAAGCATCTGGCGTTAAACGTACGGATATCATCATTACTACCAAAATCTGGCACACTAATGCAGGCTATGATAATACGATGCGCGCTGTTGAAAGCTCTCTAAAAAATTTAGACACTAATTATATCGACATCATGCTCGTTCACCAACCTTTGGGCGATTACTACGGCTCTTGGCGCGCCATGGAGGAGTTATACGACCAAAATATATTGCGTGGGTTAGGTCTTTCTAACTTTTATGAAGACCGATTAATCGACTTGCTATATCACTGTAATGTAAAACCTGTAGTGAACCAAATTGAATGTCACCCATTCAACCAACGCCAAGCTCTTATACAATTGATGAGAAAACATCAAGTGGTGGGCATGGCGTGGTCTCCATTTACCCGTGATCGCCAACCGATTTTTGATCATCCTATCATCAAAAGCTTGGCTGAAAAATACGGTGTAACAAAGCATCAAATCATCTTGCGTTGGCATATTCAACGAGGCATCATTCCATTACCAAAGGCAAATAATGTAAGCCATATGGAAGCTAACTTTGATGTATTCGATTTCAAACTCACTAACATCGACATGGATGTTATGGAATTATTAGATCAACAAGACTTCTTAGAGGACCACCACACTGCACTAGGTCTTGAAAGATTATTACAACTTAAATAGAACATAAAAACAAAACCACTTATATCCTCCTTTAGGAATAGATATAAGTGGTTTATTTTAGTGCTCTTTATTTTATTATAGTTTATGTTAGTATACTTTATTTTATTTAGGTATATTAAATACGGCTTGAACAAGTATCATGTATACTACAGTGCCGGCTCCAATAGACATAAACATATTTCGTTTCCATACATGCATGCCAACGGTCACTAATAAAGCAATAAGTTCCGGTACTCCATATGGATAGGATAACACAATTGTATCTTTAAAGGTATACACAACAAGCATCCCCATAACCGCTGCAGGTAATGCCTTGCCTAAATACTGTACAAAATCTGGGGCCTTCCTACCAGGTGGGAAAATAAGAAAAGCAGAGAAACGTGTAAGTAATGTGCCCGCTACAACAATGGCAACGGTAATGACTATTTCAAAACTAGTCAAGATGTACACCTCCCCACTTATACGCTATATAACATACTACGAGCATACACCCCATAGAAGCAAGCATAAATAAGGATTTTCCCGTTAATAGAAGCATTGCTAGGGCTACAACGGCTCCAACAGCACCTAAGCCTCGAATATTATTACTTTTAGCATTAAATATCATTTCAAGGAATATAACAATAAATAAGCCAGGTAATACAAAACCAATACCTCGCAAATCTACAGATGCTAATAAATCGCCGAACAATCCCCCTACAAGAGTACTCACAACCCAGAAGATATAATTAAGCCACGATACATGGAAGTAGAACCATTTTTCATCTACATCATCGGGTAACTTCGTAGATACATTAATTGCAAAACTTTCATCACACATCCACGCAACTGTAGGAAACCACTTCCATCCCATATACACATATCGCTGTAGTGCAGATAGACCATAGAAGAAATGACGCCCATTGACAAACAAGGTCAACATAAAAGTATTCACTGGATCAAAGCCTGCCATTAACAGCCCAATAGTTACGAACTCCATGGAGCCTGCAAATATGGTACTAGCTAAAACAGGAGCGGTCCACCAAGGAAACCCTTGACTGGTAGCATACAAACCAAAGCCTACTCCAAGAAAGAGGAAACTAAGCCCCATGGGAATCATAATAGGAAGTGCAAAAGAAAATGCACTTCTATTTTTTATTTTATTTATAGGGAGCGCCTCCTTTCCATATCATACAAGTTTACACTGTTAATCCCCTTAATTATAAGGCACGCATTAAAATCTCGCGAGCTACTTCTGGTGTTACATCACCATTTTCACCAAGTTGTGTCATGCCATGGTCCTCTAATTGTTTCACAATTTTATCAACTGCTTCTTCACCAAGACCATAGTCTTTCAAATGCGTAGATACGCCAAGGGACTCGAAGAATTCACGAGTTTTAGCGATAGCCTTGTCCGCTTTTTCTTCGTTTGTACCTTCTGTAATATGCCATACCCGTGTAGCATATTGTGCCAATTTTTCAAGTTTGTCTGCTTTTTTCACTTCTAACAATGCAGGTAATACGATAGCCAATGTAATACCATGGTCAAGATGGTACGCCGCAGTTAACTCATGGCCAATCAGATGAGTTGCCCAGTCTTGTGGCACGCCGGCACCAATTAAACCATTTAATGCCAATGTAGAGGCCCACACGTGGTTAGCACGAATATCGTAGTTTTCTGGATTTTCTACTGTTTCTTTGCCGATTTCAATCATAGTTTTTAAAATACCTTCGCTGAAACGATCTTGAATACGACCTTCTACAGGGTATGTTAAATACTGCTCTGTGGTATGCACAAAGGTATCGATAACGCCATTCTTAACTTGTCTTTCAGGCAAGGTGAAAGTCAATGTTGGATCAAGCATGGAGAACTTAGGGAATACTAAGCTACTGAATACAGGGTATTTACCGTCACCATAAGTAATAACTGCACCATTGTTCATTTCGGAACCAGTTGCAGGTAGTGTCATAACTGTGCCAAATGGTAATGGATTTGGTACCATGTCTACCGGAACCTCTGGCACACCAACTTTCATTACCTCAATAACGGGACCATCATAGGTAGCACCCATAACGATAAGTTTTGTAGCATCTACTACAGAACCGCCGCCTACAGCGAGAACGAAATCTACGCCATGTTCTTTAATGAAAGCTACCGCACGTTCACAAGTTTCAAGAGATGGATTTGGCTCAATACCACCAAACTGCTCAACCTTGCGGTTACCAAGAGCTTTCACAATGCGATCAATAAGACCACTGTGCACAGCGGAGCCACCACCATAAGTAATGAGCACCTTTGCATCCTTTGGTACCAATGTATCTAATTCATCTAAACGGTCTTTACCAAATACGATATGTGTAGGGTTATAAAAATCAAAATTATACATACATCCTCCATTAATCCGACATTATAGATATATGAATCCATATTAGAATTATACAAAAATATTTAAAATATAAATTTACTACCTAGCGATCACACATTCAATATAACACATTAATCAATATATTATATTGAATTGTATTATAAATGAGCTAGAATTTCACCATAGTTTTAATCTATAGCTAACTGATATGCTTTTATCATATACAAATCCCCTTCATCCATGATAGGATATAACCATTATAAGACTTGAAAGGGATGATTATATGAAATTAAAAACATTGTTAGCACCATTACTTATCGGTGCTCTTGCATTTGCTATCGCTGGTTGTGGTAGTACATCAAATCAATCAACACAAACACAAAAAGAAATCAAAATAGGTGCTACATCTGGTCCTCATGCACAAGTAGCTGAAGCTGTAGCAAAAGAAGCTAAAAAACAAGGAATCGATCTTAAAGTAGTTGAATTCTCAGACTATGTAACACCTGATAAAGCCCTTGCAGATGGCGATATTCAACTGAATGCTTATCAACATGTACCATTTATGGAAAACTTTAACAAACAAAATGGTTCCAACTTAGTAGCAATCGGTAAAACAATTTTGGTGCGTATGGGCTTATATAGTAATAGTGTACACAGCGTACAAGATGTACCTGAAGGCGCTACTGTTTCTATCCCAAATGACCCTACTAATGGTGGTCGTGCATTAGCATTATTAGCTAAAGCTGGATTAATTACGTTAAAAGATGGTGTCGGCTTCAAAGCAACAGTTGCAGATATCACATCTAACCCGAAGAATATAAAGATTCAAGAACTAGAAGCAGCTCAATTACCTCGTAGTCTAGATGATGTAACAATTGCAGTTATTCCAATGAACTATGTGCAAAGTGCTGGTCTTAGTGTAGAAAAACAAGGTTTCTTCTTCGAATCTAAAGATGAACCACTAACAGTTATCGTACTTGCAGTTCGTAGTGAAGACAAAGACAACGAAACATACAAAAAAATTGCAGATATTTACAAATCTGATGCTATTAAACAATACATCGACGAAACATTCAAAGGCACTATTACAACTGCCAATTAATAAAGTTTATATCGTCACTATATAACTAAAAAGAGATACCCCAATGATTACAATCATTGGGGCATCTCTTTTTTACTCTTCTGTATCAAATGTAACATCTAATGGTTGACGCTCTACAATATTGCGATATCGTACTTTAGGATATCCCATAAGAATGCCACCAGCTACAATTTTATCATCAGGTACACCTAATTCATCTAATAATGGTTGGTATTCAGCTTCTCCAGCATGTTCAAAAAAGCCTGCCCAACAAGTACCAAGGCCTAAAGTCGGCGCATATAGCTCAGCATAAGACAAGCAAGAGTGACCACTATCATGGGTACGATGAATATCTTTTTTAGAGCCAATTGCCACGACGAGAGCCGGCGCATCGCGCAAGATATACTCCTTGCCTTTATCTACTTCTGCTTGAGCCGCACGAGCATAAAGGCGCATAATTGGCACTGTTTTTGCAGCTAAATGCATCCACTCTAGAACGAGATCAGCAATACGGCGTAACGTTTGTTTATCTCGGATTACTATATACGAAATACCTTGTGTGTTAGTTGCTGTTGGCGCCATTCTTGCAACGTTTAGCACTTTGCGAATGAGCTCTACAGGGACTGGTTTATTTTGATAGTTACGAATAGAGCGACGACTACGCATAAATAGTTCAGCTTGCTCAGGCGTTAACTTAGGTTCCTTTGTAATATCGATTTGCTCTTTACGCGGTGTCATATCGCTATCAAGAGCAAGCGTTGGGCATACGGAAATACAATGCCCACAGGAGATACAACCTCCCCTGCCAGTTACAGGTCCAGCATCGGACATCACCAGTAATCCGGTCGGACAGTCAGCAACGCAAAGGCCGCATCGTGTACAGACTTCTGTATTGACGGTAAATAACATCTGAATATCCTCCAAATACTACTATAAAGCCTATTATAACATACAAAATCAAGTCATATCTAGTTTTAAACAATTATTCTAATTGTAATGGAGCTAATCCCTGTTCCTATATTTGCCTTTTGGATGGGGCCCCGTTTCGTTAATACAACTTGGTAAAAAAAGTAAGAATACGCTTGCTTGCTCCGTTCTTCGCAAAGTCGCTGCACAAGCGTATTCTTACTTTTTTATCACTGTATTTATAAAGATGCCCCATCCAAAAGCGTAAATAATCTAGCTAATACTTATATAGAGTCATTACAATTACACCTTGAAATAAATCATAGAAAACACTATCATTTTACACATTATAATAAACTTTATAGTAGTGGTGCCACTCCCACCGATAGGGAAAGGACTAACCTGCGGCTAGTCCACGGGTTAGTTCTAATGCTAATTTAGTTAAAATTACTTGACCATCTCTCCCCTCCCTCTATTATATAAAAGCATATTGAGTAAATATCGAATATAGCTTGTGATGGGACTAGTTAATAGCAGGTGCTCAAATAATAAAAAGAGTTCCCTATGCAGCGACTTTGCGAAGAACGGAGCAAAGAGGGAACTCTTTTTATTATTTATTAAGTTGTCGCAATCTAAGTGGGCCCCATCACAAGCAACCCAAACATATTTACGCAAATGCTTTTACATATTTACTCAAATGCTTTTATAAGTTCCATGTATTGCGCTTTGTGTGTCATTCTCCATGTCCCAAAGTCTGGTTCTGGAGATTCGTTTAGAATATTTGCCAAAGATTCCAAAAATTCTGGAATTTTTGTAGCTACAATATTGCCAGCCATTTTACCGAAGTTTTCAGAACCCATGTGTTCTGATCCACCATCTACAAGGATGAATGCTACCATAGGTTTTTTATCTACTAATTTTACAGCACCATGGAATCCAATTTCACCGATTTGGTGTGTACCACAAGAATGTGGACAGCCGGATATATGTAAACGAGGTAGTTTTCTTGTGTCTACACCCTTTTTTTCAAGGTGTGCGAAGATATCTTTTAACAGACCGTTAGAGTCTTGCATACCAATCTGACATATAGTAGAACCAACACAAGATACGGAACGGCGGAAATCATTTTCGGCACTATCATCAGTTATTTCCGCAATTTTGCGTGCTTCATCAGCTGTAAGATTAATGAAGAACAATGCTTGGTCTGGCGCAATACGTGCTTCTACTTGGTCAAGTGTCACTGCATAGTCAAGAGCAGCCAACAAGTGTTCTACGTTCGCATCACCACCTGCTGGATGGTATTCTACGTAATATAAACCTTCTTGTTTTTGACGGTGAATACGATAATTTTCCACAGAATCATCACGCTTACCAGTTTTTGTAATTTCATAAGCATAATCAGCTGGATTAATAGTTAGGTGTTCTACTTCTTTTACCATAGCTAGAGTTTCTTCATAGATCTTGATGAAAGCTTCCGCCCCACCCATTTTAGCAGGCATGTAACGGGTACGAGCTTTACCACGGTTTTTGAAATTACCATGATTAGCAAAAACCATAAGCATAGCTTTCACATGGTACAAAATATCCTCAGGTGCTACATCATGTGCCACCGGAATACCAATGCGAGGATTAGGACCAATACCACCACAAGCATACACATCAAAAGTATTGTGTTTTGTTAAGTTAAAACCTAGGTCCTTGAACGTAGAATGTGGGGTACTATCAAAACCATTATCTATACCCATTTTAAATTTGCGAGGAATCTTGATATAGAACATTTGCTCCATAAGAAATACGCTAATAGCTGTTGCATATGGCGTAATATCTAAAGTTTCACGAGGATCAATGCCGCGTAAAATACTAGCTACCACATTGGGATTGTCACCGCCAGCGCCACGGTTATAGATACCGTGATTATAACATTCCTTATAGAGACTCAATATAGTATCACCATCAAGGCCATGCATTTGTAAGCATTGGCCGGTAGTGAAATGTACGTGTTGCAGGTTATATTTACGAATGGAGTCCGCTAAAAACTGTATGTGCTCGCGCGTCATGCGACCACCGTTGAAGCGCCAACGGCTCATGCCAGTATTTGCACCGCGCTCAGCGTAACTACCATAAGCACCAGATTGTCCTTTATAGTCTGCAATGGATAGTTCTTTCTTATAGAACTTATGTGTCATATCCTCAAACTTTGGATAATCTGCAATTAATCGATCTTTCAATTCTTGTGTAATCATACTATTACCCTCTTGGCTTATATTTATTAAGCATAATTCGTAACTTTATAACGCTTAGTATACCATACATGCATAAGCATGTTTGTAGCTAAGCTCACAATTTCAATACCGATTATTAATGACATGGTTTACAATCTGTAATAATTATCACTTGTAAAAAAAGAACAGCCCTAAGACTGTTCTTTTGTATGATAGTTTTATATGGCTAAGTGTTGTTAGTTTTTATACGCGACCTTCATCAGGATTATTGTATGCGTCTTTATCGATAGTTCCCATGATTTTATCTACTACGAGAGCATTTGTTAAGGAACCAGATACGTTCAAGCATGTACGGCCCATGTCGATCAATGGATCGATAGCTAAGATTGGACTAATGGAGGTGAAGTATGCACCAAGGCCTGTACCACTAAGGGATACGGATGCAGCCATTGTAGCAGTACCTGGTACACCTGCGATACCAACGGAACCGATAGCGATAACGATAACACTCATGATGTACATAGTCATATCGAATGGAATATTCGCTACATTAGAAATGTAAACAACAACAAGTGCAGGGAATACGCCGGCACAACCTTGCATGCCCGCAGTAGTACCGAAGGAAGCTACCGTATTAGCCGTTGTAGCATTTACGCCAAGACGTTTTGTCAAGGTCTCTACAGTTAATGGCAATACCCCCATTGAAGAACGAGATGTAAACGCCAATAAGAGTGGTGCTTTTGCTTTCTTGAAGTATGTAATCGGATTGTAACCAAAGCTAGTAATCAAGATTGCTTGTACAACAAACATAATCAAAAGGCCAACGTAAAGTAATACTACGAACAAGCCCATATCAAGAATAGCTTGTACACCGCGTGTTGCCAATGTAGAAGCTAATAAGGCAACTACACCATATGGCATAAGACCAATAATGAAATCAGCTACCCAGGAAATCAACTGATGAAGTTCATCAAATAGTTTTGTGAATACCTCCATAGAGTTTGTCCCTGTTTGTTTTAATAGACGAGCTACGCTACCCAAGATAATTGCAAATACAACAATGCCGATAACATTTGTTTCAGCAGCCGCTTGAATTGGATTACTTGGAATTAGTGCTCGGAATGTATCAACCATAGGTTTGATTTCACGAATCTTCTTACCAGATTCAACAATATCAAAACCTTGCCCTAAACCGAAGGCATTCCCCAAAATTAGACCGACTATAGCAGCAACGGCTACCATGCCAAGATTCGTAGAAATCATAGCAACTACTAACTTTTTAAGATTAGCACCTGCCTCCATGTGCAAAATAACGTGAACAATAGAGATAAAAACGATAGGAATAACAAGCATGCGGATTAAGTCGATGAAACCGCCCCCTACGAGAGAGAACCACTTTGTACTTTCCTTGATATAAACCACTTTGGATGGATCATCAGGGAAGCCTGCAATAATTTGGACCGCTATACCAAGTACGGCACCGGCAATAGTACCAATAATAACGAGATTACCGAAGGATGTGCCCTTGCGTTGCAATACATAAATACCTATTAACACGAGCACGAACACCGCGATAATACCAATACTTAATGGATTGCTTAACATGAGGTAATCTGTAAAGAATGGAATATTCATAATACACCTCTTTAATTCATATCACAACAATAGGTTATAAACTTAGTATAGCATATATCGAAAAAAATACAAGTACAATATTTAATTTTTGATAACATTTAATGTATTCTGTAATATATGCACCAAAAAGGCGATTTTCCAAAAGAAAATCGCCTTTAGTAAATCTAGCTATTATATTATCTATTAACTAAGATATAGGTTACTTGGATAGGCCCATGAGCACCATCTACAGTTACCAATTCGATATCCGCCGTACGGGACGGACCAGAAATCAAGCAGATATTTGTAGGGAACTTAGCTGGATCGTTATGATACCGTTCAGCCAAATGTTCCATTGTTTGTGTCATGCGAGGATTAATTGTGTCAGTATACAACACCGCAATATGTGTTGTAGGCAACAAACTAATCACACGGCCAGAATCCTCACCAGAAGCTTGTACTACAGTAGCAGTTTCCGCAATACCGCAGTATGGGAATGTAATACCAATATCAGCATTAGCAGTATTAGAAATACATTCTTCACGACCTTTAGCTGGATCCCATTGGAAGTATGTACGAGTGCCGCCATTATTAGCTGCATCTTGTTCAAACAATTCTTTTAATTTATATTCTTCTACTTCAGGAGAGCTTGGGAATACAATTTTACCGTTTCCCCAGTCGTCGATAGCTGCCAAAATTGTTTCACCTAATTTGTCAGGTGTAGTTTCAACGAATTTTGTACCAACACGTTGACATTGTTCCTTAAACATTGTCAAAATTTGATCGCGATTCAAACCTTGGAACATAGTTTCTTGAGGACCATGGCTATAATCAAAGCCTTCTACAAAAGCAGGGCACATTTCTTGATCACGGCCTAATGCACGAGATAAACGTGCAATAAATTGATTACGTTTAGCTACATCCATTATTTTTTCTCCTTCTTCTTGTTCTTTTCATGTTCAGCATACAGATCACGGAATTTCTTGAATTTCAAGGAACCCAATTCTTTAGATTTAGTCCAGCCATTCATAACTGGAATAGCTTGAGTCCATTCAGGCATGTTACCCTCTTTATTACTAATTAAGTTCATACCGATAGCACCAGCTTTTGTACCAAGATCAAATAATGTTGCATTACCGAACATCTTAGCAGCTGCTGTGAAGATAGCTTCTTCTGCTTTTGGACGAGTCTTTTCAATATCAGCCATGATATGACGGTGCTCCATCAACAATTCATGCAATGGAATAGCTACTGGACAGTTCTCTGTACATGCACCGCATAATGTAGAAGCATATGGAAGATCGCCGGCTACATCGTAACCTTTGAATAATGGAGTCAATACAGCACCCATTGGACCTGGATATACAGAACCATATCCATGACCGGAAACGTGACGGTATACAGGACAAATATTCATGCATGCGCCACAACGGATACAACGTAGCATTTCTTGGAATGTCCCACCCAAGATGCCAGAGCGTCCGTTATCGATAATAATGATATGAGTTTCTTCAGGACCATCAGCTTCACCAGAACGCGCAGGGCCAGTCATCATGGAGAAGTAGTTAGAAATTTTAGAACCTACTGCAGAACGGTTCAACATTTCCATCATAACATCAAGAGCTTTAAAATCAGGGACAATACGTTCTGTACCTAAGAAGATCAATTGAGTCTTAGGAATAGAACTAGCCATACGACCGTTACCTTCGTTGGAAACGATTGTACATGTACCAGATTCAGCAACTGCAAAGTTACAGCCGTTAACACCTACGTCAGCTTTTAAGAAGCGCTCACGTACATAACCGCGTACAAAGTGAGTCATTTCCGTAGGGTTTTCAGTTCCTGTATAACCTAATTTTTCAGCGAAAATTTCGCGGATTTTGTTACGTTCAAAGTGAAGACCTGGTACTACGATGTGAGATGGGGGACTTACTGCAGTTTGCAAAATAAATTCAGCCAAGTCAGTTTCGTTAACTTCAATACCAGCTTCTTCTAACACTTCGTTCAAACCAATTTCTTCAGTTAAGATAGTTTTGGATTTAACGATCATTTTTGCTTCGCGTTGGCGAAGGATATCTAATGCAATTTGAGTTGCTTCTTTGTCATCGAACGCAAAGTGAACTTTAGAACCAGCTTTTTCAGCGTTGTCAGCAAATTGACTTACATAGTAATCCAAGTTGTTTAGTACGTGATCGCGAATTTTAGCCGCTTCAGCGCGGAAATCTAACCATTCAGGAACATCCGCAACTACTGTATTACGTTTATCATAAAACACGTCTTGTGCTTTTTTAATAGCTGCAACTTTGAAATCGTCAGCCAAACATTCTTTTATACGTGTTTTATAGGGGCGATTGTCATATATAAGTGCCATGTCGTCTCCTCCTTAACGGCAGTTTAAGATTTCAGCAATATGCATAACTTTGATACGGCGATCAATTTCGCCTTCTTTATGAAGGCGATCAAGCATACCAGCGATGTTCATCAAGCACGCTTGGTCAGAACCGGAGATAACGTTAGCACCTGTGCCAGCAATTTCCAATGCTTTTTCGCGTGTCATAACTTCACTGATTTCAGGGTTTTTAACTGAGAAAGTACCGCCGAAACCACAGCAACGATCTGCACGTGGTAATTCAATCAAGTTGATATCTTTAACGTTTTTAAGGAGTTTGAAAGGAGGCTCTTTAATGCCCATCAAACGAGTTACGTGGCAAGATGTATGGTATGTTACGGATTCGTTGAAACGAGCCCCTACATCTTCAACACCTAATACGTCAGTAATAAATTGAGTGAATTCGTAAATTTTACCACTCAATTTTTCTGCGCGCGCCAACCACTCTGGTTGATCTTTTAAGAAATGATGATATTCATCGCGGATTGCAAAAGCGCAAGAACCGGACATGCTGACTACATATTCAGCGTTCTCAAAGCATTCGATTGTATTCTTAATTGCATCCATAGCTGCGTCATTGTAACCGGAGTTAGTAAACATTTGTCCACAGCATACTTGTTTCTTAGGTACTACAAGCTCACAACCTAATCTTTCAAGTACTTCTACACCAGCCATACCTACATGAGGGTAGAACATGTCAATCAAACACTGTTGGAAAAGATGAATTTTCATATTATCTTCCTCGTCTTTTCTAGTACTTAACCTAATAAAAAATTTTGATATGTATGTGTTATGGCAATTTTTAGTAGTGAATTTTTCGACTAAATTTCTGCCCTGAACATTACTTATGCTTTCAAATAAATATTCAAAAGCTCATCGCTATAATTATAAATTAATCATGTAGATATTGTCCAAAGAATTGCTATATTCGTATGTACCCTTTTATTTCTTATATCGTTATGACTTTTTGTAATAACAAACATTGAATTTTATCACATCTATTATTTCATTTATCATTTTTTCTTGTAAAAGCCCCATAAAATCTAGATTTTGCGAATGTTTATCATTTTGCATTTTTAACTACTAGAAAATCAACTTTTATCTATATTTCATTCTATATTTATATAATCGTACTCAAATTTTCAAATTCATGTAAGTTTTATCCTTATAGATTACATTTTCTTATAGTAGTGTATAAATTTAAAAAGTGTTATAATTTATTTTATATAAGTATAGTTTGAAAGGAGCCCTTTTCATGAAACTAAATAAATTATCTTTGTCTTTAGCAATTACATTGGCCCTTGGTTCTACATTCAGCATGGCTCACGCTGAAACAACTGCGACTCATATAAAATCCGAAGTATCTAATGTGGCTACTAGAGCTGAGGTATCTGCTAAAGCAGATGAACACCGTGTTGATACATCTGTTAAAAACGATGCTAAACGTATTGATACATCCGTCAAAAATGATGCTAAACATGGTAGCACAGTTGTAAAACGTGATGCAAAACATGCTGATGCATCTGCTAAAAACGCTGCTAAACGCACTGATACATCCGTAAAAAATGATGCTAAACGCGTTAACACTTCTGTAAAAAATGACGTTAAACGCATTGATACTTCTGTAAAAAATGATGTAAAAGAAGATGCTGTAAAGGTAGAAGGTAAAAAAGCTGTAAAAGCTAAAGAAAACTTACCTGCTGGTATATACCCTGACACAAAAGATAACTGGGCTCGCGATGCTATCCAAGCAATGACACAAGCCGGTTACCTTTCTGGTTATGCTGATAATACATTCAAACCTAGTGCACAAATTACTCGTGAGCAAGCAGCTGCTATTTATGGCAAAGTGCTACAACACAACTTAAACGAACAAGAATTAGCGGAGATTGCAACAAAAGAATCCTCTACCGCCTACTCTGACGTGGAAGCAGATCGTTGGTCTAGCTCTGCTATCAAATTAGTTAGTGCTGCAGGCATAATGGAAGGCACATCTAAAACAGCTTTCACACCTAGCAAAACTATGGACCGCGAACAATTCGTTGCATCCGCCGCTAGCCTAGCTAAAAAATTAAATCTTTCTACACCTGTAAAAGTAGAAAAAGTAACATTTAAAGACGAAGCTAGCATCTCCTCTGCTTACTTGGCAGATATCCAATACATGGCTCAACGTGGCATCGTAGCATCTGGGGCAACAGAAAACTTTAACCCTAAACAACCTGTAACAAGAGCACAAGCGGCAACAATCTTGAACCGCATGCTTAATGGTGCTGGCCTTGCAACACCGAAACACAGTACAACTGAAGCTAAAGCTGAAACAACTGTAAAAGAAGATATAAAGAAAGCTGATACAGCAATCGAAAAAGAGGCCTCCAAAGTAAATAAAGATGCAAAAAAAGATATGTCCAAAACTGATAAAGACATGAAAAAAGAGGCAGAAAAGGCAGATAAAGTAGCCAAAGCTGAGGCAAAAAAAGCTGACAAAGACTTAAAGGGCAACAAAAATGCTGCAGTAGCAGAAAAAGCTGAGCCTACTCACACAGTTCGCCCTGTTCGTCGCAGCACACTAAAAGCACTTGATCAAAAGCAACAAGCTGCATTAGAAGACAAAGTATTTTCTGAATTAAATAAAACTTATAAAACAGAAGATGCATTCCAAAATTACGGCGTAATGTACTGGCGTGACAACCAATTACACGTAGCTTTGAAAACAGACAGCGATATTTCCACTGTAAAAGCTAACCTTGCAAACCGTGGTGATTCCACTGTAAATAACTATGTTGTAGTTGAATCTTCCCAGTACAGCCAAGCTGAATACGATGCAATTGATACAAACTTCCGCAACTACTACAACAAAAATGAAAAAGCAGGTACAATTCTAGCTACATTCCCTGATGTAGAAAATAACCAACTTTACGCAGTTGTATCTACAGCATCTAAAGAAACACAACAAGGGATCTCTAAATTATTCGGTTCCAAAGTAAAAATGACAGTAAAACGCTAATCGGCGTTACACTTAACCAGCCAAGGCAGCGTATACTCAATAGTACTACGCTGCTTTGTTGTATATCACAATGCATGCCAACTAATTGACTATGATGCGACGGATATAGCTTTTTATGCTGGTGAAAGTTTATATTCTACGGCTATCGCGCATTAGCCTTTACCATGATTAGGAAGGATTTTTATGTACAAGAATACCCCTTACGCATTACGTGCCCTCGTGCTCGGCACATTATTGACTACAACAGGCCTTGGTTTTGCTTCTGCAAACACAACCACTACAACTCATGCTCCTGCAACCACTGTTAAATCCACTAAAATGGAAACTACTAGAGCAGATGTAGCTAAAACAGAAGTAGCTAAAATGGATCTTGCTAAAATGGAAGCTACCAAAACCGAAACAGCTAAAATTAAATCTACTAATACTGCATCACCTGCAATTGTAAACACCTCTATTGGTACACCTCAAGATATTCAAAAAATCCGCGCCCACATCTTTACAGATGTGCCTAGTGATTTTTGGGCAGCTAACTCGATTAGCACTGTAACAAAAGCTAACCTAATGAAGGGGTATTCCGATGGTACATTCCGACCTAACCAACCTATGACACGTGAAGAAGTAGCAGCGCTCTTTAACAATATTACGGATGATGGTACGGCCGCCTTTTTATCAAGTAAATTTAAAGATATTACATCTGACCGTTGGTCTGCTCTTGCTATTGAATCTGTAGCGCGCAAGAATATCATCAGCGGATATGGTGATGACACATATAAACCAGAAAAATATATGTCTCGCCAAGAGTTTGCTGTAGTAGCAGATAACTATATCCATTATTTAGGATATACCACTGAAGACCCAACAGTTCTTGATAATATATCCTATGGAGACCAAAAATTCGTGGCTCCTTGGGCACAAGATGCCGTTCGAGAGCTTGCCTATCTTGGGTTCACAAACTACGCTCCAGGTACATTATTTAACCCTGAAAAATATGTAACTCGTGCAGAAGCCGCGGAAATTGCGTACCGCATGACACAAACAGAACAAGCACTTGCCTTCCACAACACATTGTTCAAGCAACAAGTAGAAAATAAAACAGCTAATATCATCGACAAAGCATTAGGCTATGGCAACGATTTCACCAAATTTCGTCAAGATGGGGCTCTCTTCTGGGAGGCAGGCCAATTACATGCATCTTTAACAGATCAAAAGAAAACTGACCTCGTCTCCAAAGCTATTACAGAGGCTCATGATCCACAGCTAGATAGAACTGTAGTCGTGTCAAAAGGTAAATTAAATCAGGCTCAACTAGAGGAGTATCAATCCGATGCCATCGCCCTTTACCAACAAAAAGAACCTAAAGGAAAGATCCTTTCCATCTCCCCAAATACTGATACGAGTGCCCTTCTCATTACCGTTGATTCTATTCAAAAATCGACGTTGAAAGCATTTAAAAAGAAATTCCATGATAATGTATTCTTACAATTACCACCGGAACCGCTTACAAACTCAGATGGAAACATTCAATTCCCATTACCGCCACGCGTAAACTATTATAACGACAAACAATAAAATAGATAAAAAAAAGAACCGCCCCCTTAGGAGCGGTTCTTTTCACAATTAAACAGCTGTTACTATACACACATAATCGAATTTACACAGTTCGATTATTTTTTTGTTACATCATTTTCGCGGTCACGCAAGATACCAACAGGTACATATACTGTACCTGCGCTATGGATTGCATCTACGTCTTGTTGCAAGATCATCACAACGGAATAATCATCTGTTGTGTAGAATTCAGTAGGCATTTTATCGATATTTACATCGCCACCTAATTTATCTTTCACATCTTGATTATTATTAATCGCATTCACCAATTCTTTTTTATTAAGACCACCAAGATCGTACAAGGACAATTGTCGACCTGTTGTGGTGTTAAATGTGAAGCCTTTTACATAGTTTACACCATTGGCATCATGATCACGCATTGTATATGTATGAATCAATACGCTGAAAATACCGTTTTTATCTGTTTTAACATCATAGTACATAACTACATTTGTTTTATCAGATTCTTTAGCATTTAACTTTTCTACATCATTTTGTATTTTAGAAACATACTTTTTGATGGTCGTATTGATTGCTTTTTCTACCGCAGGGCTAACAGATTTAACCTCTGGGAATACTAAATCCAAATGATCTGTAGTAGATTCCACAGGTGATACAGCAACCTCTTTACGATCCATATAACGGTCCGCATTTGGAGCTACCACTTCAACTGCATTACGATCTACTTTAGACGCTTTAGAGCGCAACGCACGATTCTGCTCAGGTGTAGCAGTACTAGAAATACGATATGTTAAATCATTACGATTTACACGTTTCGCATTTGTTTGATTTGCTTGTACATTTACAGTATCTTGTGTTACAGGTATTACTTCGCTTGCTGCGAAGGAGACTACTGGCAATGCAGCAGCCATAATGATGAGTACAGACTGTTTTAATTTCATTGTTTAACCTCTTATTGTTCTTGCTCAGCTTTCATAGCAAGAGCTTCTTCTTTATTGAACTTGTGTGTAACAACACGGCGAACAAGATAGAGACCAGCGAATATGAATGCAAGCAATCCTAACCATTGTGCTGTGCTTTCAAATTCAGGACCTACTAATTCAAGTGGAGCTTCCCCACCACCAGTTGTAACAGACAATACAATAATAACAGCTATGATTACACCAATCAAGCTTTCACCAACGATCAGACCAGAAGCAAAGAGAACACCGCGGCGATTGGATTGCTCTACATCGTAGTCAGCAAGCTCACCGGCACGCATTTTAGCACGAGCTACAAGATAACGACCTACGAAGTAGCTGATGAAAGAACCAATAATAAGTGGTACTTCTAAAGTAGGTGGTAAATAAATACCCATACCAACAGCCAACGGAGGCAATGTTAAGGTAGCAGTTGTGCTCTTGAGAATCAAGTTGACGATAATAGCCACAACACCAACGCCAACACCGATTAAGATATAATCCCAATCCATGCTAGAGTTGAAGATACCTTGCGCAATGGTAGTCATCAAAGTCGCTTGAGGAGCAGATAATGCAGCGTTTGGATCCATTTCAGCACGTGGTAACGCACCTGTGAAACCGTATGCTTGGTAAAGCAAGTTAAGAACTGGAGCAATTGCAATGGCACCGGCTACAGAACCAAGTAACAAGGCAATTTGTTGACGCCAAGGTGTAGCACCAACGAGTTGGCCAGTCTTCAAATCTTGTAAATTATCATTAGAAATAGATGCAATCGCAATAACTACGGATGTCATAAAGATAGCCATAGCGGTAGCGAACTGAACACCTTCTTGTGTAGCAAATAAATTATTTTCCGCTGCGATAAAGTATACAACCAAGGAAGAAATAATAGTCGCTAAAATACCGATACCAGAAATTGGAGAAGCAGATGTACCTATAAGGCCTGCCATATAGCCACATGCTGCAGCTACGAAGAAGCCAATCAATAAAGCTACTACGATACCTACTACAACGAGTGTCCACATTAAACCTGCACTAATAGGTACGACAGATACGAAATCCCAGAATGTAAATACTAATCCAATAAGAATAAGTATGAATACACCTAAAACGGATTTTGTACTCATATCTGTATCCATACGATGCAATTCACGTTCAGCAGAACTGCTATTCATAGATTTTACAGAAATCTTCATGCCTTCGATGATAGGTTTGATTAAGGTAATCAAAGTCCAAATCGCAGCAATACCAATAGCACCAGCACCGATGAAACGAACTTTAGATTTCCAAACAGCCATTGCAAACTTGGCAGTAGCACCGCCATCTGGAGCAAACATATTAGTGAAGTAAGGTACGAAGCCAGCCCACGCGATGAGTACACCAACGAGGATAGCGATACCAGAGGCGATACCAATAAGATAACCAGCACCTAACAACGCTGTAGAGAAGCCCAAAGGAATTTGAGTAATACCTTTGCTACCTACAGGAATCCAGAAGCTCATGCTATCGCCAAGCACTTTGAAACCATTTGCACAAAGGCTAATAAGGCCAGCTACAAAGCCACCGGACACGATATCGGTCATACCGGAGCTAGATTGAGGACCTTGTTCACCATTGTGAGAGCCAACCTTTAAAATTTCTGCTGCTGCACGGCCTTCAGGATATGGTAGATCACTATTCACTACCATGGCACGACGCAATGGGATGGTGAATAATACACCTAGAGAACCACCACAGGCACAGAGCAAAAATGTTTGCCAGAATGGAAAGCCATTCCAATACCCAAGCATGAGTAAACCTGGCAAGATAAAGATAATGGCGGACAATGTACCAGCGGCAGAAGCCTGCGTTTGTACCATGTTATTTTCAAGAACGTTAGAATCCTTGAAAAAACGCAAAATCGCCATTGAAATAATAGCAGCCGGAATGGATGACGAGAACGTCAAACCAACCTTCAAACCAAGATATACGTTAGATGCTGTAAAAATAACAGTAATCAATGCACCAAGTAGCATCCCACGTAACGTCAGTTCCGGCAGATGAAGGTCATGGCTCGTAAAGTCATGTTTCATAAGTACTTACCTCCTCTGTGAAATCATACACTTAAAACAATATACTAAGCTACTTCCATTTTATCGTGTTAAAGCGATGATTTCAATATATATGCGACATTTATAATGTATACATATAAAAGATTATAAATTTAGCTTCCTCCAACAGATATCTTAAAAGGTCTATTCTGTACCCTAAACACTTTATTAGACGTGGTAGCCCTCCAAAAGCCTCCAAAGCCACCCACCCCGCTTCGCGGAGCCGCTAAGTCGTTTTTGGGCTATCGCCTTCTCCCTCTCAGATCAGCATTATATAAAACACATATACAAATAAAATATAAATCATCACATATATATTGTAGGAAGGAGATAGGTGTATATGCGCATTATGCATATACACCTATCAATTATATGAAAATAGAAATCATTCTCTTTTATTCTGTACAAATATACAGGATTTTATATAATTAAAGTACCGACAATAGAGTCGGCATGTCTTTTAAGGAGGTTGTAAACATTATGGAAACAAGAATTGAATATGATTCAATGGGACCAGTCGAAGTCGACGCTAGACGAATTTACGGACCTCAAACGCAACGCTCGTTCAATAACTTTAAGATCGGTGACCACCGTATCCCTATTGAGCAAATCAAAGCGCTTGCGCTTGTAAAAAAAGCATGTGCTTTAACCAATGCAAAGTGTGGCGCAGTAACTGAGGAAAAAGCGAAACTCATCGCTCAAGTAGTAGATGAGATCGTGGACGGCAAATGGGATGAAGAATTTCCATTAACTGTATTCCAAACAGGTTCTGGCACACAAACGAATATGAATGTGAACGAGGTAATCGCTCACCGGGCTAAACAGTTAGATGAAAGCAATCCGCTTCATCCTAACGACGATGTAAACCGCGGCCAAAGTACAAACGATACATTTCCTACGGCAATGCATATCTGTGCGTACTTTGAAATTACAAAACGCGTAATTCCTGCATTGGATGGCCTTATCGAATCCTTTGAAAAATTGCAAAAAAAAGGAAAAGGCTTGCAAAAAGTTGGTCGTACACACCTACAAGATGCTACTTTCATCATGGTGGACCAAGAAATCAGTGCCTTTGTGGACGGTCTAAAAACTGCCAAAACTATGCTCGTTCAAAATGCTGACCACCTCCTCGACGTAGCCCTCGGCGGTACTGCCGTTGGTACAGGTGTGAACACGCCTAAAGGCTATCTAGACGTTATGGAAACTGTATTACCAGAGGTAACAGGCGCTCCATTCCGCGTGAAGAACAACAAATTCCAAGGACTTGCCCTCAAAGATGCGTTCATGATGGCTCACGGGGCACTCAATACGTTAGCTACTACACTATTCAAAATCGCTAATGATGTTCGTTTCTTAGGCTCTGGCCCTCGCTGTGGCTATGGCGAATGGCATCTTCCTGAAAACGAACCGGGCTCCTCCATCATGCCAGGCAAGGTAAATCCTACACAATGTGAAGCCTTGACCATGGTATGCGCCCAAGTATTCGGCCATAATACGACTATGACACTCTGTGCAGGTAGCGGTGCATTCCAATTGAACGTGTACATGCCTATCATGATCTATGACTTTGTTGAAAGCTGTCGCCTCCTTGCAGATGCTATGAATTCGTTCACAACACACTGTATCGACGGCGTAGAATTTGTGCCTGAAAAACTCAACTTCTTCGTAGAACAATCTCTCATGATTGCTACATCCTTAACACCATATATTGGCTACGACAAGAGCGCTAAGGTGGTAAAAGAAGCGTACAAACGCGGTTGCTCTATTAAAGAAATCATCTTGGAAGAAAAACTCATGACCGAAGACGAATTTGCTGAAGCAGTTCGCATGAAATAAAATCTCTCTCATATCTATGACATATCTGTAACATCCTCTCATACCTCAAATGAACGGAAAAAGCCCCGATACATTATGTATCGGGGTTTTCTATTTATTACGCCACTCCATCAAAGAAAGTAATGACTGTAATTTCTCGTGGGCAGTTGATACGGATTGGGAACCAGTGTCCTGTGCCATTATTAACATAGCACACGCTTTGTTCTTGTACATAGCGACCTTTTGTATATGGTGTGCCCGTTGGTACTAATGGCATGCCCATGAATACGATTTGACCTCCGTGTGTATGACCAGATAGAGTCAATGGAATTTTACGTTCAATAGATTCTTCGAAGAATTCAGGGTGATGGGCCAATAGGATAACAAAGGCATAGTCTGGAATTCCAGATAAAGCTTTGTTAATCATGGCTTCTCGGTTATCCTTTTTACGATCGTTATCGTACGCAACGCCCGCAATATATACAGGTTGTTTACCACCCATGATTTGAATATTACTATTCACGAGAATATTCATAGGTGTATTTCGTTTAAGTGAATCCAGTACCTTATTTACATCGTGATGATACTCGTGATTTCCCAAGATAAAGTCAACACCATCAGGGATTTGTTTTGCGAAGGTTGTCAGTCTTTCACAGACTTGCGGCAACCATGCAAGCTTATCAATAAGGTCGCCAGTGATAACAACGCGATTAGGTTTTTGTAAAAGTGCAAGTTTCAGGATTTCATCAAAGTCATCTAAGTCGATACTCGGTCCTATATGAATATCACTAAGTTGTACAATTTTATAGTTTTTCAACCCGGGTGGTAGGTTCGTGTAGCCAAAACTTTCATGAGTTACTACTACCTCTTGTTGACCTGCAAAGGCAGCATAGCTAGAACCACCGATAGTAGCCAACGGCACTATAGTTGCAGCAGTTCTAAAAAAAGCACGACGGCCTGTTCTATTTTCCTCTGGTGTTTTGCTCCAAATCTTATTGATTGTCCAATATAATAGACTAAGTATGATAAATACAGGAATCGCTAGAAATACGCCAAAAAGGAATCCGTAGCTTTCGGTACGGAACATATTCATCAAAGGATAGTACATCGTACCATATAAATCCACTTGATTGAGTATATAGTATCGGATAGCAGCAAACCACGCACCGATAATGATTATATAGCCCACCCAGGCAGGCCATTTCTTTTTGGGCTTCCACAAGTTGAGGAATAGAGCCCAAAATCCTACCAACCCTATTAGGAGGATGGCAGAAAAAGTAATATTAAATAGAATTCTCATTCATTACTCCTACAAATTATTTTGCGATTTCCGTCAATTTACCATGAGGACCCGCCCAAGCATAGTCGGAGAACTCATCACGCTTGATGAGCATCCAGTCCTTTGGCAATTGCTGTTGGATATCTGCAATCGATATATTATTCGCATTCCCTGTGTACGTTAAATCACCGCGGAATGCTTTCATAAACCATTTTCGGTGAGAGAAAATATGTGTTATTTCTTTCACAAGTACTGTTTGCAAAGATAACTCAAAGCCAAGGGGCTGAACTAATTCCTCAAGGCCTCGTTCTCCGTCCTCAAAGGCAGATACCATTTCCACAGATGGAAATTCCCACATGGACCGTAAAAGTCCACGATTCGGCCGTTTATGCAACAAATAATAGCCTTTATAATTCAAGATGCCCACGAATAAAGGCACCTCTACTACCTTTGTTTTCTTGATGCGCACAGGCAGTTTATCTGTATCTTCATGTTGATAGGCAGCGCACATATTTACAATAGGACATTCCCCACAACGCGGCGTTTTTGGAATGCACACAGCAGAGCCAAAGTCCATCAAGGCTTGGTTAAAATCACCAGGTCGATCGTGAGGCAAAGTCTCCTCCACGATGGCTGTAATAGTCTTTTTACCCTTAGTGCTTAAAATATCGTCAAAGATGCGATATAGACGAGCATAGATGCGCAATACATTGCCATCTACAGCCGCTTCTGGTTCGTTGTACGCCATAGATAGTACAGCCCCAGCCGTATAAGAACCTACGCCCTTTAGGGACTCCATGGTTTTACGATCGTGAGGCACGATACCGCCGTAATTTTCAACTACGTCCTTTACACCGAGGCGCAAGTTACGAGCACGGCTATAATAACCAAGCCCTTGCCAAGCATGAACCACCTCATCTTCGGAAGCCTTTGCCAAGTCTTCCAAAGTTGGGAATAGACGCATCCAGTTGTCGTAATAAGGCTTCATCGCCTCAATGCGCGTCTGCTGGCTCATCACCTCGGAAACCCAAATCTTATAAGGGTCCCCACAATCGCGCCACGGCAACTCCCGTTTATGCACATCATACCACGCCAATAGCTGTGGTACCCACTTTGGGTTCTTTTTATCAGTCATATTACCTCAAAATAGTATAAATTACGGAGCATATTACCACTCTCATGGTCATATAGCCCCTTTTTACATTTTAAAATCCACCAAACCATCATCTTGATATTAGTAAATTTATGTTAATAATTAAATAGGTATACACTAAAATTCGTCGGCATAGTATAAAGAATACCTATATTCGACAATATAACGCAAATAATCTATACGTATCAGCCATTAATATACAAATCAATGCGCGCCAAGTGTTCGCTTTCAAGAACGGTATCAACAGTGGTCAAATCCATCTTATCCACCATATTATTATCTCGTCCAAACACAATAGGTCCTTTTAATTTCTTACCTTCTAACAACATCGGCAACCATCTGCGGTCACCATCCCACATATGTTCATAAGGAATTTGATTCGGTTCTAGCCAATGAGGCTCCATTTCGTCTGTTTCCTCTACAGTACCTGTGAAAGTACGCAAGAAATACACATAGCTTACGTGCGTTAAGCTCTCATCAAAAGGAAATTGAAAATCAAAAGCCGCTACACATTCTAAGTCTTCGACACGTCCTTGAAGGCCAGATTCCTCATAGAGTTCACGAATGGCACACTCTCGGAAGCTTTCACCATCATCAAGTTTACCACCGAAACCATTATATTTATTAGCCCCAAAACCACGCTTCTTACGCCCTAGTAATATACGATTTTTTTCATCAATGGGAAATACGAGCGTCGTCGGTTTCATAGGACCTCCTTAGTCACAAAAATAACACACTATTATTATACCATTATTTTATGTACGAATGCGCTAGTTGTGGTATGATTAAGAGTATAGAGTTTCTTGCAAGGAAGGAGGCACATGATGAACAAACCACTTAGATTTAATATCGAATTAGGGCGCACAAAGCCCGTCAATATTCGCAATGAACAAGTGCGTTGTCCCTTCTGTGATCGTTCCAAATTAACGGATATTCTCGATACATCAGGTCATATTATATGGCTCATGAACAAGTATCCTGTATTAGAAAAAACTTGGCCTACCGTCATTATCGAAACGGAAACTGACGAAGGCGAATTTTCTACCTTACCTACAGACGAAGCCGCCCACATTCTCCAATTTGGTCTCGATAAATGGCGCGAAACTCGTCAGCGTAAAGAGTTTAAATCCGTACTCTTCTTCAAAAATTATGGCTATATGTCCGGTGGCTCTATTCGCCATCCTCACAGCCAAATCATAGGGCTTGAGAATTACGATTACCATAAAGATATTACGGCCCAAAATATGGAGGGTTGGCTCTTGCACGAGGATCAAGATGTACGCATCACCTTGTCTACCCATCCGATTATCGGGTTCTTTGAGTACAACATTCGCTTCAAACCAGATGCACCGGTTCGTACTGTAGCCCTTCGACTACAGCAAATTTTGCGCTATGTATTGCATAGTGTAGCAAACTTTAGCCAGTCCTATAATTACTTCGTATATAATCTTGAGGACGGCTATGATTACATCAAGGTAGTGGCGCGTTATGTAACGACGCCCCTCTATGTAGGCTACAAAATTCCTCAAACTTGTGATGAGGGACGAGCTGCTAAAATCAAGCACGATATTACGCCTTATTTTCAAGCTACTAAATAGCTCTAACCATATACCGTATATAATTTGATATATTATTTTATATGGTTTTAACCATACATAATTGAAAGGATTTTTATGAAAGTATTTGCCATCGGCGACCTCCATCTATCTGGCAATCCTCCGACGAAGCCGATGGATATTTTTGGCCCGCACTGGAATGATCACTGGGCCCGCATCAAAGAGCATTGGAATGCCAATGTAAGCGATGAAGACATCGTCTTTCTCGTAGGTGACATGAGCTGGGCGCTCCGTCTCAATGAAGCTGCCTGCGATTTACAAGAAATTGCATCTTTACCTGGTAAAAAATATATGATTCGTGGCAACCATGATTATTGGTGGGCATCAGCAAACAAGATGCATAATCTCATGGGTGACGCTATTACCTTTATACAAGGTCACGGCACCGCAGAAGTTATCCAAACCGAAGAAGGGCCGCGCCTTATTGCATTCGGTGGAACGCGCGCCTACCTCTGTCCTGGAGACTCCCACTTCTCCCCAGAAACGGACCAATCCATTTACGATAGAGAACTGATGCGTACCGAAGCAGCACTACAGGAAATGGATAAGGCAATACATAAAGTACTTGAGGAACTCAGGACGGAAACAAAGGTCTGTATAACAGAATCATCCGGTTCTAAAAAGTCCTATTCACCAACACCTGATTCAATTAGAGATATAGAGAATATTCCTGTAACAAAGTTATTGTTGCTACATTACCCTCCATTTAACGAGTCCAACGCACCTTCGGGCTTTACGGATCTCATGGAGCAATATAACGTAGATATCTGCATTTTTGGCCACTTACACGATCAAATTTCTTTTAACCGGATTCCAAAGGAATTTGGTACGACAAAACTAGAGTTGGTATCTGCAGACTATCTAGATTTTAAGCTAAAGCAAATTATCTAAGGAGAGACCATGAGTCGTATTCATAAAGAACATTTACAAGCTGGCTATATCTTTGGTGACAATGTTAACCAAGAATATATTTACTTGCCTTCTGGTGAGGTAGGCACGGAGCATCCGTTAGCAGTCCTAGAAACACCAACGAAGCGCGAAGATATTACATTGGACGAAGCAGTCCATATGATTGATACCCTAACACTAAAACGTTGTAGCCACCCTACACTAGGTAAAAAATCATTTTAATAACGCCATCAATAATGTAATTAATTGAACAAAATAATAAAATAGCGGATAGTTGACTATAATCTGCACTCCAGAAAAGGATCATAATTTCTGATTTCTGAAAGTGCAGATTGATATTAACTCAACTATCCGCTAGATGAAAAGAGGCTGTTTATCACGGCCTCTTTTGTTTTTTCTTTAGTTTATAAAAGAACTATTTTGTTGTCTTCCTTTTAGTTTAAAAGGTTATTTCAAGACAAGTAATTACTTCGCATTACGCTCGATATGACTACCGTAAACATCTCTGTAATCATTAGTTTGCTTATTGTCTTTATTGTTTACACGAAGTCGTTCTACCTTATGACGGTCATTGTCTTTACCCGAGATTCGATCTACACGAGTGCGATCCAAGTCACGAAGACGAGCCAATTCAGGATTAAATTCGTTAATTGCACGTCCCATTTTGCCATCAATTGGAGCCCCCAATTGTAAAGCACGGTAAATAATCGCAGCATATTCATAACGAGTCATTGCGCGATCGCCTTTAAATTCGCCATCAGGATAGCCTTCAACAAGACCTTTATCAGCCAAGTCTTTTACATATTCATAAGCCCAGTAATTAGCTGGTACATCAGGGAAGTTCACATCTTTCATTTCATACTGAGGAGCCATTCCCATGGATGCCTTCATTTGTTGAATCTCTACATTTTGGGCTTTTACAATGGCCTTTAAGTCTTGAACCTCTTTAGCCAAAGCTACTCTAGATGTAGATACACCATTTTTTTGACCTAATTTCAATGAAACGCCAGCATTGACCATGTTTTCACCGTTACCCATGGATCCAGCTACACTGAACATAGTGTCTTCATTTGGTCTGTAGAAAGCACCTAATGCCATCGCATTTTCACCGGCATAGTTACCGTAACCAGCCGCAAAATTCCATTTATCATCAGGATCAAAATCCAATGGATGAATAGCCGCTAATGCAGCCGCACCAGCACCAACTTTTCCTATTTTGCTATTTAATAGGTTCACACCATTACTAATACCGCTAGTAGCTTGATACAATTGGCTACCGTTAACGGCATCTTTAGATGTAGCGGATACTTCACCATCGGCTACATTAGTGATTTTATTGCCACCATTATTTAGACCTTTATTGTCCAAAGAAACATTACCAAATTTAACTTTATCTACAGATACTTTGTAATCAGTACCACCAGCAGCATTTGTGCTTGTAGTTACAGTTACATTATTACCTGCAGAAATGCTAGTATGTTTTTTAGCTTCTTTTAATGCTTCTGTGGCTAAAGTCTTATTATATTCAATACGACGTTCATGACTTTCGATACGCTCACTATGATTTTCAATTCGAGCATCATGATTATCTACACGATTATCTAAATAATCTAAACGCTTATCTTGATTATCAATACGTTTTTCTTGATTATTCATACGTTCAGTTTGATTTTTTAATTGAATGTCATGATTTTGAATTTGATCTTCATGACGAAGTAAATCAGCATCTTGACGAAGATTTTCTTTAGTTAAACGAGTAATTTGATTATCATGATTTACAATTAATTTATTATGTTTTTCTAATTCTTGACTATGTCCATTTAAAATATCTTCATGTTTTTGTAAGACATCTGTATGATCTTTTAATTTTCGTTCATTGTCGGCAATTTTTTCTTTATTTTTATCGATTTCATTAATATTATTTTGAATTAATGTATTGTGATTATTAAGAATTCCGCCCACTGTATTTGCTACTGCATATAATTGACTACCATTTATAGCATCCGTGCTATCAGAAGATACTTTCCCAGATGCTACATTAATCACCTGACGTTCTTTACCAGATGCACCAACACTCGTAACGCCGTTACGAGCTGACCCTACCCCAGCAAAGCCGGAATAGTTAATACCATTTATATTAGCTTGTGTTTCTGTTGTGGCAGCTCTATCGGTAGATGCATTGCCTAAGAGAACACTATTTCCTTGTGTCGACGTCACATTACTGCCCAGTACATATGTATTTGCCTGTGCTACGTTATTTCTAACCCCAAAAGCGCCAGAATCAATGCCAGAGACAGAATTACTGCTACCAATTCCAACTCCACCACGTGCAGTAATCGTATTACCTGAACCTAGTGCAACAGCATTTGCAGCACCAGCATTAGCATTATTACCTACAGCAGTTGCACTCTCTTCAGTTTTTGCATTATATCCAACAGCTACTGAACGATTTCCCTTTGCTCTAGCATCATTACCATATGCTGAAGAGAAATTACCAGATGCCTCAGCATTAAAGCCAGTAGCGGTACTTGAAATACCACTAGCCTTTGTGCTATTGCCAACCGCTGTAGAACCTTCAGCAGATGCTTTCGCGGATGAACCAAAGGCATTTGAATTACGTCCAGAAGAAACAGATCCATGGCCTATCGCAGTGGCATTCTCGCCTTCCGCCCGTGCACTCCGACCGATAGCATTAGTATTATTAGCGGTTGCCTGCGCACTTCGTCCGATAGCTAGTGAAGTCTCACCAGATGCGGTAGATGACTGACCTACAGCAGTTGAATACGAACCGGATACCGTATTTCTGAAGCCTACTGCCAAACTATGGTCACTGGTAACCGTGTTTTCATCACCAAAGTGACGCGAATACTCTGTCGGATTCCCTTGTGCTTCTGCGTGTAATACAGTTCCCGTGCCTAACGCAAGTAGTATTGCCAATGATAATGCCACTTGTTTGCTTTTCATCGTTTACTATTCCTCCCTACATCTAAAATTATAAATACAACGGATAATATATTATCATTTATAATATATATTCAACAAAACTCAGCATAAAATATGTCCATTATTAAATAATGTATTATCATTATCCTTAACTATTATTGTACTTTAAATATTAAATGAAGTAAACGAAATTTTTAATAAAATCGATAAAAATATCAATTTTATCAATAAATAAAAAATCTACCAAATTCATCATACTATAAATTAATAGCATAGTAACAATATAAGGAGATAAGATTTATCTTATCTCCTTATATTGGCTATATTAACTATATTCATTATATTAGCTATACTAATTATTCCAGTTATATTGTTTAATTTATCTATATTACTTAGAATAGCTATATTAGTTATTCTAGCTAATCTTGTTATACTAGCCTATTAGCCCAAGAATCCTCCATGGCCCATAGCTATACAATCTTCTTTGGTGATTTCATCATCTGCAACGAGACGTGGCACAATTTCATCAAAGGCAGTCGGTTTACTGAATAATACGCCACCTGGTACACCAAGGATTGGTGTGCCATCTGCACAGTAAGCAATGCAAACCATGGACCCTGGTAATACAGGCAAACCATAGGTAACAACGCGATCTGCATAGCGTTTAATCGCGCCAGGTGTTAAATCATCAGGGTCAACGCTCATGCCGCCAGTACAGAAAATGATATCGGCACCCGCCGCTTTTACCTTATCAATAGCCTCCACGATATCATCCGTATTGTCTGTTACAATCTCATGAGCTAACTTTGTGACGCCAAATACAGCACAACGTTCTTCAATGATTGGGGTGAAAGCATCTTTAATACGCCCTTCAAATACTTCAGATCCAGTCGTAACGATACCCATAGTTTTGCGTACGAATGGCTTCACATGTAGTAAAGGCTCGCCGTTAGCAATTTTTTTTGCCGCCTCTACTTGTTGTTCTTCTAACAACAATGGAATACAGCGCATGCCTGCTAGTTTATCACCAGCTTTCACAGGTGTGTTATTAAATCTCGTTACAATAGTCAGCTCACCAATGCTATTGATAGCGTGTAAGCGTTCCACATCAACCTTGAAAAGACCATCTACATCTGCAATGGCTTCAATTTTACCTTGCGCCATAGGGCCATCGTGCATGTTTTCGCCGCCTGCCATATGGTACAAAGCACGAGCTACATCCTCTTCGTGCAAGAACCCCTCATCTTCTGGCTCCATTACAAATACATGTTCCTTGCCAAGATCCAAGAGTTTAGGAATGTCCTCTTCTGTGATAACATGGCCACGGCGGAAGGGCGTGTCTTTCACCTCACCGATGACGATTCTTACGAGATCGTGTAATAATATTTGCCCTACGGCATCTTGTGTTCTAATAGATTTCATAATATCTCCCAAATCATTAATAACAAAATATACTATTGTATAACATCAAAATGTATTTAATACTATTATTCAATATTAATATGTTTAAATAGTACAGAGTAGACGCACTAATAGCATACCAACCCAACAGAGGATTAAGCCCCCTACGACTTGTACTGCACCGTACCATAATGCTTGTACATAGGATTCAGCCATCATAAGCTGTAACATTTCAAAGGCAAAGGTTGAAAAGGTGGTAAATGCACCTAGTCCACCTACAACGAGGAAAAATCTCGCCCATTGAGGTAGATCTGGCTTTTGCATATAAAGGCCTAAGACTAAACCGATAATGAGGCAACCAACGAGGTTTACGACTACCGTACCATACGGAAAAGAGCTGACCTTTGTCATAACCCATTCACCGAGAGCCATACGGCATAAGGCCCCAGTGGCGCCACCGAGGGCAACGGCTATGTATTTTTCCATATTGCCTCCTTTACTCACGATAACATACTAGATGGTATGATCACATTACTATAGCATACATGTAATACTACTTTCACAATTCGTGTAATTATCTGTAATAGCCGATAATTATCTACTTTTCTATATTAGTCAGACGCTAACAATCTCAGTATACTATATTTAGAGAGTAGGGAAAAGGAAGGAGTCCCTATGAACCCCTCGGCTACACCGCTCACCGAACTGCGGATTAACACGTACGAAGACCCGTTTTTACAACATCAATATGTTTGTTTAGGTCATAAAATCGCCATTATTCGTGTATCCCTAAATATGTCTCAACAAGAGTTAGCTCGTCACATTGGTATCAGTCGTAGTTATTTAAGTAAATTAGAATGTGGTACAGGCATCTCGGGCATGTCTTTAGAAATTCTTTTTAAAATCGCTCAAGCCTTTCAAATCAACGTAGGTCAGCTCGTAAGACTGCGTGTTATAGATTATAAAAACTGTAATGCGCACCTAACATCACACTATAAACGACTAGAGCTTCTGAACCACACCAAAAGAACGTCTCGAAACAAAACAAGAACAAACTAATCCGATAGACTAAAAGAACAGTTAATTAAATACAACAAATGATAACTAATTTATATCAAGATGCTCTAAATACTCTAAATGAAAATTGAATTTACTATTCAAAATAACAATCAAAAAAGCTCCGTCAATGGCGGAGCCTCTCATATGTCATTATGCCCATTGCATCAGCATCAGCATCAGCATCAGCATCAGCAGGCATTATACTTCATTAAGTTTTTTATGCTGTACTTCCGCATTTGCTTTTTTGAAGATAAATGCATTGTTGATATGCTGACGCATAGCTGTTTCTGCTGCTACTTCATCGTGGCGTTCAATAGCGTCTACAATTTGGTCATGTTCGTCATCACAGTCATGTGTCCGTACAGCATTGAAAGAACTGATGTACATGTCACGATTAACGCGTTCACGGAAACCTGCTAGATAATCTACAATACGTTCATTGCCAGAGTAATGAGCAATCATTGTATGGAATCGGCTGTTTACATCAACACGTTCTGTGGCATCTTCAATTTCATGCATCTCTTTACAAAGGGTTCTTAGCTCTTGTACTTGCTCAGGTGTAGCATGACGAGCACATAATCTAGCACCAAGTCCTTCCATTACTTCGCGAACTTGGTAAAGTGCTACAATTTCTTCTGGAGTGTCAGCTTTTACAGTAACGCCTTTCCAAGGAACGATAACTACGAGATTATCTTTAGCTAATTTACGGAATGCTTCACGTACAGGTGTAGCACTCACTTGTAATTGTTCTGCAATCTTTACTTCGTTAAGCTTCTCTTGAGGCATCAATTCGCCTGTTAAGATAGCTGTTTTTAATGTTAAATATACTTGTTCACTGAGAGGTAATCTTTCGATAGAATCCACTGCGGACAATTTGTATTTATCTTTTGAACTTTGTCTTCCCATTACTAGCCCCTAAACCTTACTAACCATTCGTGCTTTCAGACTTTCAAAGAACGGTTAAAATGAGTATAATATAGTATACAATATATCTTAGAAAGTATGTTGTGCGAAATTAAGTGCATACATTACAATTATAGAACTCATCATTAAGACTGTCAATTTAACTATAGATAATAGCTATATCTCATTTTTGAAAGTAAGGAAGTATACTATGAGCCGTTGTTTGATTATCATCAACCCTGTCTCAGGAGGCGGCGCAGCGCGCCGTTATGCCCTCGATTTACAATGGAAATTGAGTACCTTGTTCGAAACGATTGAGGTCAAATTCACCAGAGGCGAATGCGATGCTACACGCTTCGCTAAGGACGCTTGTGAACGCGGGTTTGATGCCGTATTCTGCATGGGCGGTGACGGCACTGTTAACGAAACCGTTAACGGTATTGCCCAAGGTGGATTCTCCTGTACCTTTGGGTTTATTCCCGTTGGTACAGTAAATGATATGTCTCGTGCTCTCGGCATTCACCAAAATCCAACGCAAGCTATCAGACGTATCGATATCAATGAAACTCGAACCATTGATATCGGCCGTTGTAATGATCGGTATTTCTGCAATAATATTGCAGCTGGCGTTATTCCTAAGGTTGTGGATGAGGTTACACCAAAGGAAAAAAGCATACTTGGACCTCTCGCGTATTTCTTGAGAGCAGGCCAAGCGTTGTTCACTACAAAGGACTACACGTACCGCATTAAAACAGAGGACGATGATTTCATTTGCAAATCTCCTCTCGTTTTAGCCCTACTTACCAATGTAGTATCTAGCTTTGAGCGTTTTATGCCAGAAGCCTCTGTAGATGATGGTTATATGCGTATCATCATCTTCAAAGAATATTTTATCCTCGATATTCTCAGCGTATTACCACTCATTATCAGTGGTGCCATCTATAACTCTCGTTATACAACGACATTAACTGTGAAAAAAGCTCATATCGAACTTCTATCTGACGTCGATGATTTATCGACCAATATGGATGGTGATGCAGGTCCTGCTATGCCAGTAGACATTGAAGTATTGCCGCGCGTACTCAAAGTATTTGCACCTGCAAAGCATAAAAAGAAAAAAGCCTTAAATCTGCCTAAACTACCACATATATAACAAGTAATTGGTAACACAAAAGCTCTCTATCAACGAATAGAGAGCTTTTGTGTTTATTAATTTATAAGAATCTATACACTTTAGTCCACGATGATTGCATCGTGCAAGCGGAAGCTATAAATATAGCAAGCTTTCACGGGCATCCCCGTCAATCGCTGCAAGGCCTCTTTATAGAGATCCATTTGGATTTTATAGCGCTTGATGAGGTCTTCTCCGGATGTAACGCGATCCGTTTTGTAATCTACGAGAACCCATTCACCGCTCTCTTCAAAAGCCGTATCAATAATACCTTGGAGGAACAGATTTTCCCCGTCCTCTAAAGTATCATATACACGTTTTCCTTCAAAGAGCATGCTAAACGGCAATTCTCGCTCGATACGTTTTGCATTGATAAGGCGCTTACCAAGATCAGAGCTGAAAAATTTATACAAACTTGTATCGCTTAATAAATTTCTCTCTTCCTCTGTGAAAGTCCCTTTCGCCACCAGTGCATCTAGTTCTTTTGTCAAAGAAGCTTGCGTATACTTCACAAGAGGTAGCCATTGCATAGCCTCATGCATCAAGGTACCCCATTGAGCACCTGTCAATACATCTTCTTTGGACTGTAGTGCTTGTGGCTTTCGACCGAATACGGAATTTGCTAAATCATCCTCCGAAACTTTAACAGGCTGAACACTAATATTACTAGTGTCATCGGCACTAAGATTTGGATTCGTTGTATCCAGCTTGATAGACTGAACCGCATCCGACACGGCTCGTTTAGCACCCAAATCTACTATTGCAACCGATTCATTAAGAGTGTCTATATTTCCTGCCTCTAGTTCTCGTTCTTGGAATCGTCGCTTCAATTCACTAACGGAAATTTTAGCAGTACGTCGTGTAGCATCGTTGTATGGATAGGTATAGTTAAAACGGTCCACGATTTCCTGCGGTAATTCTACGGAATTAACAGCTTTTAAGTCCCGCACCTTATTGATTGTTGTCTCGTCGATATCCGCTTTGTAATCGAGATCACCATAAAGAGAGCCATCATGGATCTCAACCTTTAAACGACACTGTTTATCCGGTAAATCAAAATAAGTTGGCCCTTCGTACTCGATGGCTACGCGCAATGGATTACCACCATCTAAATGACGAGCAAAGCCCATCATCATCCAATCTAGATAGGTATTAGCTTGTGTGATAATATCTGTCGGTAACTGTTGAGTTTCTACGGAAGCCGCATTTTTAATGAGCTCACCCATGGTGCTTAATACACCTTTAGAATTTTTAAAGCCTTTAATAAAGCCTGTCATGAATAGCTTATCTCGTGCCCGTGTCAAGGCAACATAAAGAATGCGCTGCTCCTCCGCCTTGAGGGCCGCCTCTTTTACGTCTTTCACATAGAACCAGGGCATGGTCGGGAAGGACACTCGAATATCTGGAAAATATCCTTTCAAACCAAGGCCTGCATTTTTATCGATAAGAAGCTCTGAACGCAAGTCCATCATATTGAATCTTTTTTGTACACCAGATAAAAATACTACAGGGAATTCAAGGCCCTTGCTCTTATGGATAGTCATTAGGCGCACCACATTATCTGCCTCGCTCACCACATTGGCAAGTGGCATATCTTGGTTGCTGTCGCGCAAGCTTTCCACAAAGCGCAAAAACCTAAAGAGCCCGCGGAAGCCTGAAGCTTCATAGCCCTTAGCTCTATCATATAAGGCGAGCACATTCGCGCGGCGGACGAGGCCATTCGGCATAGCCCCTACATAGTTTACATAGTCTTGGGATTCGTAAATATCCCATAGCAAATCGGTCACACCGTGACGACGCGACAAAGTGCGCCACCGCTCCATATGGCCAATGAAAGCTAATAAGCGCTCATCTTGAGCCACTTCTGCATAGGCTGGCATGAGCGACCATAGGGAACCCTCACCAGACAGGCGCAATGCGCCTAGTTCGTTCGCATCAAGGCCTACCAGGCCGGAGTGCAATACGGCAGCCATCGGCAAATCTTGTTCCGGATTATCTATGATGGATAACAATGCCAATAAAAGTTGAATCTCTTGTGCTTCAAAGTAACCGTCTCGCTCATTTACAACCGCAGGAATCCCCGCTTGACGCATGGCTTCTACGGCACGCGTCCCCCAGCCCGCTAAGGATCTGCGCAAAATAGCAAAATCTCGCCATTCGATTTGACGAAATGTACCATCGGGATTTTGCACCTGTTTCTTAGCAGCATGGATTTCCTTGATTTTTTGAATGATGAAATCTAGCTCACGCTCGTTGTTTTCAGGGTCATCCCCTTCATCTTCGTCACTTTCACTAGCACCAAGGGTATCCTTACTCACATCTAAGAGCTGCAATTCCACGTCGCCTCCAACCCAATCCTCTGGTACATCCTCTACGATGCGGCCAGGAATGAGCGATTCAGCCTCTGTATAATTAAGCTCTGCCGCGTCTTCCGTCATGATTTGATAGAATAAAAAGTTCGTAGCAGCCAAAATATTTGCGTCAGATCGGAAGTTTTTCGCCAAGTCGATACGTCGTTCTACCGCATCAGTACCACCGTAAGTATTGTACTTCTCCATAAATAGAGAACTGTCGGCCATACGGAAGCTATAAATGGCCTGCTTCACGTCCCCCACATAGAACCTATTATCGACGCGAGAAATCAAGTTGATAATCGTCTCTTGAACGCCGTTCGTATCTTGGTATTCATCGACCATGATTTCTTTGAAAGTATCTTGCAATTCCTTTGCCACTTCAGATGGCTGAGGGTCATCCTCTGTGCCAGGCTCAACGAGAAGAGCCAAGCATAAATGCTCAAGATCGCTGAAATCCATGATGCCTTGCTCTTGCTTCATGTCTCTATAAGCTTTATGAAAAGCAATCGTCAGTTCTACAAGACCTTCTATGATTGGATATTGAGCCTTAAACTGCTCTTGCAAGGTAGCTTCCGGAACGGTGAATATAGCGGTTTGCATGGCTTTGAGGTCATCTTTATTTTGAACTCCCAAAGATTTAAACTCTGCTACCAAAATAGGGTCATAAACTTGTGCCTCTTTTGAACCCATACGGAATTGATCCTTAATAAAAGTATCCATATGCTTACAAGCATCGCCCATATCATTCCAAGATTGAGCTGCTGAAAGCATACTTAGTGCAGCCAGTTGATTATCGTATATATTTTGCCACTTATGAGGACCTACGGGATTAAGTAAAATTTGCTCCATCCGCCCTAAGCGCTCCCGAATACGGTCGATAACAGCTAAATGATTCGACCACATATATTCGCCCCACATCGTATCACTAGGGTTTATGTTCATCGCCTCTTTATAAGGCTCCAAGGCTTTTCTTAGCCATCCATCGGGATTAGCAAGGGACATGGCGTAATTATATAAAGACATAATCTTTGCCGTTAAGCCCGCATCGGATTTATCGTCGCTGAAGAAGTCCGCTAGCTCATAGATATTATAAAGGCCCTCTTCATAGGATTTAGTTAATAAATCGGCTAATACCTCTTGCTGTAACAACGCCATTTCTGCTTCATTGCCGATACGAGCCGTTGGATTAATATCGAGCTTGTAGAAATAGGACCGGATTACCCATTGGCAAAAAGAGTGCAAGGTAGAAATATGAGCAGACGGCAATAGGTTAAGCTGTCGTTCAAGGCGTTCTTGCATTGCCGCATCCTCAGTGGATTCCATGGCTTTAGCCAAGGCAAGTCCAATACGAGCGCTCATCTCTTGAGCGGCCGCCTTTGTGAAAGTTACAACCATGAGTTCTTGAACGGATAAGGGATTATCCATATCCTTAAGGCGCGTAATAATGCGTTCTACGAGGACCGCCGTCTTACCTGAACCGGCAGCAGCCGCAACAAGTAAGGTCTGATTATCTAAGGAGGAGTCCTTAGGCGCTATGATGGCAGACTCCTGCTCTGGCGTCCATTTAACACCCATGGTCTTCACCTCCTTTATTACTAATACTTGCTACATTACTTTTATTTCCGTTGCTACTGTTATTTCTGTCGTTACTGTTGTTTGCGTCATTTCCGTCGCTTAAGACCTCTTTCATCCGTTCTAATGCATCGTCTTCAGACAATCTAGACAAATAATTATATCGATTACGGCTAGAGTCAAAGCGACATACCGTTCTGTAATCGCAGTATGTACAAGGTCTAAAGCCATTTAATTGATATGGCTTTATCGGGAACTGCCCTTCCCCAATGTGACGGCCCGTCTCAGCCATCACGTGATTTGTATAGCGGCACATTACGTCAAATTCGCCTGTAGACTTAACCTTCCGCAAGTCTCTGCTGGAAATGGTTTGATCTTTTTTCGTCGCAATCGGCACATAAGGCCCTCGCTTAGAACCATAGGACAAAAACTTATTGTCAATATGCGTCAACAGCTCTATATCATCGGAGAAGTACCCACTGTTTTGCCAAGCATCGCTTTCATTAGCCAACGAAACAGCATCTTCATAAGATATAGGCGCATCAGCAGGGATTTTCGGGTTCTTCACGTAAGAGTAAACCACCGATGCAGGGGACATAGATCCGCCATGTGTTTTACCATAAGCGGATTCTAACACCAGCAGATAGGTCATGAGCTGCAGTTTAAGGCCATAATACACATCTTGGGCCGTCACATGAGCGCCACCCGATTTGTAGTCGATAACCATACCATACGTTTGACCACCCCGTGTATATTCGTCGATGCGGTCAATTTGCCCGATGAGGCGCAAGTAACGGTCTTCACCAAGAGGGACTCGAATAGGGTCCCAGCCACCTTGACGACCAAAGTCTTGTTCTAAATACTTCGTATCAAAATCACTGCGCTTTGACCATTCTACGAGACGGTCTACCGTCACATGTAATGTTCTCTGTACACGTTGCTCGATGGCTTTTTGGTAGGCATCGCTCGTTTCTTCACCCAGTTGATTCTCTTGCAAGATTTCGTCTGCCACGGTGCGGCATAGATTTGCTTGTTCCTCTTCGTCGAGGTCACGCCATTGCTTGTTGTTTTCTAATAGATAATTACCTAAGCGCTCTAAATTCGCATGCAAGAACGTACCGATTTCAGGAGCACCAAAGGAGCGTACTGGACGCGGTTCTAATTTTAAACCATATTGAGCATAGAACTTAAACGGACATTGTTGGTATCGTTCAAGGCGCGTCACAGAACCAGACATATAGCCTTTAGATAAAAACAGCCCATTCACTAAATCCTGCGTAATGACAGGCACATCGTTGTTATCTCGAATGCCACGTGACACCTCCGCTAAACGAGAACGATAGGTTTCGCTTTCACGAGCCCAGTTATAGAGGCCCCACCAAAGAGGATTGACCTCATAACCACTAAAGAGCGCCCCCCAGCGCTCCGACAATAATGACAGACTTTGGAGTGGTCGCCATACATAATCCGCCTCTGTATCAGGTGCAATGGAGAGAGGAATCTCTACCGTCTGATCTACGTACCCAAGGGATTCTAATCGTTTCACCACGAGGGATGGCTCAAGACCAGTTCCATCCTCACCAGAGCCCGCATAGGACAAGGTCAACGAATCGGATGCCCGTGTCATGGCGAGGTATAATAGGAAATTCTCGTTGAAAGCCTTCGGCAAGGCACCTTCTGCTAAGGTAATGCCTGCATTGGCCAACTCTTGACGCTCCTTATCCTTGATGAGCCCTTCGTCGCCCATACTTTGAGGGAACACACCTTGGTTGAGGCCCATTACGAACACCTTAGGCCACCACTGGCTGTAACCACGTTCGATAGTGGTGATCACCACATGGTCTAAAGACGGCGGAATCATAGAATAATTGACATCACTCAAACCTTCTTCGAGAAGTAACATCATTTCATCCAAGGTCAATATTTCGTCCTTCATGACCATAGAAATTTCATCTATAAAGGAAAGGACCGCATTGTACATCTGTTCATGGCTAGCTTTGGATTCTTGATCACCTACAGTTTCTGCGTCCTTCACCCATTCATAGAGGCGCTCTGGCACTTGCAATGTTTCTAACAAGCCATATAATTGAGCTCCCCATTCTGCGCCCGTATGTCCATCACTATAAGCCGCAAAATCAAACCACGGAGATAGAACATCCATAATGGTTTGTCTTGCTTTGTTTACACGTGCTCTGCGTGGTGCATCTAAGTGGCTTTCTTCATCTTGCCCCTCATAAAAGCCTCGTAGGTACGGCCAGCTTTCACGTTCCCATTTATAATGGTCGATACCAAACTCGAGAACGTAGTTCTCTAACTCATCTACAGCCTCACGAGTGAGAGGCATCAAATCCGTCTTGAGCAAGAGGAACATGCTGTCTCGACTATAGTTATGACGCACGATATCAAAGAGGGCCGTCAACAGCTCGCCTAACGGATGGTTTTTCATAGGCCGCTGACGGTCGATAAAGTGCGGAATACCGTAGCGAGTAAAGACCTTTTCTAAGGTGTCACCATAGGTTTCAGACTCGCGAAGCATGATACATACATCTCGGTAACGAGCCTCTTCAGATGATTCTACATAGGCTAAAATACCACGAGCTACCGCATCTGCTTCGCGTTCCCGGTTATAGCCTCGAATAAGCGGAATCGTTTCATCTGTAGAGTTTTTCTTACTAGGGCTAATAAAGTAATTAGACTCTAACTCTCGAACGATTTGAGGGCCTCGTTTCCCGTCAAAGCCAACCCAGTTGATACTAGAGCCATAACGAGCGACTAAGGTGTCGTAAATCTCTAAAGGGCGGCTGAAGAGATGCTCCCCTCGACGAGCTAGATTTAACGCCTTTGGAGCCATCGGTAAATCGATAGTAATAACGGCCTCCTTCGACAAGTCAAACAAGGTATAAATCAACTCATAGTGTGTTGGCGTAAACCAATGGAAACCATCGATAAAGACGTGACTATTCTCCATGAGAGGAGATTGTGGCAAAGCCTCTACGATTTCCATGATAGGATCGATGTCGCGCTCCCCATGGCGACTGAGTTCCTCTTCATAAGCAGACATACAAATAGCTAGCTCGCGCAATTTCTTTTGTAATACATTATTTTTAACAAACTCTGCCCCTCGTTCTAGGTCATCAGGGCCTACACGAAAGGCGCGGAATTCAGAAAAGAGCTGTTGCAATACGGAGGAAAACTCAAGCCGCTTTGTAGCCTGTTCTAACAGCCCCAGTTCCTTTTGCTTTCGTTTCATTACAAGGCGCAACAACATAGACCGGCCAAAGCTTGATAAACTTGATTGACCGACCCCTTTTGAGCCTATCGATTGATATACCTGATAACCCAAACGACCAAAGCCTACGACGCGAACCGTAGTAAAGCCTTTCTCAGGCATACATTCAGCTAGCTCCCGTTCCACCCGATAGGTGGCAGGTTCAGGAACGAGCAAAATTATTGGTTCCCCTGGACAGTCTGTCATGACCTGACGTATGCGCTCATATACGGCGCGCGTCTTGCCTGATCCAGCTCGTCCATAATAGACGCTAATACTCATGAGACCTCCCTAGTGAAACTTTCACCATCTCAATTGATATAATCCACAAATGTATATTGCTCATATCAGTTAACGCATTAGAATAGCACTACACAAATTAATTGTAGCACTATACGAATTAGATATAGCATTAAACGAAATTTTTCGATATAATAAATTACTATACTGATTATTATTATATAGTAATATGACATTCTATGGCTAATTGTACAATATTTGACTCATCTGATTATATTTATTTATAATTAAGATAATATTTTATATTTTATTTACAATTAGCATGAATTCCTATATAATACAAGTTAGTATCTGTGTTATTTGTAAAATCATGTATTTAGGAGTAAATTATTATGAACAAAAAACATTTAGCAACTGCTTTTGCAGTATTTGCAGCGACAACAATGTCTTTCTCTGCTTTTGCTGCAACTATCGATGCTAATGCACGCGCTTACGAACGTGCTTCAGCAGAGCAATATTCTTATCCTGCACCACAAGCGGCTACGCCAGCTTACCAAACTAGTTATGCCACAAGTGCACCACGTCCTGGTTACAAACCATTGCCAGCAGTGCCTTATACAGCAGGCGATATGGCTCAACAAATGCCTGTATCTAAAGAATTAGGTGATCCAATCTTTGTGGCACCTCAAACAACAGCTGTAGGTCTTCAAATCATGGATCCTATCCCTACTGAAGCCCAACCTGTATACCAAGAAACTGTAAACTCCGTAACAGCTAATGGCAACGGCAGTTCCTACGTTTCTCGCTACAAAGCTAACCAATTGAACGCTTTCGACTTGTTGTTAAATGGTAAAACTTACACATATGACTTGCCTGCATACACTAACGGCTACCAAGTGAAAACTGCTAGCTCTTACAACCGTGCTGGCAACGGTGTTGCGAATGTATTCTCTACAAACGTAATCACTGAAGCAGTTGTAAACAACAATTCTTTGCGCATCACTGTAAACATGACTCAACCAACAGCTGTAGCAGCTGCTAAATTGCGTTCCATGCAACAATCTGGTCAAGTAGCAAGTGGTGAAGTAGCTGCATTGTTCGCTTACAATGAAAGCTATGATGGTGTAAAACAAGCAGCTCATTACGATATCTTCAACAATAACGGTCGTTACATCGTTGTTAAATCCGGTGCTGTAACTGTACCAAATGGTGCGCAACACCCTTACGCAACTGCATTATTCGCAGTAACCGAAGACACTGTAGCAGCTGTAACCGTATCTGGCAACACTGCTGAAGCTTCTGATTTAGTAAAAGGCACTGCATATGCAATCGCACAATCTGCTAAAGTGTCCAACAATAAAGTATCTACTAAATCTAAAAAATAATTCGTTACGAATTTAATTGTATCTGGTGAAAGCCCCCAACTTTCGCTAGCACAAAAGACTATAAATCACTAACTCCCCCAATGAGGCAACTCATTAGGGGAGTTTTTATGTTCTTTATATTACAGTTACATTATAGTCCCGTTACAGTCGTATTATAGTGCCGTTATAATCGCGTAAAGACCTCTAATGCCTTATACGCCATTAATCGATAACCGCGCTCGTTGGGGTGTACCTCTCCAGCAAAGACAATTTGTCCAATTTGATCCGCTTCAAACAAGGTGGTATAGAAATCTATGACCTTAATATTATGCTCCGCTGCGTAAGCTTTTAGCTGTTCATTAACCTCTCGTACAACGAGATCTAATCCATCCATATCGCTATCAATTTGAGTTTCTAAACCGATGATTACCATCCCTTTTGTACTAGCCAGCTCAATAGCTTTCACTAAAGTCTTGTACACATAGGTACTATCTCGACCTTGTAAAATATCGTTAGTGCCACACATCAAGAAAATATGACGTGTTGGATCGGATACAGCAGTAACCGCCCAATTTTCAATATTATATATCATCCCCTGTACGGAGCAGCCATCTTCACCATAATTTGTAAAATTAACGTTCTCTATGGAAGCATCGCAGATTTCGACCCAACCGCGTCCATAGGGTACATCATAGCCACGCGTAATGCTATCGCCAAAACAGATGATTTCCATTTACATTCCTCCTGTAATATGACTCAATCATATAATAAAAGAACACCATACACAATATACATATTAATTACAAAAAGGACCCATTTTGAACTGCCCTCCAATTAGATACAATTTTTAGAAAGGCAGTTTATTTACGGATCCTTTTATATTATTTAAGACGAATAAAGAACAATGCGCATGCACCGATAATAGGTGCTATAGCGATAGACATCAAGGACATTTGGTAACTGCCCGTCATTACGAGGACATTGCCCAAGAGCAGTGGTGCCAAGAGAGCCCCAATTTGATTAAACAAGTTTACAAAGCCCGCTGTAGTGCCGCGTAAATGAGGTGCTGCCGATTGAACTACAAGAGCATTAGTCAACGCACTATGCATAAAGGCACCAATACCGAGGATTGGACCTGTTACAAAGAGCATGTTTGGATTTGCCGTACTTGCAAACAAGATTAAAGCGGGCGCAAATAAGAACATAACGAGCGCCGCTAAATGGTTCTTCTTAATTGGCAAAATATCAGATAAAATACCGATCGTTGGTTTCGCAATGAGCGCAGCCGTACCGAATACGCTCATGACTTGGCCTGCATAGATAGCAGTTACACCTAATTGTTTAACCATGTATAAGTTCGCCCATTGCGTTACGCCCCAAGTCGTACCTGTGGCGAAGAAGCCTGCAATAGCCAAGCAACGAATGTTACGATTAGAAATGATGTGCTTCAAGTTTTCTACTAAAGACGTTTGACCTACGCCAAGCTTAGCAGCCGCTTCAGAAGCCTCAGCTTCTCGTTGTGCGAGAATTTCTGCACTCGGCTTACGCACCGTGAAGTAACATAATACAAGTACTAACAATGGCAAGATTGCTGTAGCAAGGAATGCCGTTTGCCAGCCGTAATGTGTCGCCACATATGGTGCGTAAAGGTTTACCGTAGTAATACCAAAGGACGTACAGCTCATAAAGATACCTACGGCCGCACCCCGTTGATTCGGACCGAAGTGATCTCCGATAGCACTCAAGCAAGAAGCTTGTACAGGACCAGACATAACCCCTAATAAGAAGCGCAAACCCCAAGCCATGGTATAGTCTGTAATGGTACTCATCAAAGCCGTTACAGCGGCCATACCGATTAAACTAAACAATATGGTACGTCTGTAACCTATTTTATCCGCTAAAATACCACCTGGCAGTACCGTTAACGCATAACCAAAGTAAAAGGCCGAAATGTGTTGAGCCCCCATCTTAGCTGTGAAATGCAACGCCTCATTGAGGATAGGCATAACAGATGCCCAAGACAAGCGCATAACAAAGCTCAACAAGAACGTGAGCCACACACTAAGGAGAATTAAAATCTGAGTTCGCGAGAAACTAAGTCGATTCATACGAGCTCCTTTCTACAGAAAACCTAATAAATATATCGATAGCATACCATAGTGAATAAAGATTGAAAAGCCCTCTAGGCATAAACCTAGAGGGCTTTATTATGTGGCGGAGAGGGTGGGATTCGAACCCACGGCCCCTTGCGGAGTCACTGGTTTTCAAGACCAGCTCCTTAAACCACTCGGACACCTCTCCATAACGGTACTATTATATCAAATTGGTCTAATAATAAGCAACAACGTAATACGTAAATAAGCAATAATATAATACATAAGCAAGCAAAAAAGCTGACTTACAGCCAGCTTTTTCATTTGTATTTAACATTTAGTATTGCCCTAATCTATTAGTTATTTGTCATATATGTTAGAATAGGTCTTTTTTCCACATGCCGATGATAGCAATGATAGAACACACCACGGAAATACCTACTACTTCGTAGAATCCATTCGGATCATCCTGGAAGGGCAACGCCACATTCGTTCCCCACAGACTGAATATGATTGTGGGCACCGCCAAAGTAATCGTGAGGGCCGCCAACATTTTCATCACCATATTAAGATTATTTGAGATAATCGATGTAAAGGCGTTCATCATATTCATCAAGATATTAGAGTACATTTCAACCATCTCGATGGCCTGTTTATTCTCGATGATAACGTCTTCCAAAAGATCCTCATCCTCTTCATACATTTTAAGCAAATGTCTATAAGTGCTGTGACCACGCAAGCGCAATAGGCGTTCCATAACAGTTCCATTCGTACGCAACGCAGAGGTAAAGTATGTCATGGATTTCTGTAATTCCAATAGTTGGAAGAAGTCTTTATTCTTCGTTGTATGACGCAACTGAACTTCAATATCGTCGGTACGGCGATTGATTTGTTGCAAATAACGTAAGAACAATGTGGCTGTACGGTACAAGATTTGGAACAAGAACCGCGTCTTTTTATATGTATAGAATGTAGACAGTTGGTTTGAAATGAACGGATATAACACCTCGGACTCTTCAAGACATACAGTAATGAAGAAATCAGGCGTCAAAAAAATACCGAGCGGCACCGTATCGTACATATCATTACCGCGAATCGCAGGAATGTTGATAACCACGAAAATATAATTATCCTCTAATTCCACGTGAGAACGTTCTTCCATATCGAGAGCGGTCTTTAAAACGTCCGTTGGAATTTCCGTCAAAATGTTGATGAGGGACAACTCATCGGGGTCTGGGTTCACCAAATTTACCCAAGAACCTTTTGTGGCATCTGATACAGTGCAGTCTGAAACCAACTCTTCTTCTATGTGTTTGTACACCGTGATCATGCTATCCCTCCTTCCAACGAACATATAGTAATCATCTAATAAATTATATACTATTTTATAGCTATTATTCAATTCAATTGTGAAAGTTTTGTTTATATAGTATATACATAAACCGCTTTATGTCTATTAACAATGCACAACTGTATATGTTAAAAGCATCTCAAAACTATTCTTATATCAAATCTACAAAAAAATCTAGCAAACAGATAGATTAATAAAGCTGCTAAACTAAAAAATCCACCAAAAGATTAAACCACTAAAACTTACAGTGAGTAAGCATGCAAACAAATAATCAGCAATATATCATTAGGTTAAATCTTATAAAAATAACCTCTATACTGGCTTATCGCTAATATAGAGGTTATTTGTTTTATCCTACTCTGTCAAATCAGAATCATGTCATTTGTTATATTTCTGCATTAATCTATAAGATTACTTTCACCAAATTAACGGCGTAAGATACGAATAGAGTTCAAAATACAAAGAATGGATACGCCAGTATCACCAAATACCGCCCACCACATGGATGCATAGCCCATAAGACCTAGTGCCATGATAAGAATTTTAACGGCAATAGCGAATACTACGTTTTGCCATGCTACGCGCAACGTCGCTTTGGACAAGTCAAGGATATGTGCAATAGCAGTCAAGGATGGACGCATGAATACAACGTCTGCCGCTTCGATAGCCGCATCAGCACCGCTACCCATCGCACCACCTACGTCAGCACCAGCAAGCACTGGCGCATCGTTGATGCCGTCGCCTACGAACATGGTTGGACCATATTCAGAGCGAATATCTTGTACAACGGACAATTTATCTTGTGGCAACAATTGAGCACGAACGGCACTTACCCCAGTTTCTTTGGCAATATAATTAGCGCTTGCTTCAGCATCACCTGTAAGCATAACCGTTTTAATATCTTGACCATTAAGATCAGCGATAGCCGCTGCGGAGTCTGGACGAGCTTCATCAGCGATAATAATGCGACCGAGGTATACATTACCTTCTACTACTAGTACTTCTGTGCCGTATGCAGCAGCTTCTGTTGGATAGCCTTGCACATTATAGCGTTCCATGAGACGACGATTACCAACGAGGACTTGTTGACCATCAACGGTGCCAACCATACCTTCGCCTGCTAATTCTTGAACAAAGTCAGACGCTTCTACAACGATACCTTGTGCCTTTGCTTCGGAAACGATGCTTGTTGCGATTGGATGCGTAGAAACGGCTTCGATAGCTGCCGCCATGGACAACAATTGAGTATTGCTCACATGAGAGCCTACAGTTTCTACGTTTTGTACTTTAAATTCACCAGATGTGATAGTACCAGTTTTATCAAGAGCTACTGCTTTCACATTAGCCAACGCCTCGATAACGCGACCACCTTTAAGCAAGATACCGTGTTTAGACGCATTGCCGATACCGGAGAAGAATGCGAGTGGCACGCTAAGCACCAATGCACATGGGCAAGAAATAACGAGGAATGTTAAGGCTGTGTAAATCCATTTATGCCATTCACCTGTAATAAGGGACGGAATGATAGCTACAGCCAATGCAAAAGCTACAACGATTGGTGTGTATACGCGAGCGAAACGCGTGATAAAACGGTCGATTTTAGGTTTAGAAGATGCTGCATTTTCCACGGCATCAAGAATTTTAGTAACCATGGATTCTTCAAGAACCTTGTCCACACGCATCGTAATGCGGCCAGATTCGTTGATGCAACCAGACATAAGTTGAGTGCCAGGTACAGCGCGAACCGGTACAGGCTCACCTGTTACAGGAGCTGTGTTAACGCGAGTTTCACCTTCAAGAACTGTACCGTCTAGAGGGATTAAATCACCAGGACGAACTTCGATAGTCCAGCCTACTTCAACCTTTTCAGGAGCCATAACTACGATTTCACCACCACAGCCTGTGTCTACAACGCGCACCTCTTGAGGACGCATATCGACAGCGTTCATGATTTCTGTACGACTACGATCAGTTGCTTTTTCTTCGAAGAACTCACCAATACGGTAAAACAAGATAACGCCTACTGCTTCAGGCAATGCGTCGATTGCAATGGCGCCCAATGTAGCGATAGACATCAAGAAGTTCTCATCAAATACTTGACCTTTTAAGATATTACGACCTGCGATACGCAATACTGGGAACGCAAGTAAGATATAGGCAATATAGTAAATTGGAGTTTCAATACTCTCTGGCAAGCCGATGGATGGGACAAAGGATGACAAAACTTCATAAATCATGAATAACAAACCTGCTACGATGACTACAATTGTTACAGCATCACTACCACGATCCTGGTCAGGACCATGATCATCCATAGCCGCTTTAGATTTACGCTCGTAATCCGCTACGGTTACGCCCTCTTCGATGGCATCACAAATATCTTGAATGTCACGTTTAAGCGCTTCACGGTCTTCCCAAGAGCCGGTTAATTTTAATTGATGTGTAGCAATTGTGAAATTTGCAGTCTCTACCACATCCATTTTACGGATACGATCTTCAATTTTTGCTGCGCAGTTCGGACAGTTCAAATCCTTCAACAATAATGTTTCTTCCATGATATCTCCTTTGATAATAGTGAAAGTTTCTATCCTGTATTATAAGTTAATTTATTGTCTATTTCTAATACTTATTAGACATATCTTGTTTCATATCTTGTTATATATGTTCCTAAACATTATTCATCAGATATTTTTATTTATATGAATATCTGTTCATATGTTTATATTACATTAAAGGAGATTAAATGTCAATACAAAATTATATTCACTATATATCAAATTTTATTTACTTTAGATCTAACTATATTCAGTTTATATCAAGTTTCGTTTTACCAAGAATTGATGTGCTACATCAGCTGGTAATTGATGTTCCGTTTCAACGGCATAATTCATCTTTGCCATCTCTTGATCTGTAATCGTATGATTTAAACTTTCTAATACAGGCCGCAGTTCGGGATGAGCGATTAACACTTCACTATGCACCACATTACCAGCCATATAGGATGGATATAAATGTTTATCATCTTGTAACACCGTAATTGGCGCCATACTTAATTGTCCATCAGTTGTAAATATCGGCATTGCATCCACCTCACCACGACTAATAGCCGTATATTTTAGTCCTATATCCATATCTTTAGTAGCTTTAAAGCTCATGCCATACACACGTTGTAATCCAGCATAGCCATCCTCACGGCCAAAGAAATCATATTCCCCTCCTAATGTTAGGGATGGTGCTATACGAGCAAGATCGGAATATGTTTTTACGCCATAACTCTGAGCGATTTCATTACGCACCCCTATGCCATAGGTATTATTAAAGCCGTACATGCCGACCCACTCAAAATTATATTTCTCTTTGTAGGCCTGTGAAAGCTCATTAAATAGGCTTTCATCATAAGCATCTGTACGTTTCAGCACAGCAGACCAAGCCGTACCAGTATATTCAGGATATATATCAAATTGGCCAGAAAGCATAGCTGGTTGAATATTGGATGTACCACCGCCTACACCTTCTGTAACCTCTACGGTTAAATCAGTCTTCTTCTCGATTAATTCTTTTAAAACATTCCCCAAAATAAGCTGTTCCGTCATAGGTTTCGTTGCAATATGAATAACATCGGTCTTCACATGACGGCAATACATAGCCCAGCCACCTATACCCATTGCAATTAGCGTCATAATCGAAACAAATATAATCGTATAACGCTTCATATGAGGGCTAATACGCGTTACTCTTTCACCTAGAGAAAAGAGCGCATCAACCGTAATGGCTAATAGTGCAATCAGTAGACTACCGGCAATCGTCAAAGCACTTTGATTCGTTGTAATGCCCCTATAAATCGCCACACCTAAACCACCAGCACCAATAAAGGATGCAATACCTGTCAAGGCAATGGTCATAACGAGCATAGTCCGTATACCAGCCATAATCGTCGGCATAGCCAAAGGAATCTCTATATTCCACAAACGTTGAATCCGCGTGAGCCCTAATGCAATCCCCGCTTCACACATGGCTTGATCAATCTGGTTAAGACCAGTAAATGTATTTCGTACCATCGGTAATAAAGCATATATAACCAATGCAATAATAGCGGTCGTATTACCGACACCGGATACATACAATAAGAGACCTAACATCGATATAGAAGGAATCGTATATAGGAAATTGACCATTACCATAACTGGCGCAGCTAGCCTTTTATATTCGTATATAAGAACACCCAACAATCCGCCGATAATGATCGCAACAACAGAAGCTAATACTGAAATTTCTATATGCTCCCATAATAGCTGGAGGAAAAAATCATAGCGATTGATAAGTAATGATATGACATCATGCATTACATACACCGCCTTTCTAAGTCAAGAAACACGAAAAATTATATAGGCATATTAGAGTCAATAAAATGCAAGAAATCTTTATCAAGCTATATTTACCCATGATACTATTGTATACCTAATTATTTCTTAACTCTAGTCTATTTACCATACACAGTAAAAGCCATCATTTATATTTATATATCATACAAGTTCAGCTCTTTAATATATCTGAAAGGAATAACAGTCCCTTGTACAGAGAGAATTTGTAATTGCTCACTAATCATATCAACAACGCCTATAAGCTCCGTATATTTTTGTTTGTTGTAATAAACAATTCGTACCCATTCCCCACAACGTACAGATTGTAAAACTGTATTTAACTCATCTATTTGATCCTCTGACAACTCTGCCCGATCTTCTTTTGGCCTTGCTACAGCAGTTAATAATGCTTCAAAGCCCCTCAATGCCGCAAAGGGCATAAATTGTTTTGCCCGTTGTAAACGAGACATACGATGTTTCATTAATGTATACCTCCCCTTATGCGACTAATCTATTCCCAATATATCCATTACACTATTTATTCCCCGTTATGCCCGCCTACCAAGGTATTTCTAAATCGCATAGTTCCTTCCTCCTGCAAGCTAGAGGCACGCAATATAGAATTCTTACCAAACTGTTCCTTAATGGATAGCATAGCTTCTTGTACTTGGCGTTCCTTTTCCTCTGTATCGGTAGCAAGAATATTAAATAAGTCCTCCTCTTGCGGTATGGCGGAACGATTGACTAAATCCTCAAAGCTGACCCCTATACGCCGTATGAGCTCATTCTTATGGCAATGCTGCTCGTATAATTTAATAACCGCCGTCGTCAAGGTCTGTAGAGAATCTGTATACTGCTTAAGCTTTTTAGAACCTCCTGTAGAGCGCATCATTTCATTAGCATAGCCGATATGAACATAGATATGATTTGTAACCCCTTTAATTTGTAAAAGCTCTAACACCAAGGACTCTACCATTTCACGCATAGGCACGCATGCCTCTTCATAGGTATAATTGCGCAACAAAATCTGACTGTGCGAGATAGAGTGCTTAATGGGGCGATACGCGTGAATATCCGCAATCGTACAAGGCTCACGGCCCCAAGCATGGTCAATGATGAGCTCTGCATTAATGCCAAACTCCTTGTACAACTTCGCTTCTGGAATCATGGTAATACCATGTAAATCATAAGCACCATACTTATGCAAACGATTAGCTATGCCCTTACCAATCTGCCATATATCGGTCAAAGGCTGATGATACCAGATTGTCTCTTTAAAAAGGCTTTCATCAAGATAGCCTATAAAATCAGACGCATGTTTCGCCAAAATATCAAGGGCAATCTTAGCAAGAAACAAATTTGTTCCGATTCCAACGGTGGCATAAATCTTCGTTGCCACTAGCACCGCATCAAGCAACATCTGCGCCAACTGACGAGGCGTCTTTTTATATAGTGGTAAATAGGGCGTAATATCGATGAAATACTCGTCGATAGAGTACACATGCACATCTTCGGGCGCCACATACTTGAGCAAGGTTCCATAAATCTCAGCAGACACCTGCATATACCGCTTCATATGTGGCTTCACCGTCAAATACTCAATATGCGGTGGAATCTGAAAGAGACGACTGCGGTTTTTAACACCTAATTTTTTTAAGGCTGGCGAAATAGCCAACGTAATAGCCCCCTTGCCACGAGAACCATCGGCCACCACCAGAGGTGTTGTAAACGGATCCAGTCCCAAATCGGCGCATTCTACAGACGCGTAAAAACACTTCAAATCAATACACATATACAGCCGATCCGTATCAGCTGAACCCATACAAACACCTCCCTAAATCGCTAAACAACTGGCTTTTACAAAAATTAGAACACAAAAACTTCTATGATTAGTATAACAAAAATATAGAGTATTTTCAAACATATGTTTGTTATTATAACAGTAAATTTCGAGCATAAAAAATAAAAAGAGTACCTACTATTAGACATCAAATCTAATAGTAGGTACTCTTAAGTACGCATATAACTTAACCCAATATGGTTTCTTTAGGACTTCTATAATAAACTAATCCCTTTTCACTACTATAATCCATGCTAGACTCTTTAAGCCTACAAAAATAACCCCTAAGGTCTATAGAAATCTTTCTTAACCACAATTGTTGTCGTTTATTGCTCAAAAAATCTTTTCGGTTATCACAAGAATCAAATAATTCAAGAGCATCACTTAAAACCTCAGACTCGCCACAGTTTATAGCTCGAAGATTAGTAAGGTAGTTACGTTTAAAAGTATCAAAGGCATCACCACAATACTCCCCTAACTCAATCAAAAACACTGTATATCCTAGCATAAAAATCATCATGATTTGCTCAAAACTATGATGAGATATAAAAGAAATATAGAGATGATCAACGCTATCCGTATTAGGTACATCAAACAAGTTGAAATCATTAATACAAGTATGATATGAGGGCTCCATTAATCTAGATATACAATCTAGTTCCAAGTAATCTATCGCATCACGCAAATGACCTTCCCAATCAAAGTCTTCAAACCACTCTGCTGCATCAACAATATCTTCCATGCCCATACCTTGGAAAACAATCTCCCTTAAGTCCTTTGACAATTGGTATTCATCAATTAAATCTATCATGGACAAATGATAATGCAGGCTCTCAAATACACCTAGCCTAATACGCTTATATTTATAAGCCTCTGCAGCACCTAATCCAACCATCAACAAATAAAACTCAATATTTTGTTTTCCACTAATAGTTAAATTCATCATACATAGGATGGAAACCTTATATTCCATCTCACAATACTTACGTATTGTACGACACTATAAAATCTATCTAGTACTATTATACACTTTAATAAGACTTATTTTCTACTAACATAACCCAAAACTTCTATTTCCATTTCTCCAAACAATACAACGAAAACTATCGAGTGCCACTATATTGATGGGACACCTTCATATCTACAGTGATAAAAAGAAAGGACTATACTTATGCAGCGACATCAGGTCACGAGGAGCAAAGAAGTATAGTCCTTTCTTTTTAATTAAAATGTAGCTATGTCACGGGGCCCCATCAATATAGGCCCCCCACGATAGTTTTCATTATTGTTCCGGCCCTAGGTCTCGGAATTCTACGTCTCTAAATTGTGTTAATTCTCCAACGAATTGGAGTTCTACGGTACCGACGGAGCCATTACGGTGTTTACGAATAAGGACTTCTGCATTGTCCCCTTTTTCGGAGTTTTCATCGTAATATTTATCGCGGTACAAGAAGATAACAATATCCGCATCCTGCTCGAGAGAACCAGATTCACGAAGGTCCGAAAGTACAGGCCGTTTATCTGGTCTGCTTTCAACACTACGAGACAACTGAGACAAAGCGATAACCGGTACGTTAAATTCACGAGCAATCAGTTTAAGATTACGAGAGATTTCGGACACCTCTTGTTGACGATTTTCACTGCCCTTACCAGCATTTCGACCTTGCATCAACTGAATATAATCGACGATAACGAGATCGAGGCCATGTTCCACCTTGAGACGGCGCAATTTAGAGCGCATATCTTGTACGGTAAGACCCGGCGTATCATCGATAAAGAGCTTGGATTTACTCATGCGGTCCGCTGCGGCAATAACCTTTTCCCAGTCAGCAGGATCCATGTTCGCACGGCGCAATTTTTCAGAACTCACACCTGCCACGGAGGACAAAATACGACCAACGAGCTGTTCCTTGCCCATTTCCAGGGAAAAGAACGCCACCGTCTTGTCGTACAACATCGTTACATTTTGAGCGATATTCAAGGTGAAAGCTGTTTTCCCCATCGCAGGACGAGCTGCTACGAGGATGAGGTCAGATTTTTGTAAGCCGTTGAAAATGTGGTCCACATCTTTAAAGCCTGTTGGCACGCCTGTAATAGCACCATCATGCTGTTGCAGTGCATTAAGTTTATCTAGATTAGATAAAACCACTTCACCAATGGCTGCAAAGGATGATTCAGACTGAGTTTGACCGCTTACGTCTAGCACCATTTGCTCTGCCTTATTGAGGATTGCCGTCGGCTCATCTTCGCCAGCATACGTCATGCCTACGATTTTATTCCCTGCATCGATGAGGCGGCGCAACTGAGCTTTCTCGCTGATGATTTTCGCATGTTCCTCAACATTGTAGGAAACCGATTCATTCGCAAGAGATGTAATATAAGCAAGACCACCTACCGCATCAAGGCGCTTACGACGGTCTAGTTCTTCACCAACGGTGATAAAATCAGCCGTCTTATTGGCATGCACGATTTCTAGAATAGCATCGTAAATAATACGATGTGCATCGCGGTAAAAATCTTCAGATTTAAGAATACTCGTCACCGTATCTACAACGGCACCCATATTGGATCCATTAGTTAATAAAGCCCCCAAAACGGCCTTTTCCGCATCTAGATTATGCGGTGGAATGCGTACATCCATGATAATCCCCTTCACACAACCACTATGGATAAAAGAATTCACCATACTCAAAGAGCATGGTGAATACTATTATTCGGCTACTACATTAACCTTGATAGTACTTGTAATTTCAGGATGAACACGAACTAATACGTCATGTACGCCCAATGTTTTCAATGGTTCTTTGATTTCGATTTTCTTTTTATCGATATCTACTTTATATTGAGCTTTAGCAGCATCGGAAATATCTTTAGCAGTAACGGATCCGAATACACGGCCTTCTTCGCCCATGCGAACTTTTACAGTTACTTCAACCTTAGTCAATTGAGCTGCCAAGATCTTAGCTTCGTCATTTGCAACGGCTTTATTATGAGCAATGGATTCTTGTTTTTGTTTCGCATTATTTACATTAGTTGCTGTACCTTCAAGACCAAGACCTTTTTTGATCAATACATTGCGACCATATGCATCGCTAACTTCAACGATTTCGCCTTTTTTACCAACTTTTTTAACGTCTTCTAACAATACTACTTTCATTGTTGTTCCTCCTCTTGTTCTGCGGAATGAAGCGCATCAAGAGCATGCTCCAAAATGGCCTGCTTCGCTTCCTCTATGGTCATACCTTGTAATTGAGCACCAGCCACAGTTCTATGACCGCCACCACCCAAGGCTTCCATTACAACTTGTACGTTTACCTTGCCCTTGGATCGAGCGCTGACGCCGATACCGCCATCATTTAGGGAATATAGTACAAAGGCTGCTTCAATATCTTCATTACTAATGAGCATGTCCGCACTTTGTGCAGCCAACGCCATCATATCCTTTAAACCTTCAGGCGCTACGGAAATAGCAATCCCTTCAGTACGACTTGCTTCAAATACCATTTTAGCACGCAATTGGATAGAATCGAAAGTTTCAATAAACAATTGTTTAACTCTGTCGATATCCGCTCCTGCACGGCGCAAAAATGCTGCAGCCTCAAAGGTACGCGCACCAGTTTGTTGAACAAAGTTCTTCGTATCTAATACGATACCTGCATAAATACCTGTGGCTTCCGCTTTTGAAAGTTTCACAGGAACACCTGCATATTGTACAAGCTCTGTTACGAGCTCAGATGTAGACGATGCAGATGGTTCCAAATAGGTAAGTAATGGGTTTTCTACAAAGTCCGCTGCACGACGGTGATGGTCGATAACGATGCGTCGTTCAGAGATTTCAAGCGCCTCTTGAGCCGCCACCATTTCCTGACGATGCGTATCACACACGACAGTGAGCGTATTCGCATCTACCCATACTCTTGCAGCTTCTGCAGTAATAATATTCTCTTGCCAGAACTCTGACTCGTTAAGAACATTCACCATTTTATCGATGGCGCTAGTTTCTTTTGAAAGCGCAATGCGCACGTCTTTACCAAGTGCTCGAGCAATGGCGGCTACACCAATAATACCGCCTAAAGCATCGTAGTCTTCACGTTGATGCCCCATGATAAGAATCTTATCAGAATCAATCATAAGCTCATGTATCGCTTGAGATACAACACGAGCACGAACGCGCGTATTCTTCTCAACGCCTGCCGTATTACCGCCAAAGAAGCGCGTACTTTCACCATCCATAATACACACTTGGTCACCACCGCGACCTAATGCAATATCTAAGGCTGCACGAGCACGGCCAGATACATCTTTCACAGAGCCTACATTTTCACTAATACCAATGGAAATCGTAGCTGGTACTTGACGAGGAGATGGTACTTTCCGGATTCGTTCGAGCACTTTAAAACCATCTTCCTCCATCTCATGAAGTGCACCACGAGAAATGGCAAAGGTATACATATCATCTTGGAAGTTACGAATAAAACCTTCGTAGCGGTCAATTTCATCCATGATGATATTATTTATATCTGTCCAAATACTAGTATACTCACGATCACTAAGACCTTTTGTCAATTCTTCGAGATTATCAATCTGAATCATGCCCCATACAGGCTGGCCCTCTTCCGCTTTAATACGGGCTTTTTCTAAGTCTGTAATGTCCTTGAAATACAATGCCATCACTGCATGTTCCGCGAGTTCATCTTCACTATCAATATCTGATCGCGTATCCCGAGGATCGATAAATTTATAAATAATTTGGAAGTATCGATTTTCATATTTTTCCGTCATATATCCGGACTTACCCCAAATTTTATCGATACGGAAACCAGGTAACAACGCAGACATTTTTTGGAGCTTATTCCAGTCCACCTTAACCCAGTCAGCGAAAACACTATTATTCCACACCAAGGTGCCTTGCTTATTAACAAGAACAATCCCCATTGGCAAATTTTGTAAAGCAAAGTTAGAAGCTTGTGTGACGTTTTTCATCATCGCACTAAACTGTTCTCTTGCTAAACGACGCCGGTTATGAAGGGTATTATAATTAACCAAATACGCCGCTACTACAATGATTAATGCTAAAATTGCAATAGCCCAATTTAAATAGGCCAACAATAATAGCAATAATACGAGAACGGCAACAATGGTAATTTCTAAACCTTTCCATCTCCGTTGAAAGGATTTCATAACGGCCTCCTTTCTATTACTATTGACGCGCTTTGTAACGTGTCCGTAAATCTAAAAACATATCTATAACACCAAATATCGCTAGTGCTTGTCCAAAGAAGAAGGCATATACACCAAGTAATATCCACTTCAATTTATTACTCATGCGATAACTACTCATTAAATCTGCTAAAGCAGCAAAGCCATGAATAGAACACATAGAACTACCGAGAAGTAATATATTAGTACTAATGGCTGTGACCCATGAAGAGTTCATATTAATATGTGGAGCACCATATATACCAATAATGCCTAACGCATATAAACCGGCACTCCAGATAGGCATTCTCCACTCTTCAATCGGTAAAAATCGAGATATGGAGATATGTAACCGCTTGCCTAACCATATAGATATCTGAATAGTTATATAACTATATGATACTGCAGCTATAGCTACAGCTACAAAAAACGCATCCTTCAAACCGGTAGCTAACTTATCTACATTTTTCACAAATAAATCCGCTTGTTCCTGTGTAATATTAGAATTCGTTTGTAATGCTTGGTCAGCAATCATACGAGCTTGCTCTGTCATCTGTATATCTATCATTGATAGGTCAATACCAGATATATACGCTTGTGCAATGAAAGTTACTAATACAGCAATAAACATAGCAATACTAGGGAGTAGTAACCGTTTAATCGTTCCCAACGAAAGACGATTGCCTTCTCCTACTCCTACACCTACCGCAGCAAATAAGCCAACAGGTATACCATTCCATGGTCCAAATAAAATTACTGCTAAGAAAGTAGTAACAATAGCTGCCGATATACTATATTTGCGGCCCCATTTTGTTCCAATTATGCCAATGGCCGCAGGTGTAACAAAAAATGATAAAAAGGCGAAAGTTGGTATATAAACACTGATAGCACTAAGGATAACACCTATAGCACTAACAAATGCAGTTTCTACCATCGCTCTTGTATTTGTTTTATTCATAAATCACCATTCTTACATAAGAAGATATATTGATTGGTATCTTTTAATTATAACAGTTTAAAAGGGTAACTTCAAATACCCCATATAGTAGACGAATGCGATAGCAATGCTATTAATGGTAGTTTTTATTTCTCTTTCAAAATGCCAAAAGTACCACACCATGAGGTGCGGTACTTTTCTGTATTATATAAGATTATACGTCTTGAATAATCGGCAGGATCATAGGACGACGACGGGTTTTATCATAGAAGAATTTACCCAATGCGTCACGTACGTTTTGCTTAATGGTTGTCCAATCTTTGATGCGTTGCATTTCACAATCTTCAAGAACTTGTTCTACGCGGCGCTCCGCAGCAAGCATGAGTTCTTCTGCGTCACGAACGTATACGAAGCCACGAGATACGAGGTCTGGACCAGCTACGATAGTACCGGAAGCTTTATCCATCGCCATAACGACGATAACCATACCTTCTTGTGCCAATTGTTGACGGTCGCGGATAACGATATTACCTACGTCACCAACACCAAGACCATCAACAAAGATAGCGCCAGCTTGTACGCGACCGCCTTTGCGACCACCATCTTTATCGAATTCAAAGATTTGACCATTGTCGCCGATAAGGACCTTCTTAGGATCTACACCCATAGCAACACCGAGTTCACCATGACGGCGCAACATGCGATACTCACCATGAACTGGGATAAAGTATTCTGGACGAACAAGGTTAAGCATTGTTTTAAGCTCTTCTTGGCTCGCATGACCAGATACGTGAATACCACGGTCTTTACCGTATACCACATTACAACCTAAACGAAGCAAGTTATCGATAGTTCTACCTACAGCACCTTCGTTGCCTGGAATTGGTGTAGCAGAAATGATAACCGTATCATTCGGTGCCAATTCTACAGTACGATGATTGCTTGTTGCCATACGGGACAAGCCTGCCATCGGTTCACCTTGAGAACCAGTCGTTAAGATCATGATTTGGTCATCTGTGTAGTTGTGCATTACATCAACGTCGATAATTATATTTGGTGGAATATTCAAGTATCCACGCTCTTGGGCAATTTCTGTAACATTGACCATGCTACGGCCCATAACTACAACCTTACGGTTGAACATAACCGCCGCATCAATAGCTTGTTGGATACGGGATACGTTGGATGCAAATGTTGCCAAAACAACGCGGCCTTTTGCTTCTCCAACAGCTTGTTTAATCGCAGGGCCTACGGAACTTTCAGAGCCGGTAGTACCTGGTTTTTCTACATTTGTAGAATCCGACAAGAGCGCTAATACACCTTTGTTACCTAGCTCAGCAAATTTGTGCATATCCATCAAACGGCCATCAACAGGAGTTTGGTCAATTTTAAAGTCCCCTGTATGAAGAATTGTTCCGATTGGTGTATTAAAGTATACAGCGCAGGAGTCAGGAATGGAGTGATTTGTTTGGATGAAACCAACAGTCACTTGACCAATTTGAACTTCATCGCCGGCAGCAATCGTACGAAGACATTTTGGAGATACCTTATGTTCTTTAAACTTGCCTTCAATTAAGCCACAAACGAGATTTGTTGCATATACTGGGCAGCTAATTTCTTTCATTAGGTACGCCAAGGAGCCGATATGGTCCTCGTGACCATGAGTAATTACGACAGCTTTCACGCGATCCTTATTCTCGATGATATAGCTCATATCAGGAATAACGATGTCTACGCCAAGCATATCTTCACTAGGGAACGCAAGACCAGAGTCAAGAACGATAATTTCGTCCTCGTATTGGAAGATGGTCATATTTTTGCCGATTTCACCAAGACCACCTAGTGGGATGATTTGGAATTTGCCCTTGTTGACGCCATTTGGCGTACGACCGACTAATTCTACTTGTTCCTCTTGATTATTCCAACCCGTAGAACGGTTATTTGGGCGGTTATTATTGCGATTCTGACCATTTTGGCCATTGCGACCATTATTAGTACGCGTATTACGTGTATTTTCACCACGCGGTGCACGAGTTTGGCGAGTTTTGCGTTCTTGACCTTCACCTTGTTCCGCATTGCGGCGTGTATTTGTACGGCGAGTCGTATTAGTACGACCACTATTCGCACTTGTGCGAGTATTTGTAGTACGGCGTTGGCGTGTTGCACCTTCACCAGCTGTTTGTTGGCGCGTACGACCTTCGCCAGCAGGGCGGCGTGTATTTGTACGGCGACGCGTTTGTTTTTGCTCGCCTTCAGCCGCAGCTGTAAGAGTAGCGTTTTTTGCTACTGTCGGCTCTGCTTTCACTTGCGCAGTAACCTGATTATCTGTTGTATTCACAGTTCCTCCTAAAATTTTGTTCATTAATTTATTTAACATAGTTTTTCTCACCTATCACTTGAATTGATCTATGCCACGAGGAAATGTCACACAAAGAAAAAGGCGCTATTATACTAGCGTCTCGTCAAATGGGCGCAAAAATGCGCTATCAAATTTTGCCGTTCCTAGTTTGTGTGCCATTTGCCGCAGCAAATGAGTATAGTGCACTATCAGATGCTTCAACCGCAAGAGACCTCTGTTTTTATCTCAATCCGATACGCAGTGCAATATAGTCCGATCTGTTTTGATGAAAGCCTCACTTTCATACGTTGTGCTTATTATAACATAAAAACAACATAAACAAAAGAGTTCTACGCTTGATTCATTAAAAGTAACATAAAATTTTACTACTACTTAAAAGGGCGGTTCAAATTGAACCGCCCCAAAACATTTCATTATTTATCATCTGGCATACTTTTATAAAACCCTTCAATATGCCATTCGCCATTTTCTTCGACGAGAGATATGTAGCGTGTCATGTGCGCAGCCTCAACCGCGCCATCTCCGGGTTTAGTGACTTGCAGATCCGCTTCGTAAATGATGCGTTTCATGCCATTTATACGACTGATACGACTCGTACCTAAGGACCCGACAACCACCTTCGGCGCCGACTTTATAGATTCCATCCATTTCTGCTTTTCTACGGGATTTGTCTTAGCCTGATTGGTAACATAGGTGAAAGCCTTATCATAGTTCTTTTCATTGACAGCGTCAAAATAACCGTGAACAACATCCCGTGCAGCTTCATCACTGCCTTGACCGACGATGATATTCGTAAACCATCCGCCCGGATCCAGTTCATTTTCCGGTCCCATATAACGAGACGAAACACTGCATACGCAGATAGCACTCACCAGCAATGCAACGAGAATTCGAGTAGTGAAAGCGCTGCTCGTAGGCGATACTTTCATAATAGATGCCAACCGTTTGTCGATAATGATGTTCCTCAACGCCTCACCATATTGATTAGCCTTCGGTTCACCTTTCTTACACAGTAGAACAAATAGAATAATCGGTCCGATGAAAGGAATTAAGATTAAAAACAGATGATCACTGCTTTTACCGGTATCATGAAGGCGACGGATACATAGAGAGCCCAACGGAATCAGCGAGACAAGACCGATGATTGTCAGTAACATCCATGCCAACAGGATTAAATAAATACCCGTATGAAGCACCACCATAAGCCCATAAGAAAGGGCCAGAATTCCAGCGATAACTAAAATCCACATCAAAAAGAACCGCAAAAATTCCCCTCTGGACGCACGGCCATCTGAATTCATAAATTTGCGGCCCACCACATAGAGAAATGTATCCTTGTAACTCAACTGATAATGCGCCAGCGGATAGATAATATCCCCTTCCGGTGCGATGCTCTCAACCTCCACCGCAGTCGTATACTGCCCGCAATGCGGACAGAACATGGCAGTCTCGTCACAATACTGACGGCAGGATTCACAATATCGTTTCATATGTAATACCTTCTATCTCAAAACTCTCTCTACAGCTTCAGCAAAACCTTCACGGTATAAATTAGCCCCACCGTTAGCCGGATGTCTAAGACCGATGGCTGAAAGGCCGAATCGCCCCATCGTGTCCGCCGATTTTTGACCGACAGCGAGCACGAGCGGCTCCGGTCCACCTAATTCGGTGTGCAATGCCAACAGTCTTTTCGTATATTCCCAACCCAGCTGCTGCTCCGACTCGGTCGGCGTCCGATTAGTGAGCGGTTCGCCCGCCTTGTGAGGGTGAAAGGGAAATATATTCCACAGCAACGCATCGTACGGATCAATTTCCTGTTCGATGATAGCACTCCATACTACCGTATCCGTAGGCTCGTTGAACCCCTGTTCCTGTTGGGTCCGTTTCAGCATAGGGCTCACAGGAGAGCTGGTTCTTTGTAATGTAACAGGCGTTATCTGATGCGCCCGAATCGTTTTATGCTTATCCAGCAACATGCGCTCACAGGTAATGGCAATGCCCGAAAAGCGCCCACCTTGATATCCGACAGCCTCCGCCACCACAAAAATTTTGGAGCGTCCCAACCGCGGCAGCAAATACGCCATCAAATTGTTACGACGCACCTGAGCCGCATCAAAATCAGGCCGAACAATTTCGAGGTCAGGATTCACCTCGCCCCATGGATTGTGAACAAGCTCGCCCCTATATTGACCGAGCCAGTCTATAAACTGCTGTACTTTTGCAATCTGATTCGTATCAAACGAAGTCATATATTCATCAAAAGACAGCGTTTTCTCTTCCTCTGATGTAAATAAGGACATAGGCTCTCCCCCAATTTATACTACCGACCCATATAATTAATAATGCTGTATATCATGATTATCAATCCTTTATATACTGTATTTATACACTAAAGCCCATAATAATACAATCCATATATTACGATATCCAATCATAATATGTGATAATATATCTGATAATCACGCACTACATAAGATGTATGCCGTTACTATATTATAATAGCATCCATTTCTGAAAATTTGATGCGAAATTAATATTCAAAATATTCACATGCAACAAAATATAAAAACTGTAATTTCAAAGCGACTTTAGATTCTCTACCATCAAAACGACAGGCCTCATTTAACAGCCTTGATGGTAATGAACGATCCTACTATCTTTGAAACTACAGTTTTGTTGGACTTCTGTTGCTACTAATATATACAATATCACATTTATATATAAAACTCGATTTTGTCTTCTTTGGCGAGTTGGAATTGTTCAAATATGTGATTTCGAATATTGACGAAGGATGCGGAGGTCCTGTCCGTCCTATCGATGAGATTGACGGGGATGATCATTTGCACCCGTCCCGGATTAGCGGCGAGCACTACGACGCGATCCGCAAGTACCACCGCCTCTTCAATATCATGCGTAACAAATACGACCGTTTTACCCTCTTCACGGCAGATGCGGGAGATTTCGTCCTGTAAATTAATGCGTGTCAACGCGTCGAGGGCCCCTAGCGGCTCATCCATGAAGATAATATCCGGATCGACCGCTAGCGCCCGCGCAATGGAAACACGTTGCTGCATCCCGCCTGACAGCTCCGCCGGATATCGGTTCCGAGCATGATCGAGCCCCACCATTTTCACGTATTTATCGATAATAGCAGGTCGCTCTTCCTTTGGTACATTCTTGCTTTCAAGGCCCAGTTCAATATTGCTTTCCACCGTTCGCCACGGTAATAGTCCGTAATTCTGAAAAACCGTTACATACCGCAATTGGGGTGCTTTCACCTCTGCGCCATCAATGGTAATAGAACCCGAGGTAACGAGCTCAAAGCCTGCCATAGCATTTAAAAGCGTACTTTTACCGGACCCGGAAGGACCTAAGAGACAAATAAATTCACCTCGTTCAATGTCCAGATTAATATTCTCAAGGATGGTAAGCGGTTCTCCATCTTTCATAAATTCCTTGTGTGCATTGCGCACCGAAATGTAAGCCATGCGTCCACCTCCTATTTCTCAATGCCCCAACGTCTATAAATCCATTTTTCGATGAGGGACACGCCCCAATCGAGTAAAAGTCCCACAAAACCGATCGTTAGAATCGCCACCATCAAGAGGTCGTTGCGCAAATTGTTCCGCATATCGATGATGAGGAAGCCAAGACCCGTCTGGGAACCTACCATTTCCCCCGTCACCAGGAATATCCACGCCGTACCGAGCGCGATGTGAAGTCCTGATGCAATACCAGGAAACACCGCGGGCAATACGATTTTAAATAACAATTCCGGCTGCTTGATACCAAAATTTCGAGCCACCTTGATGTATACGGGATCGATATTCTGAATCGCGGACACCGTGGACAATAGAACCGGGAAAAACGCCGCGATAAAGATGATAACGATAGCAGGCGCTTGACCGATACCGAAAAACAGAACGATAAACGGCAACCATGCTACTGGCGAAATAGGACGAATCACCTGAACGACGGGATTAATATAGTTCCAAATGCCCTTATACCAACCTAAAATAAGGCCTAAAAACACACCGGCTACGACGGAAATGATATAGCCAATGAAAAAGCGCACCAAACTATCCGCAATATCCTTGAACAATACGCCGTCCCCGATGAGTTCTCCGAACCCGAGCAGCACCTTGTACGGCGTCGGCAGCAAGGCTTCGTTAAATCCGCCGATGCGGACAACTAGCTCCCAAATCAGCCAGACCGCGACGAACGCGCCCGGTACATATGTGTATTTCTTCATGGTCTACCCCCTATGGCAACAGCGATGTATCTACAAACTCCGAATAACTCGGCACCTTTTTAATCAAATCGACATGGGTCATGTGATGCACGAGCGCATTATAACGATCCTCGGTGAGGGCCAAATCTCCAAACCCAATTACTTGCAAGGAACGCTCGATAACAGGATCCTTAAATTTCATATATTTCAAGGCAATCTCCTTTTGCGCCTCCGGATGCTCATCCAAATATGTACCTGCATCGAGATAGGCTTTTGTGAAAGTCTTCGCCAAATCGTGATGTTCATCGACGAATTGACCATTGAACACGAGGGCGCAGCAGATATTATCATGCCATAAGTGATCAGGGTCTTCAAAGACTTTTCCCGTACCCATTTCTATGGCAAGAGAACCGAAAGGCTCAGCCACGCTATACCCAGCGATTTGACCGACCGACAATGCGGACGGCATTTCAGGAGGACTCATCTCCACTATCTGTACATCCTTCTCACTAAGGCCTGCCCGTTCAAGCATGAGGTCTACAAGGATTTTTTGAGTTGATTGCTTATGAGGGATAGCAAAGGATTTGCCTTTCAAATCCTGTACAGAATTAATGTCGTTATTTACAACGATAATGTTGCCTTCCGTATGGCCTAATGCCGCTGCGCGCACATCAATTCCCTGTTCACGAGCCTTTACTCCGAGTTCAACGAGAACGGCTGCAGCATCTACTTTACCGGTATTAAGCGCATCCATGAGTTCCGGCCAGGAACCGTATTTAACAAGCTCTACATGGACAGGACCATCCGCTGTCTCCAATTCCTTCGTAGCAAATACGGGCAGCGCATGAGTAATCGGTAAATACGCAACACGTACAGTTTTTAATTCTTGGGCGGTCTTCGGTTTACTGTATTCATGATAACCATACGCCAACCCACTTACTACCAACAGCACGATAGCAGTGATTAGATACCAAGTTTTTTTCATAGTGTCCCCTCTTTCTACCTCACAACAAGGGGCGTTTATGACTCATGTCACTTTTTCGCATTTTTCTAAACCTTAGATGAAATAAGGCTTTAGAACACCTCGTCTTTTAAACTTAATATAACCTACTATATCAATATGTATTAATTATGTCAATAAATCATATTAATATTATAGGTATTATTATTTATGTACGAAAAATGTCAATATAGACAAGATCCTATTCATTTAAATAAGCATTTTAATATAAAAGGCAAATAAATAGATAGTATGTAGAGGATCAACACCAGTAAACGTTCAGATAACATAAGCCGCAAGATTCTAATTAACGAAAACAGCAAATAACTAATTAACAAAAAGCGGTAAAGCGCTAATTAACAAAAAACAGGTAGCATCTATTGGATACTACCTGTTTGTAATGTTTATTAAGTTTTCACAATTATTTGAATAGAGTCTTTTTATTTAATACGTAAACTTCAGATGTACCGGCTTCACTAGACTCAGATACATGTGGATAAATGGAGGACTGACGGAAATGCTTAATTTCCCCTTTAGGAACGATTAACATAAGTGGCTTACCAGATTCGATAATCTTGTTAAATTCCTCTTCACTTACTTGTTCCATAAGATATTTCTTCTGCCATTCAGCGCTACGTTTTTTTAATTTATCTCGATCATCCCAGCGGCTTTCATCACCATTAATCTTGATAACCTTATGACCCGTATAATACACAACAGCCGTACTATAGCCGTTATAGTAATAGACATCCCCTTCATAGGAATCCACTACTGGAACAACATCAATATTACTACGTTGCTTAACGAATGGCTCTAAACCTTCCATAACAACTATAGAAGATATAACCATCGTACCAAGGACAATAATTGTAACTAAACGATATCCTCTTTTCGTATACCATGTATAGAACATAGCCAATATTGCCATAGCAACCACGACATAGAGCAAACAATAAAAACCCCATGGTGCGAAGAAAGAGCCTGCTACATAAGCAATCCACAAAAGCAACGTCGGCCCCATAATAATCCATTTTAGGGCTCTAGATTTGCCTTTGCGAATAAGCTTCATAACGCCCAAAGCACCGATAGCACTAAATGGGACTAAGCTAACAAAGGTATATAGAGGGTATTTTGTTGCCATCAAGGTGTAAAATAGCACAATTCCAACACCCCAGGTCATATTATAGATAAACCCTGTATGACGTTGTTTGAAACCATCGATTATGCCGTAAATAACAGCACCTGTCCACGGCATAGAGGCGCCAAGGAAGATAGCGAGGTAATACCACCATACGTTATCTTCCGGATGTTCCGATTGAGTAGCACGAGTCACATTGTGAAGTCCTAAGAAGCCATTGATAAAGTCTTGACCATGAACACTGTACATGTACACATACCACGGCAAACAAACTACACAAAAAGCTAAAATGCCACGCCAATCAAAGATAGCTTTCACCATAGACCAAGAACGATTAATACCTGCAAAAACAAGTAAAATCATACCAGGCAACACAATAGCTACAGGACCTTTAGTGAGTACGCCTAAAGCAGCGAATACATAAGCTACAATCATGGCATATGGTTTCTGTTCCACCAGACCCTTGTAGGAGTAAATCATGACCATCAATGTCGTATAAAGGAGCACCATATCTGTAATAACGCCATGAGCTACGGTCCAGAACATGAGAGATGTGCCTAGAACGGATGCCCCAATGAGACCAAGCGCCCACTTACCGCTCATGGTACGCGTAGATTGATACATGGTCGCCACCGACAAAGCACCGAAAATAGCACTTGGTAGGCGCACCACCCAATCAGCAATTCCAAAGACTTTAAAGCCAAGAGCAATGAGCCAATAAATCATGATTGGTTTATCGTACCAATAAGTGCCATAAATCTGCGGAGATAGCCAATCACCAGAAAGAACCATTTCCTTTGCCGTTAACGCATAATTAGATTCAACGGGATCTGTAACAGGCAACATATTATTGCCAAACATATAAAACACTAGCCACACAATAAATACGACTGGTGTTAATCGAGAGAGTTTCATAAGGGGTCTCCTTATCGACGATTACGATAGTATCTAAAGCCCAGTACTGCAGCTATAATGACAAATACAACGATCATACCAATCAAGAACTCATGATTGTACTCGATAAGGTCTTGCCAATTTTCACCAAGTACCTTGCCTAAGTAAACGAGCAAAATCGTCCAAGGAATCGTACCGAGTACCGTCCAGATGATGAAATGCCACATGGGATAGCGTGCCATTCCTGCCGGAAAGGAGATAAAGGTACGAACACCGGGTAAAAGTCGACCAAAAAATACAGCTACACCGCCATATTTATTAAACATCTTTTCTGCCAGTTCAAATTTATGTTCATTAAAAAATATATATTTACCATATTTTAATAATAAAGGGCGCCCACCATGCTCACCCATCCAGTAGGATACTATAGAACCAACAATCCCTGCTAAGATACCTACCACCATTGTCGTATGCATATCAAATATGCCTTGAGCTATCAAATACCCCGCAAAACCAAGTACGATTTCACTCGGAATAGGCACGTTAGCATTTTCTAGAACCATTGCAATAAACATGGCCGTATAGCCATATGTTTCCATAAACGAAATAATATATTCCACTATTTTACCTCACTAAAAATCCCCATCCAGGTTCTATAATGTACTTATTCTTGTACATCGTTTCGTAAAAGTTTCACCCAACCATTTGGTATACCATATATTTTACCATAATAAAGAGACCCTCACCACAAGTGGGGTCTCTTTAAGGTATAAACAGTATGCAATTTTCACAATAGCCTTTTTGCTATTGTGTACATCTCAGTAAAAATAGCTAACAATTAACTGGCTATACGGTACCTAGTCTCCTCTGTTTAAGCAAGACCATATGGTACACATATAGGACATGTTTCTTCACTACGAGGGCTTTGTAAAATATCCGCTTTAATACCGAACCACTCTGCTAAATTCTCTGGGGTCATCATCATATGCGGAGCTCCATCACCTACGATAGCACCCTCTTTAAGGGCAATAATGCGGTCGCTATAGCGCAAAGCTAGATTCAAATCATGGAGTACCATAACGACCATAATATTTCGTTCCCGCTGTGTGCGTTTAACCAGTTCCATCAATTCAATTTGATGACGACTGTCGAGATAGGTAGTCGGTTCATCGAGGAGTAAAATATTTGGTTCTTGAGCCAAACTTAATGAAAGCCATACGCGTTGCCGTTCACCGCCGGATAGTTCCCCTATGTGCCGATACCGATATTTCCATACATCTGTGCATTTCATCGCCTGCTCCACAGCAGCTAAATCCGCATCAGATAGTTCCTTAAAAATCGATACATACGGATTTCGTCCGGATCGAACCAACTGCTCAACTAACATTCCTTCAGGGGCTGTCGTAATTTGCGGTAACAAAGCTATATGGCGCGCTAATTCCTTTGTATTCCACGAATGTAAAGATTTTTCATCCAGCGATATGGTGCCTTGTTTTAGCTTAATAAGTCGGGCCAAAGCTTTCAAAAATGTTGATTTTCCCGAACCATTCGGACCGATGATAGATATTATTTCCGGTTTATCAAAGACGATGGATTGATTTTCCAGTATCAATCGTTTTCCATAGCCTACCGTTATATTATCGACTGTTAACACACTCATCTTCGCCCCACCCCTTTCAATAGATACAAGAAGAATGGAGCACCCAAAAAGCTCATCAGTACGCCTACAGGGATTTCACCAGGCGCAATCATCATGCGCGCCAAAGTATCGGCATAAACAATTAATATGCCACCAAAAACCATGGACGTAGGAATCAAATAACGATAATCCACACCTACAATGAGACGCGCCACATGAGGCACGATAAGGCCTACAAAGCCCAACATTCCCGACACACTCACCGCTGATGCGGCTAATAAAGAAGCTAATACGAGTAAGGACAATCGACATCTTTCAACATGCACACCTAAAGTGCGCGCCGTATCATCGCCTAAACTAAGCAATGTAAGCCATCTGATAGATATCATAGATCCAATAATTCCTATAGCCGTATAAGGCCAGATCATCATCACATCGTCCCAGCTGCGCCCTACAAAACCACCTGCCATCCAGCTCACCGTTCCTTGAACACGATCCGGATAAAACACAGACAGAATCGTATTAAATCCGCCGAAAAAAGCAGCTACTGCCACACCGGCCAAGATAAGGCGCAACGGATTGAGCCCACCTTGCCAAGAAATCCCATAAACCAAAAACGATGCCGCTAACGCACCAACAAAAGCACCAATAGGAACAAGCATAACGTAAGTAGGCATGAGAATCATGATGATCATAGCCGCCAAAGCACCGCCAGAGGTAATGCCGATAATTCCGGGATCCGCCAAAGGATTTCGCAAGATACCTTGTAAAATCACACCGGCTAAGGCAAGATTCATGCCAGCTAAAAAGCCCACTACAACACGTGGTAAGCGTATAGTCATGATAATTTGACCAATTTTCGATGTGTCGCCACCCGTTATGATTTGGTATAATTCGCCCCAAGTTAATGGAACGGCGCCCAGTTTCATACTCAGCAACACCCCTACTATTAACAGAATCAGCGCAGCCACAAAAACGCGTAAGCCACGACGTTCCTGCACATTAATGAGATTGTCCATATAACACCTTTTCCGCATATAATAACACTTGATCCATTCGAGCGGTCGGCACCGACGCAAACAAAGGACCCGGCAAGACCTCTATATTCCCATTAGCAACAGCAGGTACATTCTGCCATGCCGGCGTTTTAAAAGCCTTTTTAAAAGCTGCTATATCTTTCTCACCGCTACTGCCATGATTAATCAAGATAACCTTGTCACAATCAAGAACGGCCATCGTCTCCAGATTAAGCGGAATATATCCATCCAAAGCATTCTCCGATACATCCTGCGGCAAATATACATCAGCCACATTTTTTGCCCCTAATCTTTGGAAAATATCTCCCACATATGTTTTACTGGAGGCTAGTTGGTAACTCGTAGGTGTCCCAAAAACGATGAGGACACGCGGTGCAGACTCATCTTTATGACGCTGTATGATTTTCGTTAGGATATCATTATATTTCTGGACCAACGCAGCCGCCTCCCTATCATGACCAGTCATGGTGCCCACATGTCGAATATGGTCCATGATGTTATCATAATTGGAGGATAAGTGGTAAAAGCTAGGAATATGATTCGCATTAAAAGCTTTGCGCAATGCCGTTTGAAACGGCATGGCAATGCCGATAACGAGATTCGGGTCGGACATAATAATTCGTTCAATACTTGGAGATACAGCACTATTCATATTCGGATACTGTGCAATTTTAGCCTGCACCTCTGTCGGTAACTCCCTTGAATTTACTACGCCTACGGGGCTAACACCTAAAGTGATGAGCAATTCACTATCCGCCGAAGAAATGGATACTACACGACTTGCTATGTTTGGCAGCGACACAATTTGCTTCGTATCATCTTCAATCTGAATAGCACCAGCCTCGCTGAATACCTCTCGCTGGCCTTCAAAGCTCATAACCGTAGTGAAAGCCCCCACAACAGTAACAAGCCCCAATAAACATAATAACGGCTTATTGATAATGATCACCTCGCAGATTACTTATGCAAGCTAAACCTCATACATTATAGTTTCAAATTAATGCCACTATATTACATACACCAATACATATGCATGTATTTCATTCATACATTAAGGCCTCAGCATTTCATGCGTACATTAATATCTCACTATTACATACGCAAGTTAAGGCCCATGCGATAAGTAGCGCCATGAATATCCCGTAAGTCTTGTTTTTCGCCAAATATATTTTCAACCCCTACATACATGGATGCATTATCATTCAACTGACGAGTCACCATAACATTCCAAGTTTGAATGTTTTTCTTCTTCGGAATGCTGAGACGTGGGTTAACAACGATAGCATCGATGCCATCGAGGTAATTAATGTAATAATTACCCCAGAACGCGCCAGTCCAGCGACCTTGATGATAATTAACACCACCACTGAATACATGACGACCACGGTTTAACAGACGATTATGGGTAACGTCATTCTTCGCATCCAAATAAGTATAGTTACCGAATACATCCCATTTATCATTGAGTCTATGATTTACAGATAATTCCACACCTTGCAATACAGCACGAGGTAAATTGGAATACGAAACATAAATACGGCGATTTGCCATATCAATACGATTGGCACCGCTTTCAATATAATTTTTAATCACATTGTGGAAATAGGACGCCTTAACATTTGTCCGTTTCCAATCTTTTTCTACGGAGAAATCAAAGTTATAAGAGCTTTCAGGTTTCAAATTAGGATTACCTTGCAAATATATATCGAAAGCCCCTAATCGCCCTCTTGGCACATTAGATGCCATAAGCCAATGATGATACATTTCCGTCATACCAGGTGTGGAGTAGCCTGCACCATAGTTCATTTTAAAGCGAAGACTATCATTTGCTTTATAGGTAACACCAATCTTAGGCGACCAATGGCTATCAAATGCATTTGACGTATCGTAGCGAACAGCAGGAATGATTACCCATTTACGACTAGGTTTCCATTGATGTTGCACAAAGTAACTACCGTAATTAATGGTTGCCTTACCCGCAGTATCTGTAATGCCTTCTCGAGTTCTTGACCATGCAATGGAGCCGTTATTAATACGCGTACTAATCGCTTCTTGACGACGGAATTGAACGCCATAAGTCAAGAGATTCTTCTTATCGATTGATGTGTTAACCTGTGCGTCTGTAATCCATTCTTTATTATAATATTCATCCCAAATGGATAGTTTTTTTATGCCACCCGTGCGCTTATATTGATCATAGGTGTCTTTATAATGATTGTAGTAAGACTGCACCATAAGCGATGACCGACCGCGACGACCATTCCAACGAAGACCTGTGCTTGTAGTAGTCGTATTTTTATCAACCGATTGAGTTAATGAGCTACCCTTTTTCGTATTCATATCCAAGTCTTCAGTTTCTCGATCTATAAAGAAGGAAAATTTATCCCTTTTTCCCGCTTGATAAGATACGTCAAAATGAAGCGGTATCCGATCACCATGATAATTATTATCCGAGCCAGAATCATTATTACCCGCTATATTCCTGCGAATACCTGCACCAATCGATCCGTTCCACTTTCCTTTTTGCCCACTACGAGCCAATACATTGAAGTTATATCCTGTCGCACTCGATGCATCACGACGAGAAATTTCAGTATTAACCTCTACACTTGGCTTTCTAGATTGCTTTGTAATAATATTAATAACCCCACCGTTCGCCTCAGAACCATAAAGGGCACTCGACGGACCACGCGTTATTTCGATGCGTTCCACATTATCCATGCCTTGACGAAGCCAGCCCATGGCGTTAGCTCTCGTTTTCGTCAATTCTCCCGTAACACGTCGTCCATCAATAAGAATTAATGTATGACGAGATTCGGCACCACGCATCGTAATATTTTGTCCACCGTGGGCATCGGTGCTGAAAGCAATGCCTGGCACACTTTGTAAGGCTTGCTCTAAATTACGATATTGGCGATCTTTAATTTCTTCTTGTGAAATAATCGTTGTCGCAATTGGCACATCGCGAACTAAAGCCTCCGTACGAGTAGCGGTAACCGTAATATCTTTCATACGTCTCGACTGCTCATCACTCGTATTATTTTGAGATTCATTCATACTAACTACACTTGTAGAACTATTATTTTCTGCACCTACCACACCTGCAGCAGACGTTAGATATACAACACACAATAGTGCTGCCCATGACTTTTTCATCACACACCTCCAGAAAATATATTAGGGCTCTAATAGTATAAAACGATATCTAATCTCAATTATATATTCATCAGGAATAACTATCAATATTATTTTATGTTATCAAAGTAATATATATACATATAAAAAAACTAGTATCCATAAAGATACTAGTTTTTCATTATACTTATAAATTATAGTGAATTGTGATATCTGCATATTGTTGTATACCTGTAGAATTTTCAGCACCGCCTACACTATAAGCATATTCCCTAGCATGTTCTGTTAATATAGGATCATCAGAATTAAGAACTTCCACACTGGCAACACTGCCACCTGGGGCAAAATAAATTCTTAGTGTTACATCACCTTGAATTCCCATAGCGTATGCATCTGTAGGGTAATTACTATTAATTGCACTTTGTAAATTACTCCAATATCCATCATAACTAAATGTGCCGCCACCACCGACATCTACTTCGGTGCCTCCTGTACCCTCACGATCGCTAAGCCCTTCTCCACTTCCTGTTGATGCATACCCAATTCCAGGACCTTCAGGCCCGACAAGTCCACTCCCCGTATTGCTACCGACAGAAGATTGTTTAATAGTACCTGTTTCACCAGCACGCGCTTGTTGACTAGACGTACTTACATCACTTTTTGTAGGAACAGCAGAGTTCCCATTTTGTCCTCCGTGACCGGCTCCACCGTTATCAGGTTGAACTTTATTATTTTCCAATTCTTTTTGGTATTGAAGTTCATGAACCTTCTCTTCTTTAATCTGCTCTTTAATTTCTTCTACTTGTTTCTCCGCTTCCTGTTCCGTTAGAAAATTAATTTGCAAAGATCCGGTCATTTGAGATTCGATGTAATCAGAAAAGGAAACAAAGGCAGCACCAACCGCAACAACACTGATAATAGTAGCAATAGCAAAGGCTTTTTTATAGGTCATATGTGGGTATTTCCACACATCTACATATTTTTTCGGCATAGCATCACCTATTTATTAACAGTGGCAATACTAATACTTGCAGCGCCGGCTACTTTCATATCATCCATTAACTCCACGACCTTGCCATAGCTCAAATCCTTATCGGCACGAATAAGGAAATTTTGATTTTTATTCTCTCCAATCTTGGCTTTCACAGAGCTAATAAGCTGTTCTTTCGTCACATACCCATCATCGATCATCAACTGTCCGGATTTTTCAAAATCGATTAAAACCGGTCGCAACTCAGCGGACTGCTGTGTTTTTGTTTTCGGTAGCATAATAGACAAAGATTGTTGCGGAATCGTATATATGGTGCTAATCATAAAAAATACGAGCAAGAAAAAGATGATATCAATCATAGGGATAACCATTAAAGTAGGCTTTTCTCCCTCCATACGGCTCATTCGTTTCATGCAGCATGCCCCCGATCATAAGAATCTAGAATACGAGAAAATGAATCTTCTAAACGAGCTATCGTCATGCGCACATGATGAGTAAAAGCAGCATGAAAGCATAGTGCCACTATGGCTACACAAAGACCGGAAGCTGTTGCGATGAGGGCTTCCCCCACACCGCCGGTAATAGCAGTAGGCACCGCTCCGTCAGCACCGAATACCTGAAAGGCACCAATCATCCCCGTTACAGTACCAAGCAACCCTAATAATGGTGCCATCGTAACAATGGTAGAAAGCCAGTCGAGACCACGAGAAGCGTGCGTATAAACATGAGCCACCATATCCTCCATTTTGGATTGCAATACATTGCGATCCTGACACTGTCCAAGTACAAGAGGCAAGTTATAAGAAATATTAGCTGTGTGTTTAGACTCTAATGTAGTAAGTAAAGATTGCCAATTTATTTCGCTTTCTTCCAAGGCATCATTTAGAGCAAACATTTCATGTTTCAATCGTTGATAATAAGCAACCCGTTCTACTGCTATGGCCACGGCAATGATAAGTGCCACTAATAACGGCCACATAACAAATCCACCATGTAAAAATAATTCCCAAGCCTCTTTCATCGTAAACCTCCTTTATTAACAGCTTAATTCTATAAACTTATTTTTGCTCCTAACAAACTCTTTTCAACTAAACCAAATTGTTTTAAACTGATAACCAAAATCACTTAATAAGTCTATCACATCATAATTGATTTTCCAACACTATATAAAAACCTTATATATTAAAAGATATTATAAAAATTATAAGATATTAATCTGAAATATTTTTGAATTTTCATCTCAATTAGAGCACAAAATAAAAACGACCTTGATGTTATCAAGATCGTTTTTATACTTCTATTCTATTAGATTTATACTCTTCAAATCACATCGTACATAATCAGTACTATTGCAATTCAGTAGTTTGTGTCTTTACTTCACGAGCCGTAGTAAATGCTGCTAATTCTGCATCACCAGCACCAAGAATGACTTTGTTAGCCACTAACGCATTAGCCGCTGTTTTAGCATCTTGTAAAGTAATTCCAGCACGAGGAGCACTAATTGTGACTGATGTGCTTTTACCACCGACCGTAGAAAATGTAAGATATACAACGCGTTTTTCCGCCATGTGGGCGCCTCCTTTCACGTTTCATAAACAAGTTCATCGAATCTAAATAGACTATATAAACAAGTTAATTTACAAATATGCCTATCTTCGATTCATATCAATAAGGATGGGAATGTGTGGACTTGCTATTTCTACACCTTTTTACGACTATATAAGAATGTACGAAACCAGCAATTAAAAATGTGTTTGGAACACCTAAAACAAAATGGTAGAAAACCTACACTTAATGCCCTAAGGATACTTCATTGACGCGGACCACGTCGGACAAGCTGTGGTCATACAAGGCTGCCAGCGCATTACCAACGATTTTCACATTATCGTCAGACGCTTCTTCCGCAACACGAGTATAGGTTACGTCTTTGTACTTCGGCGCATCTTCGGTACCGATGTTAAAACGCAACACCAATTTAGTGCGTTTAATATTAGCCATCGTATCACCTCCTTTCACCCTCTTATATTCCTGAGGCCCTCATTCGACAACCCTCTTGCCGTTATTTAAGGTACTTATGGTGAAAGTAGCTGAACTCTGACTGTAATACTATGAATTGAAATAGAAAAAGACCTCTACCTAATGTTATCTAGAAGCTTATCAATCTAGATAACACCGGTAAAGGTCTATAAAGTGCTCTTACTATGAGTACTATCCATATACATATTATTCGGTTTTCAAAGCCAACATAAAGTCATATGCTTTAACAGCGGCTTCAGTGTCCACAAAATGTAGAGGATTTAACATACGACAGAATTTAAAAAGATATTCATGTTTACCCAGAATGTCTTTTATATGTAGAACTGTCTCACGGGCTGTACAAGCTGAGCTATAGCCATTCATCATAGCATATAGATAACATATAGGTAAATTATCCTCTCGGAAAAAACTGTGAACAAAGATGAGTAAATCCCAGCCTTGCGGTGTAAACTCAGGCCAACGACGGCTATTCTCCCAATCTAGCAGAGTAATCTTATCTTCTTCTGGCTCATAAGTAATGTCGCGCATGGCAGGACGACCATGACTTAAACCATAATCATGCAAGCGACCCAATGTCTTGCCAAACATATAAAAAATATGACTTAACATATCTTGCAAACTATCATCCTCTGGATGTTGAGCAGGCAATTGGCTATAATATGTTAACGTTTTGCCACAATCTTCTGTAACAAAATAATGTTCTCTAAAACCAGCAATAACAGGAGCTACTGGTAATTGCGTATTCACAAAAGAAATCTTGTAAAACTCATAATCAAAAGAAGCTCTAGGTGCGGGCTTAATCCAACTAGAGCGATGGTTACTTATATCCTGTTTTACAAAGTACTGTTTGTTGTTAAAATCCACAGAAAAAACACGATGTTCTGTCTCTTGATCAATCATTCGATCGATATATTCTAATAGCATATCATTCATTATTTTCCCCCGTATATACACTCTATAATGCTAATCGCCCTCTCAAAGCATAATAACTAGCATTTCCAATATAATATCTCCCAAATTTATATTGTATAGTCTAGTATATATAGCATTATAATAATTTATAAATTACAACATATTAGCTATTACTCATATAAGTGTATACAATTTGTGTACTTATTATACTACAATTATCAATCGATATCAAAATCAAATTTATTTATAAAGTTAGTATTTTACTGTATTTATTTTACATTTATCGGTTTATATATATTTCACGATTAATATTTCAGTACACTTAAATCCAAATCTATTACTATTACTATTACCATTAACATTACTGGAGCTCTATTTATAAAAAAGAAAAATCCCCTAGCCTAAGCTAGGGGGTTCTTCTGGTAATTATGATAATAGGTTTAGATTCAGACTATTATATAGATCAACTCTGATCATGCCTAAATCAAACGAATTAACCTACAAATTTTGTCACTGCCGCAGTATCAGTTAAGTGACGTTTAGGCATACCCATTTCAGCAGGAGAAATGCCAAGAGCAAGACCTACTAATTGGGACATATGCAAGATTGGCATATCTTTGCCACCGCCTACAACTTCTTTAGCTTCTTTTTGGAACATATCAAGTTGCATTTGGCAAAGTGGGCAAGGAGTTACTACGCAATCTGCGCCTTCTGTAGCTGCATCTTTGTTGATGGAACCAGTCATTTGCATTACGGAATCATGTGCAGGGTATACAGCATGGAAACCGCAGCAATCAAGTTTACGGGAGAAGTCAATTGGTGTAGCACCGATAGCAGAGATCAAATCTGCTAAAGATGTAGGCATTTGATAATCTTCGAAGCCCAGTTCAGTTTGAGGACGAAGAATATGGCAACCATAGTATTCAGCTACACGTAAACCAGTTAAAGGTTTAACAACTTTAGCTTTCAATTTGTCCAAACCGTAGTCGCGGATCAATACCCATAAGAAATGAGTAATATCAGTTGTTCCGCGGTATTGTTTACCAATTTGAGCTAATTTTTTGTTAACTTCGTTCTTTTCTTTTTCGTTTGCATCAAGCTCGTTTTTAGCTTCACGAAGCATCAAAGTACAAGTATTACATACAGTTAGAAGGTTTAAACCTTTTTCTTCTGCTAATGCAATGTTACGTGCGTTTGTAGCAAGTGTAACTTCTGGAGCGATATCTTGAACGTGGGAAGCGCCGCAGCAAGTCCAGCCGTCAAGTTCTTCCAACTCAATACCTAATTTTTTAGCTACAGCAACTGTTGCTAAGTAATCTTCTTTGGCAGCGCTTTCAAGAACGCAACCTGGGAAAAATGCGTATTTCATTATTTGCTTACCTCCTCAGCTGCTTTCATAAGTCTGCGAACACCATCAATACCGTTTACAGGTTTTTGAGGTACTACAAGTTCAAATGGGTTGATTTTGCTGTGTTTCCACAAACGCAATGCATAGAATGCTTGTTTAGCGGAATCTACAACACCATCAGATTTCAAGCTCATAGAAACTTCTTTCAAGCGACCAGTTTTGTAAAGGTCCTCTTTGAAAGCAACTGCATGGCGAACGCCTTTGCTGTTAGTAAGACCAGCTTTTGTAGCTTCTTTACGCAAGTTGGAAATGTCTTGAGCAGGTTTTAAGTGTTTAGGGCAACGGGAGATACAGTTCATGCAGTGAACGCATTTCCAAAGACCGTTGTCGAATGCAGGTTGAATGTGAGCCATAGGTGCATCATCACGGCTATCCAATACGAAACGGTTAGCTTTTGTGAATACATATGGTTCTAAGAAGTCGTCTTCGCGAGCAGTCAATTTGTTACATTCAGACGCACAGCAACCGCAAAGGATACATTCTGTACCAGCAACGAATTTTTTGAAGTCAGCTGGAGTTTGGCGAACGATTTTGTCCCCTTCGTTGAATTCAGCTTTAAGGAAAATCCAAGGAGCAACTGTTTTCAAACGATCAACTTTGGATTCCCAATCAACAACTAAGTCACGGATAACACGGAAGTTGCCGATTGGAGCGATTGTCAATTCGTCTGTGCCATAACGTTCTGTTAATTCATCGATTTTAGATTCACAGCCGAGCATCGCTTCGCCATTTACACGAATGGAGCAAGCGCCGCAAACTGCGGAACGACAAGCTGCCAAGAATGTCAATGTTGGATCTTGAGTATCTTTAATTTTTTGAAGGCCCCAGAGGATTGTACGGTCAGGTTCGTAATCGAATTTGAAAGTCTGTACAAACGCGCGACCTTGTTGGTAACGGTGAATATGGTAGGTGATTTGTCTCATCTTAGTACTTCCTTTCTTGTGGTTCGTATTTAGTGAACACTACGTCGCGTTCTGTTAATTCGTATTGACCGTCAGCACCTAATTTGATCAAAGAATGTTTTAAGTATCTTTCATCATTACGTTTAGGATGGTCTTCACGAATATGAGCACCACGAGATTCACGGCGGTGTAAAGCGCCCATAGCAATAGCTTTTGCTACTGTTAACATGGAGCCAATTTCACAATAGTTTACGAATGCCATGTTGTAAGTACGTTCAGGGTCACCTACATAGCAAGTTTTATAATCTTCAATCAATTGTTCGATTTCTTTTAAGGCTTCAGTAATACCTTCTTCATTACGGAAGATACCTACTTTGTTCCACATTGCATCAGCCAATGCATCGCGGATTTCTACAACCGGACGACCGCCTTCACGGGATGTCACTTCTGTGAAACGAGCTTCCCAAGCTTTTGCAGCTGCAGCAAGTTCCGCATCTACGTTAGGTTGTTCATGTGTTTCAGCATAATCAGCTGCGCCAGCACCGGATACTTTACCGAATACTACGCCGTCTGCCAAGGAGTTACCACCCAAGCGGTTCGCACCGTGGATGGAGATACAAGATGCTTCGCCAGAAGCGAACAAACCAGGCACTTCACATGCACAAGTTTTGTAGTCAACTACGTCGATACCACCCATTGTATAGTGACATGTTGGACGAATAGGTACCGGTTGAGTCAATGGATCGCAATGTTCGAAAGTCATAGCCAAGTCACGGATACCATGAAGTTTTTCAATAATAACTTCAGGACCTAAGTGACGAAGGTCAGCTACTACGTATGCGTTAAGACCAGAACCGAAACCACGACCTGCAGCGATTTCATCTTCGATGGCTTTCGCTACAACGTCACGGGATGCCAATTCCATTTTATTAGGCGCATATTTTTTCATGAAACGTTCGCCTTCAGCATTAAGAAGGTAACCACCTTCACCACGAACCGCTTCGGACATCAAGATACCAGTACGACCAAGACCTGTTGGATGGAATTGGATCATTTCCATATCTTTTAAGCCATTACCAGCGCGGAATGCTGCTGCCATGCCATCACCTGTGGAAAGGAATGGGTTTGTAGTACGAGTCCAGAAAATACGACCTGCACCACCAGTAGACAAGATAATTGCTTTTGCTTTAATTTGCTCTACTTTACCTTCTTTCATGTTCCACACAACTGCGCCACCAACGTGACCATTTGCGTCTTTAACAAGATCTAAAAGGTACCATTCTTGTAAGAAGTGTACGCCTTCTTTCAAGCATTGTTCGTAAGTTGTGTGCAAAATAACATGACCAGTTTTATCTGCAGAGTAGCAAGTACGTGGATAGGATTGACCACCGAAGTTACGTTGCGCAATTTTATTCTCTTCAGTACGGGAGAATGGAGCACCCATGTGGTCCATTTCAAGTACGCCTTCTGGGCAACGAGAGCAGAAGAATTCGATTGCATCTTGGTCGCCAAGATAGTCAGAGCCTTTTACAGTATCAAAAGTATGAGTTTCAACTGTATCTTCAGCTGCAACGTTGTTCAAACATGCATTTACACCGCCTTGCGCCATTGCTGTTGCAGAGCGAGTTGGGAAAATTTTAGTAATAAGAGCTACTTTTAAGCCTTTGCGACGACCTACTTCAAGAGCCGCGCGTTGACCAGCGCCACCGCTACCTACTACTAGAACATCAAACTGTTCCATAATGACCTCCTCATAACTACCTATTAATAAGAAACCTGTTAGACTATCTCATTTCAAAAACTTATAAAAATTTTTGATAACCTAATCATTTTTCTTTCAAGAAAAACCCCATACTTATGCGATTTTTCTTATTCCTTTACCTATAATTATAGAGAGCATTTCAGGTCATGTCTAAACCCTATTATGCATAATTAATTTTGATTAATCTAATTGATAATTTATTTCACTTAGTGTTTTTAAGGTAAAAAGAGGAGTCAAAAAAATACCTATATGAATAATTTTTACAAGAAGTTAAGGATTTTACGAAAGTAATTCGGTTCCGAAATTTTTCTACTTTTTTATTTCCTTTGGTAGCTATATAATCCGCATAAACACTAGATTTTTAATCATTGCCAACCGTTTATAATAATTAATATCCATTAAATTCCTACCAAATTCACCTCGAATTTAATTATCGAAAATTATCGTTTTTCTCCGCTCATAACAAGTATTTATTCCTGTGATAATAATTATCATAAGTTTTTTTAGTGATTTATCGCACATCATCTAAAATCGATAAAATCATCCTCATCTATGCGCATACGGCAATCTTCGATATAGTTAGATTTTATTCATTAGCAGAATTCATTAAGTTTCTGTCTTCCACCATTTTTAAGGCTTTTAAAGATGAAGAAAAGTCTTGTAAACTCGCATGTACATTCATCTTTTGCTCATTACTATTGTATAAGGTATGATAATAGATAAATAAGTTATATAATATTATATATATAGTCACCTTATATGGTGTTGTAGCTTTCAAAAAAAGGAAGTTTATATATATATATAATGACTATAATTAATGTAGTTGGAGAGCTATATTTTTAAATCATACATAAGGAGAACAGAGAATGAAAATTTTACTTGTAGAAGACGAAGAAATGCTGAATGGTATCACGGCTAAATATTTACGTGCAGAGAATATGACAGTTGATACATGCTTCAACGGGCAACAAGCGATCGATTACGTTAACACATCCAGCTATGACGTTATTGTAATGGATATTATGATGCCAATCCTCGATGGTATCAGTGCTCTTGCACAAATGCGTAACGACGGTAATACAACGCCGGTATTGCTTTTAACAGCAAAAGATTCCTTACAAGATAAAGTTACAAGCCTTAACACTGGCGCGGATGATTACCTTGTAAAACCTTTCGATCTTGAAGAGTTAACTGCTCGCATTTATGCATTGGCTCGTCGTAATGCGCGTCATGCACAAAACGATATCCATGTAGGTCCACTTACCATCAATGTTCCTCAACGTACAGTTAAACGCGACGGCGAAACAATTACATTGACTGCAAAAGAATTTGACCTATTATTCTATTTAGCAAGTAACGAAAATATCGTATTATCTCGTCAACAAATCCTTGACCATGTTTGGGAATACGATTATGAAAGCTACTCTAACCTTATCGACGTATACATTAAAAATTTGCGTAAGAAAATTGATACTGATGAAAATGTAAAACTCATTCAAACGGTTCGTGGAGTAGGGTATGTCCTCAAAACAGAAAACTAATGATCCTCACCGAGATCTAGATACCATGTCTGGGGCAGCCACCGATTTATTTAATCGGCTGCCCCTAACCTTTAAAATTATGTCGTGGTATACCATCTTTTTGCTTATCATTTTGATGGTTGCATCCGCATGGATTTACGCATATACACATGAATCCGATAACAAAGAAGTGCGCGAGCGCTTACAGCAGCAAGCGATGATTATGGCTACGGATATCCGCAAATTTAAACCGTACCAAGATAATACCTTCTTCTTTGTATCAACTCAAGACGGTTATATTATTAAAGGGGCCTTGCCAGATGGATTCCCAAACCAAACAATTCTTTCCTTAGGCCAAGTTGGTGAAATTGCTGCAGGTGATGATACCTTCTACTACTACGATACGCCGGTCAATGAACCAAACTATCGTGGTATTTTGCGTGCTGTTACAAAAGTAAAAACAGCCTCTAAAAAGACGGAAAACCTTTTATACAGCCTATTATTAGGAAATATCATTTTCTTACTAATTTCCTCCCTAGGTGGTTATCTTTTTATCAAAAAAGGACTTAAGCCCGTCCGAACTTTGACGAAAACAGCTAAAGTCATCGGTAAAAACAACGACTTGAGCCGTCGTATCGACATTCCTGCTCGCACGGCAAGAGATGAAATCTACGAACTGACCACAACGTTTAACCGTATGATTTCAGGTCTTGAGGATTCTTCCAATCGTGAAAGACAGTTTAGTTCTGACGTATCTCATGAATTGAGAACACCAATTGCTGTTATTAAAGCAGAAAGTGAATTTGCTTTAAAATACGGTCGTACGGAAGCAGATTTACGGGAAGGTTTAGCACATATCTTAGAGCAAGCCAAGTTCATGACTAATCTTGTAAGCCAACTGCTTGATGTAGCCCGCCTTGAAAATGCACAAGGTCTAAGCTTTGCACCTGTCAATGTATCATTGATGTTATCCAATATGGTGCACGACTATACAAGACTTTGTACAGAAAATACAGATAAACAGATTACGATTACATCTCACATTGAGCCTAATTTACATATGAATGCTCACGAAGTATCATTACGTCGAGCTATCACAAACCTAGTGGACAATGCCATTAAGTTTACAAACTCTACTATTGATATTTCGGCTAAACTCGTAGGCAGAGACTTAGTCATTACCGTAACAGATAATGGTATTGGCATCGAACCTGAAGCCCTGGATCATATTTGGGATCGTATGTATCAGACGGAACAATCGCGAAACAAAAAATCTAATCACGGTATAGGTCTAGGTCTATACTTTGTAAATAAAGTTATTAACTTACACCATGGCACAGTAACAGCCACGAGTGAACCACAAGTAAAGACTACATTTACAGTACGATTGCCGTACAACACAACGGAAGAATAACAGAAAAGGGACTGACCAATGGTCAGTCCCTTTTCTATATCAATTTTAATCCCAAAAGTCCATAATGTAGAAATTAATTAAACCATAAAAAACTAGCATATAGAAGCTCCTTCTATATGCTAGTTTTTATGTATTTAGTTTTAAAGCAACTTATTATAGATAATTAACTTTAGCCTACAAATTGTTGCCAAAACGGCATATATACATATTCTAAGAAGGTCCATACAAGCAGACCCGCTACAGCACCAACGATAGCGCCATTAATACGAATCCAGCTGAGATCATCCTCCACCTTAGATTCAATAAAGTAAATAAATTTATCTGTACTGAGGCCACCTAATACTTGACGTATGATAGTTTCAATGAGGTCATACCCTTGTTCAAGTACGTAGTCGCCAATATCGTGTAAGGTTTTTTCAATACGATTTCTAAGATCTTCTGATTGACCGTATACATTCCATAATTCAAGAGCAATATTAACTAAAACCTGAGCCGGCGTCTCTCCATTTTCATCCCCTACGAGCAATAGTTCTTCTATATAAGGGCATAAATGGTTTTCGATAACAGATTCCCAATCTTGTTCGCGAATCCAACGTTCCCACGCTTCATCAAGAGCATCGCAGACTTCATGGTTCTCTTCAATATTACGAATTGGTTCTACCCATTGTCGCAACCAAGCTGTTCGTTCAGGGCTATTTGGTCGTTTCCAGCTTTCCAGCATAGCATAGGCCTCTTGGACAATAGCCTCTGCCATTTCTTGATAGTTTACTACATCGGTAGCTTCGGACATAGAAATAAGGAAATCAGACCAGAAGCCTTTTCGCTTTTTCTTATGTGCCTCTTCTGCTACGACAGCGGTAAGCCAGGTAACCATAGCTGGATGATTAATCCGTTCTTGAATCACGTTTAAAACTTGCACAACCATACTTTCATAGCGATTATGCTCACATAAATCGAGTAATACGTGTTTCAAAACAGGCACGAGAGAATGTTGTTGAAGCAACCCGCGAATGCGTTTTGCCCCCCATTGTGCCCATTCTTCATTAGTTTGAGATTTCCATAAAAGGTGTAGTCCTTGATGAATCACAAGGCGCGCTGCTCTCTGCCCCTCAGGAGACAACAAGAACTTTTCAAACAATGGCACAAATTGCACATTTTTCAATAATACCTTACAACGCTCCTTGGTAAGCATCTTCGTCTCTACAAGTTTAATGACACCATTAATGAGGCGATCTTTATTGCGAGGAATTAGCGCTGTATGATATGGGAAGCCTAGTGGCTTGCGAAATAAAGCCGTTACAGCAAACCAGTCAGCCACACTGCCGATGAGGGCAGATTGAACAGCCCAGTACAACGGTTGATACCAACTTTCATAGCCAAAGAAAAATTGTCCTACAAAAGCAAAACAATACAATACAGCAGTCAAGCCTAGAATGCCATTAGCACGCTGTTTCAAGGTAAGGGATTTCAAATAACTAATCATTTGAGCACCCCCTCTACAATGATGGTCAAACCGTATAAGATGCCGCCAAGAACAGCGCCTATAAGGGAACCATTAATACGCACCATTTGAAGGTCATAGTACATTTTACCACGAACAATTTGAGTGATTTCATCAGGCGAGTAACGAGATAATTCCTGACCTACCACACTGTCGATGAGCGGATTCAATTTCTGCAACCACGGAATACTACGCAACAAGAAGAACCGTTCAAACGGCGCCTGCTTATCTGGATTCAACAAAATTTCGGTGCCGAGCACATTAAAGCGATCGATAACGATGTCCATGAGGCGTTTCCAGTCCAATGTATCCCCATCGATAAGTTTGCCTTCCCATTCTTCAAGAACCATTCTAATCCACTGATTTTTATGTTCTTCGATGAAAGCTTGCCATTCTGTATTGGTTTCTAGGTTATTGAAGAATCGAATTGCTTGGCCCCATACATAGCGTCCCAATGCAGAATCGATAGATTCATTTTCCTTCAAGAACTGAACGGCTTTTTTCTGTACCGTCTCTACCAATCGTTCTGGTGAAAGTCCATCTCCACCAAAGGCGATAGCCAATTCACGAAAGAAAGAATCCTTTGTATAAGTTTTCATAATGTCTAGCATGACGCGATACAAATACGGGTATACCTGATTTGATGCGATAACACGCTGACATGTGCGGTTAAAATAAAGCCAAAACACGCTTGCTGTGTGACGTTCTAGCATACAACGACCAAAGAGAATAACAAGGGGTGTTGCTTTCCAGTTTGTAACCCCCTTATAAATGGCCTTATTAATCTCTTGGCGCATCGGTTCAATATCCATATGAGATAAAACTTGATTGCCCACACCGTACAAGAGATTTCGAATTTGAACTTGTCCCACATCGCTCATGCCGTATTCAACGATACGGACCATAACGCGTTCTTTTTTGATAGCATAATACATCTGTGGCACGCGCAATAGCTCTTCGCTGAGCATAGTGCGGCCTATCTGAATTAATCGTTCCTTACTGCGCGGCAAGATTGCCGTTTTGAAAGGAATGCCTAAAGGCTTCGTAAAGAGAGCCGTTACTGCATACCAATCCGCGAGGCCACCTATCATAGCTGCTCCAGAGATATGCATGATAAAGGCCCAAAATGTATCATGTCGTTGCGGATATGAAATTAAAAATATAATAGCCATGACAACCAATAGGGTGGTTGCCACTGGTTTGGTTTTCATCATCACTTGATCCTAACTTACTCAATTACGCATATAGACTATCCCTATATAACGTAGTGACCTCGAGACCTACGGACTTTCACAAATTATATCTACAATCTAAAAAGTAGCCTCATCGCCATCTTTTTGAGGTTCCCAAATCGGCACCTCCCCAAAGAGAGCTTTAAAGTATACAGACGGTACCCATAATGGACCATTTAAATGCATTGGAATAAAGGCTTTATTCACCTGTACACGGCGCAAAAATTCAATACTACCCCACTCCATAGCGTCTTCGAGACGATTGTCTACTGGGAACATCGCTACATCTACGGATAAGCCGTCTAATTCCTTGAACTCACGCCAAGCCATACGCTTTGCATCCGCATTGTTTTCTGGCGTATCGCCAAGCCAATGCCACCAATTAAGGTCGCCTGCATGGAAGATAGAGTCAGAGTCGATATTCGCCGTATTTGTCTTTACGTAAAAAGAACCGCCTTCATCGGTGCTGCCATACATATGGATGCCTACATCATCTAATATCGCATCTTGGCCAGGACGCATGGTAATACATTTTTTTACCTTGCCTTCTAATGGCACATCTTGATGGCAAATATAGCGCGTTTGAGGACCATCAAATTCCGTAATGGACGGATTAAAGTGATCTCCATGAGTGTGGCTCACGAAGAACCAAAGTTCACGACCTCGTTTTGCCAATTGCCAAACAATATTATTAGGATCCTTATAATAATCAAACACATAGCAACGCTTACCATCCTCTACAAGGAATCCGCTATGCGCCAAAAAAGTAACATGTAACATTATTATCAATACCTCTAGTTTATTGAGAATTTATATCATTCGTATTTTTTATTATACCATATTTTTCTTAATACATGGCATAAACAAAAGACCTTTCATACTTCGTACAAAGAGCTCTATATAACACATGTAACGAATTATGGATACCTATATAAGATTATCATGATATATATAAAGGACTTTTAACTCCTTCTTAAATCTATATAGTGCCACATATGTTTAATCGTAATAGGGCAGAAATGCCGCTGGCATTTCTTACATGCGGCCAGCGGCTTTCATATAGTCAATATATTGGTTGCCCCAATTTTCAAGGGATGCGAGAACTGTTTTAAAACCGGCCCCCACTTCGGTAAGACTATATTCAACCTTAGGTGGAATTGTACCATATACTTCACGATGTACAAGGCCATCATCCTCCATTTGACGCAACGCTCTTGTAAGAGTTGCTTGCGTGATTGGATATAATCTTCGCTCTAGTTCACGGAACCGCACAGGACCTTCAGATAATTCATGCATGATCAACAAAGACCATTTGCCGGCTAATAACTTTTGACTCGTTGCAAAAGGACAGCGGCCCACTAAATCATGAACATTTACGAGTTGCTCTGCCATTGTAATTCTCCTTCTCTATATAGCTTAAGTAGCTAGTTATAACAAGGCTAAACCTCTATTGCTAAGCTCAACTATGTATAGCTATACTACTATTTCCATTTCAAGATTAGAAATATGTCTTTCTAATGTAGTTCAAATCATATCACAAATTTATCATATTGCAAGCATTTTACAGTATCTTTTTTTAGGGTACAAATTATTTTGAAAAAAATTTTAATCAGTATTTATAATAATTCTATCACTTTTGATAGTACCTATCTAAAATAATTCTACTATTCAAAATATTTGCACCAATATATAATAAACTCACTAACTAAATACAATTATCGGTTGGTAAATCAATAACTATTAGATTTAGTCATCAACATTTATAGCTAAACAATTGTATCAATTTTACAGCATTAAACAGATTACACATTATCAATTGAAGGATTAGGTGATATTATGAAACGCATGCCAACATTATTCGTAGGCCATGGCAGTCCCATGATGGCCTTAGAACATACAGAAACAACAACTACTTTCAAAAGTGTAGGACAAAATATAATCAACAACTATGGCAAACCAAAAGCCATACTTGCTATCTCCGCCCATTGGTATGCAGATGGCACCTACATTCAAAGCGCAGAGAATCCAAAACAAATTTACGATATGTATGGATTCCCTCAAGAACTCTACGAAGTTGTCTATCCTGCCAAAGGAGACAGCAATTTAACGAAAGAAGTACAAAAATTACTAGGTAACTCCGTTTCTATAAATGACACTTGGGGCATCGATCACGGCATGTGGACCGTGTTAGTTCACATGTTCCCTGATGCATCAATTCCAGTTGTCCAACTATCTATCAACAAATACCTGAGCCCAAAAGAAGCCTATCAATTAGGCACAAAGCTTCAGTCATTACGCGATGAAGGCTATCTTATCATGGGTAGCGGTAATATCGTTCATAATCTAAGACGCATAGAATGGGATAATCCATCCGGCACCTCCGCCACAATTGAGTTTGACCAATACATTTCTAAGGCAGTCTTAGAAAACGATATAAATGCTATTGTTAATTACACTCGACATCCTCAGGCTAGCTATGCAGCACCTACACCAGATCACTATCTGCCATTAATTTATATTATGGGCGCTAGTGAAAGTACAAAACCGACTGTATTTAATCAAACTTATAGTTTAGGCTCCCTATCGATGACGGGATTTATCTTTGAGGATGAGCCTCAAAACATACTTTAAGCCCATAAAGATACCAAAAAATCTCCTAGGAAATTTTTATTTCCTATTCACATAATAACCTTACATTACTATATATAAACAAATATAAATATATATTTATATACGCAAAAGAACCGCTAGGCACAAAAACTAGCGGTTCTTTTCTTTACCATACTAATAACTCTACTAAATAAGTTTTTTAATGAAAGCTTCCATTTCCATCGGTTTAACAACAGGCTCGAAGCGCCCTACCACATTACCTTTACGATCTATAACAAACTTAGTAAAATTCCACTTTACCTCATCGTCCTTTAAATAATTAGGATCGATACCATTGAGATAATCTGTAAGCATTTCAGTTTTATCACTAGGTGGGAAGCCTTGGAACGGTTGTTCTCGTATCATGTATTTAAAAAGGTCTAATGCACTTTCATCGCGTACATCTGCTTTCCCCATAACTGTAAAAGTGACACCGTAATTCAATTTGCAGAAGGATTGGATTTCGTTATTAGAACCAGGTTCTTCCTCTCCAAATTGATTGGAAGGAACAGCAATAATTTCTAATCCTTGCTCTTTATATTGCTTATAAAGAGCTTCTAGCCCCTCATATTGGTGAGTAAACCCACATTTACTCGCCGTATTAACAATGATAAGAACTTTACCTTCATAAGTTTGTAAGGATTGTAATTCCCCAGACTTAGTAGGCAGGGAAAATTGATATACAGACATGGAATCTCCTAATTTAAATTAAAAATCTCTATTATATTTATAACGCACATCATAATCAAAGGCAGCTGTTCTATCAGCCGCAGTTTTCTGCCATTCTGTAGGTGCCGTACCATCCTTATCAAGGAAGAATCCAGAATCAAGATAGCGAATAATAATATAGTTAGAGTCCTTTTGATCAAAACCATTACCGCGGGAGAAATCGATACCATGACCAGTATTGCGTGTTACAATAGCTTCCAACAAAGGCAACGTAATGGCATTCAACGTAATTTTCATATCACATTTGTCAAAAATCTTTTTAAAGAAAGAACTAGGTTTTTCTTCTTTATATACTAATAGTTTACTAATTGTACCATTAGATGCACACACTACGCGACGAATTTCATTAATAGGAACATCTACCTTACCATTCGAAATAACACCATTTTTAATGGTGATTTCTCGTTTACCCATGTAGGAGTAATCTAGTGGCAATTGAAGAGTGTCTAAATTTGCAGGAAAGTCCGCTGTCAATTTATGGCGAGCAAAAGCAGCAATGATTGCTTTGGTTTCACGAATATTATGACCAGCATTAGATTCTGTACGGTCAGTATCTAAATCTTGACCTTCTATATTTTTCCAATTATGGTCTCTAAATATAATCGAATAGTTACTATTTGAATTTAAATATCTTGTAAGATGAAGCTCATTTACATCATCAAAATCAATGTCAGTTATCACCTGACCATTTGCATCTTTGCAGAGTACACCATTGTAACTAACCGTCAATATACGATCCGTACTTTCAAAAACAACAGGATTTGTGTCGAATACAGAAATCATAGCCCTCTCCTTTTCACGACTTCAAACATAACTACACCTGTATATATCAAGTGCATTTACTCAATATATTGATTAAATATATTAATCAAATATATTTAATTTAATCATACACCTTCTATATGTATTTACGCAAACCGCATATTTCACCATAATATAGCTACAAACTCATAATTTTTAAGAAAACAAAAGACACCAACCTTTCGATTGGTGTCTTTACTACATACAAGGAGCCCTTTTACAATAGCGCCTTGTCGTTATACAGATGATATTATAATCTATTTCATGTCAAACAAAACAGAATTTTCTAAGAAAATATGTTCATGAAGGCCTTCTTCTAAGGCTTTCATGGTTTTAAATACATACACATAAGTAGCACAGCCATCTGCTGGTGCCGTGTACTGATTGGTCAATGCACTTAAGGATTCCAAAAGTACACCTGCAGCTTCGTGTTCAGCCCGAAGTTCATCAAAGTCTACGGGTTTACCCGCTTTAAACTCAGGGAAGTCTACATGTTCTTCATGCCGAAAATGAGGTACAAGAGCAGATTTGAGTTGCAAAAAGATTTGATAAATCTTTGTCAATTCCTCACCATGATGGTCATAATGTACATTTAGCAGTTTTGCCAACCCTTGGTCAATTTCATCAATCATATTTAATTGCTCTCGATGGTAATTATGAACGATGTAATCAATCAATTGGTCTTTAGAATAACTAAGCACCTCTGCACGAGAAGATTTCTGAGCAACTTGTACATCATTTAGCATAGCAATGTATGCATCCACATCTTTACCTTTTTCTGCAATAGCCTCCGCTAAAGGATGTCCACCACCACAGCAAAAATCAATTCCATCTTTTGCTAATACATCCATTAACTCTGGGTTTACTTTAACCGCATCAGCTACGGTCATGGATTTATTAATAGTTCCAAAACTCATAAGATACACCTCCAATGGTTTACTCCGATCTATTTTCTTATAGTTATACTATACGATCAACCATGGATTCTGTCTGTCGCAGTGGCTACGAATTTGAAAGTAACATGACAACAATGGTAATGCTGTAGAAAATAACATAAAGTAATGAATATAAAAATATATGGATATATATTGAACATACAAAAAGCTGGCCCCATAGAGCCAGCTTTCAGCATATCAAAACATATATAACATATGTGTATATATAATTGTGTAGGCAGCTATTAGATACTTTCAACAGCAGCGATAGCGGCAACGTCTACAACATCTTGAGCGGAGCAACCACGGGAAAGGTCATGAACTGGTTTAGCCAAACCTTGAATCAATGGGCCAAGAGCATCAGCGCCGGAGAAGCGTTGTACCAATTTGTAACCGATGTTAGCAGCTTGAAGATCAGGGAAGATCAAGATGTTAGCTTTACCAGCTACGTTGGAGCCAGGAGCTTTCTTTTCTGCTACGGAAGGAACGATGGAAGCGTCCAATTGTAATTCGCCGTCAAATTTGAAATCAACGTTGCGTTCTTTCAAGATATTAACAGCTTCAACCACTTTATCTACTTCAGGAGTGGAAGCAGAACCTTTTGTGGAGAAGGACAACATGGATACGCGAGGATCAGCCATGCCAACAACTTTGCGAGCTTTTTCTACAGTGGATTCTGCAATATCAGCCAATTGTTCGCTAGTTGGGTTAGGCAATACACCGCAATCGGAGAATACAAGCATACCGTCGTCGCCATATTCTTTTTTGCTTGTGAACATGAACATGGAAGAGGATACAGTTTTAAGACCTGGTTTAGTACCTACAACTTGTAATGCAGCGCGCAATACGTTTGCAGTTGGGCAAGCAGAGCCAGCAACCATGCCGTCTACTGCACCAAGGCGAACAAGCATAGCACCGAAGAACAAGCAATCACCTTTCATAGTTGCATCAGCCTTTTCAGGAGTCATACCTTTTTTAGCGCGCAATTCTACGAATGTATCAACCATTTCTTGATAACGATCGTAGTTAGCAGGATCGATGATTTCAGCACCTTCAATGGATACACCAACAGCTTTAGCAGCTTCAGCGATTTCAGCAGGGCTACCAACGAGTACAGGTGTTACGAAACCTTCTTTCAAAATAATTTCAGTTGCTTTCAATACGCGTTCATCTTTGTATTCTGGCAACACGATTTTTTTACCTAATGGTTTTACTTGGTCTTTTAATTTTTGAATTAAATCCACGATTTTTGCCTCCTTAACATTGGCTTTACGCCATATCAATACTATTATTATAGCAAATTCAACCTATTGGTAAAAGTAAAAATTATTTCTTAACATATCATTCCTAGTATTATACTCTTTTTGTGAAAGTTGGAACTCATTCCAACTTTTCTCAATTTTAACTATCAACTTGGATTTCATTCCAACTTTTTATCATTTTTAATGTAAAGTTGGATTAGATTTCTAGTTTTAATTTAAAAATTTAAAACACAACTCCTCAATTAATTTTTATCTACAAACTACATACCAATAATTGAACTCTTTACACATACACGCTACAATAATAGAAATAAAATACGGATAGCAAAATGCCAATTTATATTCCTTATACACCCATTTAGGAGGGCTTATGGCAAATACTGAGACAACAATCAACGCCGTTATAAATCCAGAAATTAACGAAACTCCTATAGACATAGAGAAAACGATTAAAGCCTTGGAGCGAAATAAATTTGTAGTTCATTATTTTGAAACAGGCGCAGAAGCTATTTCCTATTTAAAAGGTCGTATTCAAAATAAACGTGTAGCCATCGGTGATTCTCACACCTTATTGGAGCTCAAGGTTCATGATGTCTTAGCCCAAGTCAACGATGATATAACAGATATTCAACGTCCCCTTCCTGGTGAAAGTTTCCGCGACACCGCATTGCGTACCATGGGGCGTGATGTATTCCTTACCTCTGTAAACGCTCTTGCTCAAACGGGAGAGATGGTTAATATTGATGGTACGGGCAATCGTGTTGCAGCCTCTTTATTCGGCTCTCAAGAGGTATTTTTTGTGCTAGGCATCAACAAAATCACGCCAGATTTAGCTTCCGCCATCTATCGCGCACGCAATGTAGCCGCTCCGCTCAACAGTAAAAAGAATAAAAAGAGCTCTCTCAATCCATGTGCTACATTAGAAGAAAAATGCTACGATTGTGGTTCTCCCGACCGTATATGCAATGCATTAACGATTTACTATAAAAAGATGCGCAATATGCAAACCATGGAAGTCATCATCATTAATGAATCTTTAGGCTTCTAATTGTTTGCGGCCCATTCAAAAAATCTTGTATATTCATTTCTCCAAGTCCATACACTACTCTATAAATTGTGGACCACCGAGGATCTACGGCACCACTTTCAAGATCACTAATATAAGATTGGGCTAAACCAGATTTATCTGCCAATTGATATTGAGTCATTCCCAATTGTCTGCGCCAAAGTAAAATCAATACACCAAGCTTGTGAACTTCTTGTCGAACTTGTAGATCTTGACAACATACGATAGGATTCATGCCAACCTCTATCTACTTTCTCCCTCAACACATATTTATGCCTTTACTATAAATCTGGGCTCAATCATTTCCTAGTAGTGGTTGAAAAGCGATAACACAAAAGCCTTAACAAAAACTAATGTGTAAATCATTTTAGTTAAGGCTTTTGTACTATGCAGATTTCATTGCGTAGGATTTCATCATTTCGTGGAATTTTAGTATATATAAAAGTTATTATCATTAAAAATACAGATAGCAAATCAAAAATACAGGTATTATCTATATATTGCAATTTTTAAACAGCATTTATACATTATGCATACACTTGATTTATAAAATCACCTAGTTCTATTCATAATACAAGAAGACTATACGATATATAGTAAATGCGATATATAGTAAATACGCAATATTGTTAAAATACATTTAGGAATAATAAGTCTATTCATAATACAAAAGGACTATACAGTTCAACTGTATAGTCCTTTCTATGTATTCATATAACATTATTGATTTGCACTTTCTTGTGCTTTTTTGATTTCCATGTATTTTACCATGCCATCAACAGCTTTTTTAGCTTCACGCATAGCCAATACTACGGTAGCAGGTTTGTGAACAACGTCACCACCTGCAAATACGCCTTCACGACTAGTCATACCATATGGATCTTCAGATGTAATAATATAACCTTTTTCATCTACTTTTAAGTTATTACCTTCACCTACAAGACGAGCATTTGGTTTATGACCTGCGGCGATAATGATTTTATCAACAGGCATTACTTGGAACTTACCAGTGCCGTGGATACCTGCACCATCTTCGTTAAGTGCCATCACTTCGTATTTAAAGCCTTCTACCTTATCTGTACCTTCTACGCCTACTGGAGAAGCAAACCATTGGAACTGAACGCCTTCAGCACGAGCTTCTTCGTATTCAGACAACAAGGCTGGCATTTGTTCTTGGCTACGACGATATGCTACAGTTACCGCTTCGCAGCCTAAACGTACGCATGTACGAGCCGCATCCATCGCTACATTGCCACCGCCGATGATGATAACACGATCGCCTTTTTTAACAGGAATTTGATCTTCATCAAGTTCCCCATTTTCTACCAATTGTACGTTAGTCAACAAGTACATCGCTTGGAATACACCATGCACTTCATCGTTTTCCATGCGCACTTCTTGAGGAATATGTGTACCAGTACCTATAAAAATAGAGTCAAAACCTTCAGCAAAGAGATCATCCAAAGTTTTATCTTGACCAATAAATGTATTACATACGAATTTAACACCTAAGCCTTCAAGACGAGCGATTTCACGACGTACAACGGCTTTGGACAAGCGGAATTCTGGAATACCGAATAAGAGTACGCCACCTGGTTCAGATTGGCCTTCAAATACAGTTACCTCATAACCGAGTTTAGCCACATCACCAGCTACGGACAAACCTGCAGGCCCAGAGCCTACTACAGCTACCTTGCCGAGATCTTGTTTGATTTTCTTAGGTTTGCGAAGTTCATTGATGCTTTCAAAATCAGCTGCAAAGCGTTCCAGTTTACCAATGTTAATAGGCGGTTTTTTCGCCTTATTCATGATACAGTTGCCTTCACATTGATTTTCTCGTGGGCATACGCGACCGCAGATAGACGGTAAATTTGTTCGTTCCGCCAAGATATCATTAGCTTCACCAAAATTACCACGTGCGATAGCTTGGATGAAACGAGGTATTTCGTTTTCAATAGGACAGCCCATACGGCACAAAGGCTTTGGACAATTTAGACAACGTTTAGCCTCTGCGAGCGCTTCCTCCATCGTATAATCCGCATCAAAATGTAGTGGTTTTAATTCGTTACTCATGGCACATGCCTCCTAACAAGGATCCAGTACTATACTTACAGCGTTGCATGCACCTAAGCATTCCGATGAGCCCTCTCACATAGGGACGCCGCCACATGCTGCTAACATTTATCTTTTGTAACCATTTGATAGACGTGTGGTCACTGGTCAGACTCACACTATTCTATAGTATATTCTAAATTGTGAAAGTCCCAACAGTCAAGCAAATATCACACGTTTTGTATACGAATATAGCCCCTATACTTGCAAGGATTGCATAGAAAAAGAGGCACCAGTAGGCACCCCTTTCATAGCGATGTATAGTTCTAGGTTTGGTTTAGGATTGTTTTTTTAGATTAAATATGTGTGTGCGAATAAAACCTTCTGTGTGTTTTGTTTGCGAGTTAAGAAAAAGGTTATGACATCGCTATGTAGTGCTGATTTAGCACTACTTTCGCAAAACAATTATGTAATTAATAACATAATTACTTTAGTATTATATGCAAGATTAAACTATGTTAATTTTTACATATAACTTGATACATATATATTGATATAATATAAATAGAGATTTACGACTTTTGCACGCTAACCACAGCCAAATCTATCCTGAATTTTGACTAATGCGAGGTTCCCTATGAACACAGCAGAGTTTACCGAAAAATACTATATTAACCGCCGAGGATCTCATTCCAGAAAATGGGACGGACAACAGTTAAAATTCAATCGAACTGACCTATTACCACTATGGGTTGCGGATATGGATTTTATGCCGCCTCAGTGCATCCAAGAGGCGATTTGCAACTATGTAAAAGCCAATCCTTTAGGCTATACCATGACAAATCCCGATTACCTAAAGGCTGTCATTAGTTGGTATAAGCGCCGCCATCGTTGCATAATTGATGGTAGTTGGCTCACCAGCGCACCTAATGTCATTACGGGTATTATGTGGTGCATAGCAGCTTTCACAAAAACAAATGATGCCATCGCGGTCCTCACGCCCGTATATGGAGCCTTTGATGCGAGTGCGAGCGATGCTAAGCGCCCTATTATTGCAATCCCTATGAATCGCAACGAAGATAACCACTATGCTGTTGATTACGCAGCCTTTGAAGCGGCTATCGTCAAACACGATGTTAAGTTATTCATTCACTGTAATCCGCACAATCCAGTAGGCCACGTATGGACTTTAGAAGAAATGGATCGACTATTTAGTATCTGCCAGCAACATAAGGTCCTTATCATTAGTGATGAAATCCATCAGGACCTCATCACGGGACTTACACCATTTACATCTGCATTAACTGTGTCTAACGGAGCGTATACAGACAAGCTCATCGCCATGTCTTCATTGTCAAAATCGTTTAATATGGCTAGCCTGCACCACGCAGAGGTCATTATCCCTAACGAAGAGTTGCGGAATCATTACAACGCCTTTAAAGCCCTTGTATATCATACAGATTCGGACGTCATTGCCGAGGCAGCCATCACAGCTGCCTACACGCATCCAGAAGCAGAAGCATGGCTAACGGACCTACTCGCTGTAGTGAAAGAAAACTATGATTATATGTACAATAAACTACTTGCCAACTTGCCTGAACTTCGCATCAGCCCTATGGACGGCACCTATTTGGCTTGGATCGATTTTAGCGCTTATCTTAAACCAGAGGAAATGCGTGGTTTCTTTGAAAATAAATGCGGTATTGCACCAAGCTTTGGTGAATGGTTCGGTGGTGAAAGCTACACAACCTTTGTGCGCTTGAACTTGGTCACAAGCCTTAAGAATATCAAAATTGCTACGAATGCTATCCTACAAAATATTTAATTATTTCAAGTCTAAAATAATAGTTAACTTTCAATATCACTATATAATCAAAAGAGGCAGTCACAGCTGTTTAGAACACGTCTGTGACTGCCTCTTATTATATTTAAACCTACTTTTAGCTAATCATACGTTACTATTATCGACATCTAAAGCCTTTATTAGGAGTATTAAAGCAATTATTTATCAGGAGTATTTGAAATAATCGATTATTTGGAACGTTTGAAAAGCCTTTTAGCAGGGATATTTAAATAGCCTTTTACTAAGAATGTTTAAGATAATCTTTAGTAGAGATATTTAAAATAAAATTTACTAGGAACGTTTGAAATGGTCTTTTGCAAATTGCATGTCTTGCACTAATTCTAATGTACCAAGATAATTATTGTTTTGGTCGCGCACCGCCATATAATTTACATAGAATGGACGACCTACCTTTTCAAGCCATACCGCCACATTATCGCGTTCCCCTTTGCGGAAGGATTCAATAATACCGCGTACGATAGGCTCTATCTTTGGAGGATGGCAAGAGTATACATCGCGACCGATAGCTGTAGTAGGGCGTTTAAAGACCTTTTCACCATCGTTGAAGTAACGGTTAATGTCTTCGTGGTCAACGAAGGTTACTTCCATTGGCATTGTATTAAGCATGGCATTTAATTGATCCACAGTTAAGCTACCACCTATTAGAGCAATGGTATTATCATCACCACTTGCTTTTGTTGTTTGTGTAGCTAATGCGGCTTCAGCCTCTGTCCAAACAGTGCGTTTTACCCCAAAGATTTCTTCATACTGCGCTGTATCTTTGTAGATTTGATACCACTCTTCAGTACTAAAGTTCTCTGCACAAATTGGGAACAAGATATTTTGCTCTTTATAGATCATCTCTTGAGCACGTGTGAGAAGACCATCAAACTCTTCGTACCAAGCATCATCAATAGACTTAGCACGAGCTAGACGACCAAAGCCATCGCGAATATCGTCATCAACCGTCCACATAACCATGGATGGACCAGAGATATCATAGGCTACTTTCAAATGAGGATATAAAAGATCGCCCTTCTTAGCGTAGTGAATAGACACTTGGCGCACTTCGTTCACATCATCTACCGTAGCAGTCTTATCGGCCACCTTAACCTTTGTAGCTTCAATCAATGCATCGAGAGCCTTGTTTTCTTCTGTTAATCGATTGAGTGGATGACCTACTGTTTCGACTAGCGTTACTACGCTTTGACTTTTTTCTTGTGCTTCTAGTACAGCCTCAACCTTAGCATGTTCAGACTCCATTTGTTCATGGATAGTAGAGCCGTGGAACAATGCAGAGTGAAGGTCACATAATTGTTGAACCTCTGCTAGTGGTGTGCCTTCACGCATAAGGCCTTGTTCAGCTTTCATGATTTCACTAGCCTCAACATGGGCGAATTGACTAGCAAAGTCTTCACGAACTGCACCAAGGTCTTCACCTGTGCCTAAACGTTTCAAGAAGCCTTTGAGCTGCTCTACACGTTCGCTATCTTGAACTGCATCTTCAGCCTTAGTTTCGGAATTTTCGTTAGTGTTAGCTGGCACTGTAGTAGATACTGGTGCACTGCTTTCTACTACATTTGCTGCAACAGTGCTAGATGCTACGTTAGCAGATGCATCCGTAACATTAGACGTTGTAGCCGCTGCAGTAGGTGCCACGCCAGGATGACCCGCAGTTTCCGCATCATCACCAGATAGATTTGGCATTTCACCTTCTAAGGTAAAGCCAGCTTTCATGAAAGCGCCCACGATATCGATCATGGATACGCCTTTCATTTTAGCCCCTTTCGGGATGGTCATGATTTTACCAACAGAGTTCAACATCACCTTGTTTGTGATTTCGCTGAACCCTAATTCTTTCATAATATCTGCTACTTCAGGATATTCTTTTACTAAATCATATACAGATTTGGATAGATCTAATTTCTTTTCCATTTTGAGCCCCTCATGTCAAAATCTTTATAAAATACTTACTAATATTAATGAGCCCCTATACGTAAAAATCTCGTATATAAGGCTTCTATTTACTGTGAAAGGTCTAAATATAATGACCTATGAATCTATGATAAACGATATCGATTAGAAAATCTGTATCCGTGGCAATACTTTTGAAAGTAATTCAAAAATTTTCAAAATATTATGTAACGCTTTACCAATAGTAACTCTTTACCAATAAAATAAATTATACGCTTATACGCTCAAAAACAGTAAAAAAAGATAAAAATAACGGATAGATGATTATCCATCCCGGCTCATACATGAAGGGAGGCACATCAACTATCCGTTATATATTTAAATTACTTGTCTATTACTGTTTCTGTTTCTGTTTCTGTTTCTGTTTCTGTTTCTAACAAGTGTACCACTTAATCATGATGTGGTTTCAATGCTTTTTCGTAGTTTTCAGAAACTTTATCCCAGTTAATAACTCGGAAGAATTCCTTGATATAGTCTGGGCGACGGTTTTGGTAGTGCAAGTAGTATGCATGTTCCCAAACGTCTAAGCATAGAATTGCTTTTTTACCTTCCAATAGAGGATTATCTTGGTTTGCAGAGGATGTCACTTCTAGCTTGCCATCTTTGTTAACTACAAGCCAAGCCCAACCAGAGCCAAAGCGTGTAGCTGCCGCAGTAGAGAAGCTTTCAACAAAAGCATCGTAGCCACCAAGTTCAGCATCGATAGCCTCTTTCAAAGGACCTTCCAATTTAGAAGTATCTGGTTTTGTCATGATGTCCCAGAACATGGTGTGGTTCTTGTGACCACCACCATTGTTGATAACTGCTTGACGGATATCTTCAGGCACATTAGCAATATCGCCGAGAATACAGTCTACACAACCATACGAAAGATCAGGATATTTCGCGATAGCAGCGTTCAAATTATTAACATAGGCTTGATGATGCTTGTCATGATGCAATTTCATTGTTTCAGCATCGATAACAGGCTCAAGGTAATCATACGCATACGGTAATGGTGCGAGTTCGAAAGGTTTCATAATAGTCCTCCTTAAATTTAGGGCATAGAACAATGCTAACTATTTCGTATCATCGTTCTTGTGAAAGCGATTCGATGCACCTGCATCGGTAATATAGAATCAATCTACTAGCATAGCATATATACTTTAAGAAGAGACTGATTATCCTAACGTAACCAGAAGTTAGGATATAATATTTTAGCTAACAAATTGATATGAATTATCATTCTTTATCTAATTGTACACATTATATAGAAAAACGTCAATATAAAAGACGAACATAAAAAGGCCATAGGAACTCCTACAGCCTTTCATTAGTTAATTATTATGTGACTTTTGGTTAGCAATAACACATAGTTTTATATAAATTTGATCCACAAGTTAGTCAATGATACACTGACACATTTTCATCGTTGTTAATGCCGCTTGATGGGACTCCTCTGTTACGCCAGCACAGCAACTCGAATCAATATGAATAGGAATCTCTGGCAAGCCTGCTTTCAACAAGATTGCATTGGAAACAACACAAATATCCGTGCATAAGCCGATGAGAGTAATAGACTCGATAGGATTAACGGTATTCATCCCCTCTAGTCGATTCACCAATTCAAAAGATGCGAAATTGGGTTTATCCACAAAGGATACGGGGCTCATAATTTTACGGTTCTCCGCCGCCTCGATCAAGCCGTCTACAATATGCCATCCCTCTGTGTTTTTTACGCAGTGTGGCACTGGTAAAAGCTTCCCTTCTTGACGCTCCAAATAATCCCTATCATGCGTGTCACGAGTAAAGATAATAGGACCATCAAAGCTTTCAATTTTCTTACGCACATTATCTACGATTAACTGTGCTTGCGATGAACCAAGTGCACCATCTACAAAATCATTTTGCATATCGATTACTACCAGAACCTTTTGCATAGCTCCTCCTGTATATAACTACAAAATAAAGTATTTATTTTCAATCAATATTAGTTATACTCTTTATTCTTCTGCTATAGCATGTTGTACACGATTTGGCTCATTATGGGCTAATCGCCCCGCCGCTGCTGCCGCTACGGCACCTACCAAATCATCGAGAAAGGTATTACAATGCCCGCCTTCTTCACTATCTAACTTTTTGATGATACCTGGTTTCACCTTATCTAAATAGCCATAATTTGTAAAGCCAATGGATCCATACAAATTAACGATAGAAAATGCTAAGATTTCATCGATACCATACAAGCTTTCATCATTAGCCACAATACGTTGCAATGGCTGAGACAATTTATTCTGCTCTGTTAACTTATCTAGCTCTATGCCCGTAATAATCGCATTATGTACCTCCCGTTTAGATAGTACAGACACCACACTTTCACGACACTCTTCAATGTTTAAATTCGGCATATATGGCTTTTGTACATAAAAAACAAGTTCAGAAATGTCCTCTAATGTGACGCCCCGTTCAGCGAGAAGCTCATAAGTATATTTCTCTAAATCTTTTGTAGCCTCCATAAGTCCTCCTTTATCATTTCTTTACATTATTACCAGATAACATGACAATACTAACGGGAATCGTTACAACGAGCGCTTCATCAGTATCAACATGTTTAGTATCCCAAGCCGCCTCTTTAGCCGCCTCCTCAAAAATTGGGTACGCATCACGATCTAGCTTCCAATTATTAGGGCCTGCTTCAACAGCTATAATATTACCCTTATCGTCCGTCTTAATCTCTACAGGAACGATCAATGTTCCGTCTGCACTCGTTTCAAAAGCCTCTGGCGGAATGATCACGTTATAAGAAATCTGTTGTTGCAATTCATAATTACGCTTGTCCGCAGGCTTTACATCTGCAGCTAGAGAACTAATAGGACTCATCATAGATACTAATAAGGCCAATAAAACAACACGGTTAACCATAGTTTCCTCTCATCTAAATACTCTCTTACTATATGCATTATAAGTTGATTATACCACGAAAAAAATCCCTACCGAATTTTTATCGGTAGGGATTCCTTAAATTAGATTTTCTTAACCATTTCAGATTTCAATGCCATCGCACCGAAGCCGTCAATTTTGCAATCAATATCATGACCATCGCTTGCGCCAGAGATGAGACGAATATTTTTTACGCGCGTACCCTGTTTCAAGATGCCAGCGCCTTTTACTTTGAGGTCTTTTACAACAACAACTGTATCGCCATCAGCGAGCTCATTGCCGTTAGCATCGCGAATGATACCCGCTTCAGCTGCAGCTTGTGCGTCAGCCGCTGTCCATTCGTTACCACACATAGGGCAGATAAACATATGACCGTCTTCGTATGTGTACTCATCGCCACACTTAGGGCAGTTAGGTAAATTTGCCATTTAGATCTCCTTTTTCACTACATAATGAAAGTATTATACCATATGAAAACATTACTTAACTACCTAAGCAATAAGTCAAAAGCTAATTAATATTACTTACATGAGTTATAATCTATAAATCTATAAACTTTAAATATTACACATTATACTAATTCTAACTCTTGCTTTAATGCTCTCTGTAAAATTTGTGAAAAATTAAGTTGCTTCTCTTCAGCTTTATGATTTAACCAGCTTGGTATTGTAAGGGTCTTTTTTACAGCTTTATTATCGGTTCTTTTTAAATATTCCTCTTCATCCCATTTTACTAAATCTATGAATTCACCTTTATTACATTTAATATCGATTGGATTACTTGCTTCTGGAAATTCCTCGCCATCTTCACTCAATGAATACAAGTAAATACCTAGTGCATCTTCAGCCATCTCTACGGCTTCACATAAAGTATCGCCTTCAGTTACACAGCCTAATAAATCTGGAAAACTTACCGTATATCCATTTTTACCATCTGTACTAAAGATAGCTGGGTACATTTCCTTTCTCATTTAATATTCCTCCTCTATAGCTAGACACATGATGACTAATCTAACTCCACCTAACTATCTTGAAGGGGCTATTTAAGCCCCGCTTGTTTCAAGATTGTTTGTAATGTTTTAGGCTTTAAATCTTCCTTATGTAGCGGAATCGTTACACGACCAGCTTTTATTGGATGCTTTAGTATATGATGCGAGCCTTTAATTCTATCAATATACCAACCATCTTTTTTTAAATCCTTCATCAATTCTTTAGGTGTAGTCAAATTTTAATCACCACCATTCATTTACTTAAAATAAAATAACTTCTTCGAATTGACACTTACATTATAATACGTATTTATACGTATGTCAATTATTTGTAATCTTGATTCAAAAGATTTTCATACAACTCCAACTTATCTTCAAGATTGTTCTTATAGCCTTCCAATCGTTTAATTTCGGCCTCAATAAACCGATAATGCTCTTCTAGTAATGTCATTCTTTCATGGACCGTATGAGATCCGGCATACCGCAAGTCCGCATATCGCTTGATGTTCGCAAGCGGCATTCCCATGTCTTTCAAGCGTTTAACAAACTGTACAAAACCCACGTCCTCCGCATGGTAATTGCGAATGCCGTTCTGTCGCTCGATGTGAAGGAACCCCTGATCCTCATAATATCGCAATGTAGAAATAGACAGTCCTACCAATTTTGAAAATTCACCGATTTTCATACTTTCACCACCTTGACCTCAAGTATACTCGAGCATATATCATACGTCTAGACGGAGGTAATAATTATGAAAGAAACACGTTTTAACATCGGCATGAACACATTAAAACAGATTGACGGGCTACACGGCGAGGAGGTGTATAACACAATCCAAGAAATTTCACCGGCCATAGCCGATTTATTGGTCGAGCTGTTCGGTGATATCTACACGCGCCCCAACCTGGATTTCAAGGAACGGGAACTGATTACGCTCGCATCCCTGTTAACGCTGGGCGGTTGCGAGGCACAGCTGAAAGTACACACCAATGCGGCACTCAACGTCGGTATTGCGCCCGTGCAAATCGTAGAGGTCTGCACCCACTGCATCCCCTATGCAGGATTCCCACGCGTACTGAACGCACTATTTACGGTGAAAGCGGTCTTTGAAGAACGAAACATGCTGTAATTAAGGAACGACGGAAACAAAAATAGAGGATCCCGACGGGCCCTCTCAACAACATTATTATATATTATTGTATTATGTACATTACACGACGCATCCAGATTGACGATATACGCCAATCTCATTATAATATAATAAAGAGATAGTCGACGAGTGGTTCCGTCAGGCTCATCCCAAAACATTATAAAACATGCAAAAATGGCCTTTCGTTTTCAGCTACCAGTTGGTAACGAAGGGCTATTTGTCGTTATTACGACAAATCAGCACTATCAATGCGCCAAAGGAAATAACGACAGTTAAGATCCCGAGGACAATCATAATGACTTCATAAGCATTCATAGGCTTTCACCCCCTTTAAAGAAAAAGGGTGACCCAACCTCGTTCGACTATCTTACGTTTATTATAAACCGAACTTATGTTCTATGCAATAAAAAATCTATTAATAAATATTAGTCTATTTATAACTAACAAAGGGAGACTCTTGATAGAGTCTCCCTATTTACTATCCAAGTCGTTTACGCAAAATCGCATAGAGTATCATGCTAATAATTACGCTCATAACGGCTTGAATAGTATTAGTTACAATACCAGCAATAGCTACGCCTGGATCGAATACAAAGTATTCGGCAATAAAATAGCCTGCTACGATAACAATACCGCCTACGATAGTTGCTACCAAGGCAGAGGTAGTTGTCTTATTGTTATAGACAGTACCGACAAGATAGCCTTCAATGCCTTTCACCACGAAGGTGATGGGTACAAAGACTGCATAGCCGAGGAATAAATCAGCTAACGCTGGGCCGATAGCACCAATATAGGCGCCATATTTTCGACCTAATAATAGAGCTGACGTCATAATAACGACATCTCCTACATTGAAATAGCCGCGAATGCCAGGTACTGGGATTTTCGTGTACATGGTAAACAATGTTGCGAGGGCAATCAATACGGCTGTGAGTACTAACGCGGACGTAGTACTGCGGGTTTGAACGTGTTGCATAGCGTCCTCCTTATAAAAAATAGACATGTGACTATATCCATCACATGCCTATACTATAAACCTTTATGGCAACATCTGCAAATAAAAGGAATTAATTATGAATTCTCACCAAATTCTATCGTCATTTACTTTCAAAATAGATGCTCTTCACTAGACTTTAACTTTCTATAGATACCATTTTATTATAAGAATTCCCTCAACGTGACACTGATTGAATAGAAAGGAACTAGTCATGAACATTTTAATCATTTACACCTATCCTAATCATCAGAGTTTTAATAGCACCATTCTGAAAGTAGTCCAACAGAATCTTTCAAAGGATCACAATGTGAACACCTTGGATTTATATGAGGAGCAGTTCGATCCTATATTGCGATTTGATGATACGCACAAACGTCGAGATTTAAGCACTGTGCCGGACATAGAAAAGTATCGCAATTTAATTACTTGGGCAGATCATATCATTTTTATCTACCCAATTTGGTGGGGCGGTATGCCCGCTATGCTCAAAGGCTTTATTGATCGCGTATTTACAGCTGGCTTTGCCTATTCATACGGTAAAAGAGGCCTTATAGGTCATTTACAGGGAAAATCCGCCTGGATTATCACCACCCATAACACCCCCGCCTTTTTGACGCCGTTTATTCAGGACTATGGCAAGGTATTAAAAAATCAGGTTCTGAAATCCTGTGGCATTAAACCTGTTACACATACCCAGTTGGCGGGCACAGAAAACAGTTCGGACGAAAAACGTCGGCGTTTCTTAGACAAAATTGCTAATATCGCCAGAAGTATTTAACATTTCTAGTATACTATGATTTTTTACCAAAGATTACTTGGTTACCAAAATCACAAATAAATTTACATTAAACTGCTTACAGTTTGCTCTAAGTCAAAAACAAGCTGTATACGAAAATCTCCCCAATTACATAGATATTACTCTTCAAATCTCTCTTCTACATTGTAGAGAACCTCGCAGTCACAACCACCACCTTCGTTGACAATCCAGTCTAGTACGCTTTCCACATCTACCTTTTGTTTTTCTAAGAATTCTCTAGTGAAAGTCAAACTATGATCGCAACCATCATTTGTCTCTAATTTCTCATCTACATAGTCAAAGAGATTCCAAAATAGCTCTTCATCCATAGGCAAACTATCTTGAAAACTCTGTTTTTCTTTAGCTTTATAGTCTTTCAATAATTCCTTTTTACGCGCTTTGTCCATTATAACCACCTTTTTAACAAATCGAAACTACTGCGTGGCCCTTCGCTTCTAGCACTTTTTTATAGAACACCTTCATCTGCTCGAAGTCATGGAGAAGCTCATCTATGATTTCCTCCTCTTCTTCGTCATAGTCCCAAATATTTGGGTATAACTCAGCCTCTTTACAGGCTTTCATATCGAAAGATTCGAGTGCTTGATCCATATCAAACTGCTCTAGAGCCACTACGATATCAGCTATTTGAGAATGTTCCGTATAGGCCATATAGTCTGATAAATCCTCTATAGACGTTACACCAAGCACAGCTTGACTAAGTGGATTATCATCTATTCTATGATCAGTACTCACACCAGTAAGCACGAAGTGAAGGACATCCCACATCTTATCGATGTCAAGCAATAACTCGTCCTCATCGCGCCACTCTTCAACGGTTTCAAAAAGATCCTTCTTTGATGAGCCTAACCCTTTGAGTTCTTTTAAGCTTTCATCACTTATACAATTATAATTTGCAATGAGTCCCATACTCTAAAACCTCCCTAGATACTCAGTAATCTAAAACTTACATAGTTACTTAGGCATCTATAATCTCCATAAATGCCGAATAATTCGAAGCCTCCACTGATAGTTAGTTCTCTATCTCTGTCAACAATTCTAGCAACGTAACCTCATATTTGTTATTTTTGTCTAACAATGGCTTACATAATAGAAGCACTTGTAAAGAATAGTAGTAAAAACTAAAGAATAGGTCATCTGGAAATACCTCTTCTTCCTCATATCTAAGAATATCTTCGTCTTCATCGTACTCTTCAGACCAAAGATATTCTTCGTTGAGCATATCCTCGAAGTTCGGTAATTGATCTGCATGTTCTAGCATAAGACCATCTCTAATGCACTCAGCAATAATAAGGAATAACTCAGCTAATTCTTCTACTAAATATCTTGCCACCTCATTATGACCTTGTTCTTCAACGGCTTTTTTAAAAATACGTAATAGAAAAATCAACGCGAAGGGCGTAGCATGCCATAAAGTCGATTGATGCTCAATGTTTTGGGCCAGCTCTTCATCTGCCGCATCAATGGCATCAACGTCCTTCATATCCCACAACACCTCAAGATGAGCCGGAAAATCTGTAGCACGGCCGTAAGTTGTGGTCAAACGATGCCAGGGTATATCACTGACTTTCACAGTTTCTATATATGTTTGAGTTGTTACATTCATCGCATCTACTCCCTTTTTTAGCGCAATAATTATTGGTGAACAATATCTTTCACCAATTCATTAGTATCTATCAGGCGAATTCTACCTCTTCTAGGCTCATCTGTAATCTCGGTGTAGATATCGTCCAATGTGCCTGCCGGTGCTAGTTTCCACAGCTTGCACGGATACAGTTCAACAGCCCCAATGATTTCTAAATGGTCTAGCAATAGGCCTAGATCTTTATGATTAAACCAACAGTCGGTATCGATACCGAAATTTGTATTATCTTTACGACAGGAAATTTGACTATTTAAAAAATCATCCATACTAGGTTTGTACGCTTGTAAAAGTCTTGTACAGGCCAAATGGTACTCGATTTTCCGCGGTGATTGATCCACGTCAGATACAAAAATAGCTCCATACGGTTCTACCGCCCAGCTTTCAACATTCCATAATGTCATTAATTCCGATTTTCTCATTAGGATGCTCCATTAACTGATTATCCTGCAATATCTGCATCAACAGGGTTCCCATCCGCATCAATATGGGCTATGATACAGTGTCCCCAGAATATATCGTCGTCGTCATAATAGACCTCTATGGTGCCATCGTTACGAAACGCCAATTCGCCCATCGTAATACGCTTGGCAAATACGTCTGATGTAATCGGATCCTGGTCATCATTGTCGAGCCAATCATTAGCGAGTTCTAGCAATTTTTCACTAATATATGCACTAATTCGTTGTTCAAATTCTTTGAAATTATCGATTGTATTGAAAGCAGCCAATGCTACGGTGCAGTTTTCATCAGAGCCCTCATCCACATCAAGGGTGAAAGCATAATCATCAATTCTAGATGTATAGTATTGATACTCTCGATTTAACAAAAAGTCACTCCTGTCGGTATGAAGGTATTTTGGGGTTTTCAAATAAGCTGACAATGCCTCTAACTCGCTATGTTTAGCATGTTCCTCTAACACCTCAAGCACATAATAGCGATTATTCCAAGAAGGGCGCATATAGCCTAAATCCTTTATAGGTTTTGCTTTCTTAACTGACAATTTGTAGACCCCATGAGGCTCAAAAGAATAACCCCATCTATCTTCAAGACCATCAATAATCCACGTCAAAATGCCTTCGCTACGGTCAAGTACTCCAGTTCGAGTATCTAGAATAGCATCGGTGGACACCAGTGGTCTATGGTACTTATCCAAATAAGGACTAGCCCCATTCGCATCACTGCGCGGCAATGCATAGATTTCAAACTCTTCCGATTCAAACTCTGCTTCATATTCTGGTAGACGTACAATACTCATATGACTCTCTCCTATTCATCACATTTTACGGTACAAACTATTTACAGTTTAGAACTCCATCCTTTATAGATGATGCCATAGTATAATTGCTTCTATAACATTAAAATGTTCTGTTGTATCACAAGCGTTCAGCTACATCGATTCTATGTAATAGTTCTTTTCCTAGTTCTTTGGCTGTTTTGAATTCCTCATTTGAAAGCACCATAAGTACAAAGCTATCGGTTCCAATATCCATGCCTGCTAACGTATAGTTTGCCCACGTAGAATTAAGACCAGCACTCCAGTCCATGATACATTGATCTTCATCTAATCCTGCTATATCAATAGTTAGATTTTCGCAAGTATCTAAAGACTTGTTACGTATTAATTTCTGTACATTATGAATAAAATCCTCTAGTTCGCACTTACAGCTTAGCTCTACGGCATATCCTTTAGATACTAGTTTCTCATAGAGGTTCCACCAACTATCTTCTAAAGCTTCCATGGAGCGCAACTTAGCCTCGGTCATAAAAGATTTAGCTTGTTTAGCATCACCTAGCAACAACGTTGCTAACTCTGTAAATGTCAGTTTCATCTGATCGATATCTAGATACGCTACTTCTACACACAAACTACAATCAGGTACTCTGCGTTTTTTCACAAAGGCCCGCATCATCTTCACCGCATCAGGATAACTTACAACATCCATACGATAGGTCTTGCCATCTAGATCTAAGAATAAATCTACTGCATCCTGCGTTTTACCTACACGTGCTTTCATGGCTGTACATCCATCGATAGCATGAGGTGGGTATACCTCCACGTACATAGAAAATCCATCATGCATAGCCTTTAATGTATTATCTATCCCAACTATGTTAAAACCGTTCCGATTATAATCAGGGCTCTTCAAACGCCATTCTTCATAGTTATCGAAGAGTTTTTCTTGAATCCAATTGTAAAAGCTCATATATACTCTCCATTATATATACCGTTTACATATACTTTAATTATCTAAATTATATCATTATTAACAAGTAATCCGTATAAAGCCTAAAGCGTACCTATAAAAAAGGAAGTTAGCCCCTAAGGGATAACTTCCTTTTTTATAAAATATAATAGGTATCAAAGTCTTACTACTGAGTAACAATATCAAAATGATCGCTAACAATCTTATTTAGTTGTGACGAAATTTCAGAAAATTCACAGTTCAGATCTAACGTTTTTACACTTATCTTATTACCACTCATCATATATGTATTATTAGGTTGAATTTCATCATCCGTCTTAGCATAAAGTAACAAACCCGACACATTACATGAAGTCGTTTTCAAATGATAGGATTGATTTTTGACATATGTAAAAATCTGATAAAGATTATGTGAGTGTATCTTATATGTATCATATCGCATCTGGGTATTACGAGAATAATACTTAGCATCGATAATAAGTACTTTATCATTATAGGTAAGCATAATATCAGTTTTCATAATAGGAAGCATATATATTTCACTATCATCAATTGCCCATTTTATTTCTGATGAACTAACTGATATCTGTGGATAATGTCTACGGTAATATTCAAAGATAAACTTCTCATATAGATGATGCATTGGTTGTTCATCTAAAAAACCCATTAACCGCTTCGAACCATCAGAAGTAGACTGTAATAGCCCCTTAATAATCATATGACATATAGAAACTAGCATCTGATATGTTCGATTATTACGATTATAATACATATTCCAATTAATATTATTAACATCAATAGAGCTTACGTCGCTAAAGTAAACTAATAATCTACGAAGTTCCTTTTTTCGATTTTTAGAAATGTCTGATCGAATAAGTAATTCTATGGTTGATTTGATGATTCTATTCATATAGATATTTTCTGAAAAAATATCATAAGAGCAAACTAAGTGATTTTTATATATACAATTAGTTTTTATAGATTCTGACAATTCAAATCGTCCACGAGGTGAGCACAATGGTTCGGTTCGTTCTAAATACCCTCGTCCAACTCCACGCTTTATCTGAACAGAAACTCCTTTTGATAGAATTGAGGCTAACATGTCTGATACATTATCAAATTCTTCAACAGATACCTGCTTATAGCCTTTAGGATTTAGTACTTGGAAAGCATAAGATAACATATAGTAAATATTTTGAATAGGTATCACTGAATAGCACTCCTTAAATTATTGCTCCATTCGATTACCATATCTGTATCATCAAACCAATACTCTTTTAAAAGAGGAATTAGTTCAAACTCAACAAGCCTTGTAAGCGCTGAATCTAACTCGTTGTCTTCTACTTGATCTAAATCACAAAAATAGCTATGCCCTAAGCAAAATCCTGTACCTAGTGTTTCATCTTTTTTAATTATCAAATTAAGATTCTTAATACATTCTATCAATTTATCAAACTTGGCATTATTAAGTTTATATTGATATTCCTTAAAACCATCAGACTCAAAAGCAGGCTCAAGCTCATAGAAAGCAAATCGTCTTCTGAGCGCATAATCTAGCATGGCTAAACTACGATCAGCAGTATTCATCATACCAATTATATAAACGTTCTCTGGAATAGAAAATTTCTCATCAGCATACAGTAGCTGTAATTCTACACCTCTTTTATCACTTTCAAGAAGCATAAATAATTCGCCAAAAATTTTACTTAAATTACCACGATTAATTTCATCAATAATAAAGAAATATGCATTATCACTATCAATTTTAGCCATTTTACAGAAATCATAGAACACACCATGCTTAAGCTCAAAGCCATTTTCGGATGGTCGAAATCCCATTATAAAATCTTCATACGAATAACTTTGGTGAAACTGTACCATCATAACACGATTAGGATCTTTTACCCCCATCATAGAGTAAGCTAGACGTTTCGCAGCAAATGTCTTACCCACACCAGGTGCACCTTGTAATATAACATTTTTCTTAGTCTCAACAAGTGATACCAGTGTATTATAACTTTCATCATTCATATAGACAGAGTCAAGGAATCGATCCTTATCATATGTAGGGTAACTTGTTTCTATCGTTTCAACATCATCCAACATATCACTATCGAAAAAAAGATTTAGCTGTTCAACATAATCTGTAAATGATGTAATATCAGTTAAAGTTTTCATAGGTGATTGTCTTGAGCATTTCCATTCACCCCGATCAGTCCACTCCACTTTACGTATATTTTTAAATTCTTTTCGTTGAGGGTCATATATATAATCAGATTTTACAATTCCCCGACCGATAATTAGATGCATACCATTCTTCGCGAATACAATATCTCCCGGTTTCATTTCATTAGCGAATTCCCATGTAGCACAGGCTGAATGAATATAGGACCTAAAGGGATCATAAAATTTATTCATTACTTGCTTTATTTCATCTTTACTATTATAGTTACGCAAATCACCTATCGCATCCCAGCCTATAGCCATAATATTATTGTCATAACATTCATCCCAAATTTTGGCGCCTTTACCAGGAGAATAGATCCAGTAATGTATTGTTTCTATATCATCATCAGCTAAAGCAGCCCCTTTAGCTTTAGTCTTTCTTTGTTTTTTGTCAGCACGATTTTGACGATTAACTTCCTCTGAGTACCTCCACGCTTCAAAACTTAACTCCACAAAATTTTTAAAGGTACTCTGATTACTAGCCAAAAATTCACGTAATTTATCAACTATCTCAAAATATTTAGATGATGAAATTTTATCTTCAACAATTGGAAGGCTATTAACTAAATCATCCGGCATCTTGCCTGACTCATAAATGTACCACGTATTTCTCTGATCTAAATTTAGAAAATGAGTTGGTGCAATCCAGTATAACCCCATAGTAATCTTACTATTTCCATTACCCTTTTTATTAATAGCTAAGTCGAAATACTGGAATAGCGTCAAAATATTTTTTGAATTCGAATCATTAGCATACATAAGTGCAGACTCATAAAGTCCCCAAAGAGTATCTATATCGTCTTCATCTCGTTCATCGATAAAATAATAATAGGTAGCATTTTGATTATTTAGTAATGGAATTCCGTCAAATGATGTAGGTATAGGTGCTTTTATATCAAATAGATTGGCAACTGCAGCAATAATCTTATTTCGATTATCAACTGTCATAGAACTTTTATTAAATAAACCAAAAATAGTGAATGGGTCTATATCAACAAGCTGCTTATTCCGATCTAAAGTCGGCATATCTATACCTGTAAGCTCATAAATTTTCTCTACTTTTTCTATAAGAATTCCCCGATTATTCTTATATTGTAATAAAGTGTTAGCAAATTCTCTATAAAAAACTATCCAATCAAATTGATTTATGCTATTCATGATATGATTCCCCTTAATTATAAATTCCTAAAAATACACGTTTCCTAATTATAAAGTCATAGCAAATCTACTCCCCCCAAATATAACTATTACATATTAATAATTAAAAGGAAGGTTACTATATCTAACATAACCTCATTCATTATAGCTAAATTAGAAAGTTGGCATTCTATGGTATACTAAAGTTTCATCAATTATAAATATCCCCAATTTTGATGCATCAAACCAAAACCGAACTAGTACAACGTAGTTTAGGAGCTTTATTTCACTAAAATTCCTAATTTACATTTTCAGAATAAAAAATTAATATTTATCGGTATATTCTAACTTGCTATTATTAAACATTAAGAGCCTTCACTTTTGAATATAAATTTAACAATTCTTGAATATCCATATCCAGCAATGGTTCATACATAAAAGAGTTTAAATGTATATTTTCAGGTGTCATTATATTTACTTCATCTAGAATCTCAATAATTTCCTTCGACACAAACTGTTTTACGACATAATATAGCTCTCTAGTTTGATTATTCGCATTATCAAGATAATTACAAAATTCATCAAATAATCCTGTTTGTTCACTACGCCTTATGTTCCACGTAATTGGTTCTGTTCTATTTTCTAATATATTAAACATAAATCGCTCTGCCTTATGTCGAATAGCTATCGCTAACAATAACTTATACTCCAAATCACAATCACCAGTAGTTACTTCATCAGCTTCTTTATATAAAGCTTCACATACTTTCCCTTCTAATTCTATATCTGATTCAAAGGTATCTATATTCAAATATCTATTATATATATCTAATAAATCATTGAAGATAATTTTATTTGTCTCATGTTTTATATGGAGTAAACTTGTCAAAAACAAATAGTCATTATTCTTAGAATACTCTTTAACTGTATATTCAATTATATTTCTTACAAAAGGAATAAGTGCAAGTACATTAACTAGATTAGGATTATTCTTCCACGGTACAAATGGAGATTTTAGTTGATATTTTTCCTGAGTTAAAACTATTTTATCTTCCTCTATATTAGTATGTAACCTTGATAATCCACGCAATGATAGACGACTAGATATGGTTCTATAAAAGTCAAAGTTATGAGAAAGAATCAATAAATAAAAATTATTATTTTGTGCAATTTCATACAAATACTCTACAATCGCATATTTATTTTTATAATCAAATGAATCTGCTATATCATCAATAATAAACACAATTTCACGGTCAGTATTTTTTAGCTTTTCTATATCAAAGATTATATTTAAAAGATATAGTGCTCTTTTTTCGCCTTGACTAAGTACATCAATATTATCTAATCTACTTCTATCTAAGTTAACACTTTTACCATTCTTTTTAAATGTAAACTCAATTTTAGGAATACTAGATCCAATTATTGTACTCTTATAATTTTGAATAGACATCTTATACGGAAGAGTAAACCGTTCTTCAAAGATACGTAAAGCCTTACTCCATTGAGTATCTTCAAGATTAATTGTTCCTAGTTTATCTTCTAATAAATTATATTTATTTTCCAACTCTTGAAATATTTCTATATGTTTTTTTATATAAGAAATCCATAACTGTTTCTTAAAAAAGTCAAGTCTATTACTTTTAAGATATGGTATTATATGAGGATTATTTTCAATAATATCCCGCAAAACTATTCCCTTACTGTCATTCAATAGTTTTTCTATTTTTGCATAAGCGTCTACTTTCTTTAGCTCTACCTCGATTTCATCAATCTTTACTTTTAAATCATCAATATTATTAACTATATAATCTCCATCCAAAGTAATCTTATTCTCTTTTACAAAGAAGTGATTACTATCTAGTGCTTTATTAATATTTTTTAATTTACTTAATGTAAAATTACCTTTATCTAAAAAGGAGAAAGATCTATATATCTCCTCATAAGACACACAGAATTCTTCAATAGAGTCTTGAAATACTTGATTTGATATTTTCTTTAATACTGACTCATCAAATATATCCACATATAAAATATCTTCGCGATCAATTTCCAAACTAGCCAAAGAATCTCTTATCTTCTTTAAATTTAAAAGTAACCCATCTTTGGTTAACTCTAAATCTTTTATTAATTTTGGCTCTAATTCATATATTATCTTCCCTTGCAATGTTCTAGATATTTTAACCCCTGAAGCTTTTTCTAGTTTCTTTAAAAATGAGTCCTGTAAACTAATTAACTCTGAAATATTTGCCTTTATCTCTTCATTTACCAGTAAAGAACTTATACTATTTGATTCATAAGAGTTTTCAAAACTTTTTATTACAAATACAGAATCTTTATTTAGTGGACCTTGCTCTGTAATAATCTCAATCTGACCTTCTTCATTAAATATTTCATCTCTGATTTCAGATTCCTTACCCTCCTGTAACATTTTAAATGTTTTAGCAAAAGATGTTTTCATAAGGCCATTTCTTGCATATATTGCAAATACATTTGTGTTTGCATCTTTAAAATCAAATTTATACTCTAATGCATCAATACCATAACAATTAGATAACTTACATTGTAAAAATTCCATATAACTTCCCCTTAACAGTTTGATAATAATTACAATAAATGTATCAGTTTATTTCCCACTATACCTTTACTTATCACATTATTAAAGTTGACTAACTAAAAATGGATTATACACCATGCTTCCATTTGTGAATCTGTAGCTCCCTGCTGAATTTGAAAAGCTCTAATACTACTAATTGTAAATATTAGAAGTTGATTGTGCTATTTTAGTATAAATCGTATTTGTATTCCTCCAAACTCCCTGTACATAACCTCTAGTAACATTAGTCCATCTAATTTATATACCATTATTTTATCACAAAAATAATAATTCATCTAAAATACATTTTATTCTAATTAATAAATATTAACTCCCAAAACCAAGACTTAATATAATCAAAAATAGCCTTCATCACAAAAATGTAATGAAAGCTATTTTAACTTAATATTTTTTGGTGCGCCTAACCGGAATCGAACCAGTGACACGCAGTTTAGGAAACTGCTGCTCTATCCTACTGAGCTATAGACGCATGTACACTTTATTATATCGTTTTTAATAAAGTATACGCAAGGCGTCCTTATTGTTGTAGGTATTGGTTATTTACTTGTTTTTGTTCTTCTGGGCTGAGGTTTTGGTAGCCTTTAGCTAATGCACTTACCCAAGATCCGTAAGCAGGGTTTGGGAATACCACAAAGGTAGTACCAAAGTCTTCTTTATGAGCATCGATGATGCTATTTCTTTCAGCTAGTGTCTTACCTTTTGTGCCGATTGGGAAATCACCGGCGTTATCGCCCATATATACAATGACATAATATTTTTTAGCAATCATATCAAAGCGAGGTTGTTTGTCAGAGTCTTTTTCGAATAGTAGTACATGGTCTTTATCAACAGATGGAAAGCCTAATTCTTTAAAGTTCTGTATCGTTACATCAAGGTTTACTGGGGCGTAACGGTTTGATACGTAGAAAATTTCTACCCCTTGTTTATGTACTTCATTTAGGAATTCAACAGCGCCAGGCATGGCTTGCGATTTGCCTTGATACACGGCTTGACGCCACCAAGGAGCATCAAAACGGCCATTACCATTTACAATGCTTTCACCCATCAACTTGGTATTATCCACTACGGTTTCGTCCGCATCAAGAACGATAGCTAAAGGTTTTCTTTGATGAGATGGATCAGTAACGGCCATCTTAACGGCATTCATTGCCACATTATACCCTTGATACGCCAACGCTCTGTACTCTGCAGAGGTACGCATCCATAGCAAGCCCATCGTTTCAGTTTCGGCTTGGTACTGTTGCTTTTGCTTGAGGGCTTCCTGTGCCGCTACATCATTAGCTACTACATTATTAGTTACTGTATTATTTGTTGTAGCACTAACTCCATCATTCTTAACTGCTGTAACAGTAACAGGCTGAACTGGTTGAGCCTGCGTTACAACAGCAGCAGAAACAGGGCTATTTGTTTTTACCTTAGTCGGAGAATCCGCTTGTACCACAGGCCCCATACAAAGGCTTCCTCCAATACAAGCCACCGCCACATACCATGCCAAACTACTAGATTTCATAACTGCCTCCTATTCACATGTAACATTTCGTGTAAATTCAACACATCATATAATTCTACATAGTTATACTAAAATCCTTTTAAAATTTGTATATTTCTAAAAGCAAAAAAAGATCCTATGCACCATACCATAAATCGATTCGATTCAGATAGTTGCTTAGGCTCTTTTAGGAGTTAATAAGTACAGTTTTAAATCTATCTATGCAAAAACTATGCTATAATACAGCTATTGATGGTATAGAGATTTCTTACTAAAGAGAGGTATATGTAATGAAACTATGTAAACGATCAATTATTGTCAGTTCACTATTAGCTGTATTAGCTATATCATCTGCATATGCAGCTGCCCCTGTACAATCTACCGAAAACACAGATACTACTACGGTCGATATGGATTACTCCAATTTACCAGAGCTAAAAAGATCTATTGAAAGTGCAACACCAGCTATGGTCCAATCTACTCTTGCTGCTTCTAAGGGAAAGCCTACTAAAGATAAGCCCGTCTATTCGACAGTCACTATGACCGGTAACCGTGTTGTATCCATAAAGACCTACAAAACTAAAGAAGAACAAGAAAAGGCCATGTTAAAGGAGCGTGAACGCTTAGACAAGGTCAGTGCGGAACGTCGTGCTAAACGAAAAAATGAAACTCGCGCGGATATGCTAAAAGGTTTAAAAGCAATACCTATGTATCCACCTGTTAATGAAACACGAGCATTACAAAGCGAAATGTTCTCTCAACCATTTGGGAGACAACTCGATTTGCGTTTAGTAGAGGCCTACACACAAGATTACGACAAGGCCAAACCCGGCGATATTTATGTCTATGCAGATTATGTGGACTATACATCTAAGCAACTATTAGGTGAAAAAAATGATACTACTGCTATTTCAGCCATGATTCTACGTACAATCATGAGAAAGGACGAAAATAAAGCTTTCAGCATCGATGTAAATGCGTACTTCATAAACCCAACAACGCATACGATTTCCATAAGTCGTTCTGAAGATGTAAAAGGCATCGATATCAAGAAAAGTGAAATAGCTGAAACCGTATTTAAACTACCGACACACCAGCTACAACCGGGTGATCCACAATATGAAATTGCTAAGCTCATGTATCAAGACTTAACAAGTAAAAAATTTGATTAGTAATATTTAAATACACTCTCCACAACAAAAGCCCCTCCTTACTATGAGCTACATAGCAAGGAGGGGCTTCGTGTTAGTTTAAGGAAGTTCTTTTATCGCATTAGTATTGTTTAGATAAACTATTTTAATGCTGCTTAAATAATATCTTTAATCTTATTTTACATCACTAAAATCGATGTTCATACCCAAGGCTTTAGCAACGCCTTCACCATAAGCTGGATCGCATTGGTAGCAATGTTTTGCATGACGTTCTTTGATAAAATCAGGTACGCCGTTCATAGCTGCTGCGGTGTTATCAAATAAGACTTGTTGTTGTTCAGGGCTCATGAGGCGGAACAGTTTACCTGGTTGTGTAAAGAAGTCAGAGTCGTCTTCATAGAAGTCATATTGGTAGGCTGGGCCAGATACGTCGAGAGGAGGATTTTTGAATTCCGGTTGTTCAGCCCATTCACCAAAGCTATTTGGTGCGTAGCCAATTGTAGACCCATGGTTTCCATCTATACGTCCTTGACCATCGCGATGATAGATATTTACAGGACATTTAGCGGCATTAACAGGGATTTGATAATAATTTGCCCCTAGACGATAGCGTTGCGCATCCGCATAGGAGAACAAACGACCTTGTAGCATTCTGTCAGGAGAGAAAGAGATACCAGGAACGATAGTTGTTGGTGCAAATGCAGCTTGTTCTACATCTTGGAAATAATTTTCTGGGTTGCGATTAAGTTCCATTACACCAACTTCAATCAATGGGAATTCATCGTGATACCATACTTTAGTTAAATCGAATGGATTGTACGGCATATTGTTAGCTTGTTCTTCGGTCATCACTTGGATGCATAATTTCCATTTAGGGAAATCGCCTTTTTCAATAGCCTCAAAGAGGTCACGTTGGTGACTTTCACGGTCACTAGCTACCACATTAGCCGCCTCAGCATCGGAAAGATTTTCAATCGGCTGTTGGCAAACCCAATGGAATTTAACCCATACGCGCTCATCGTTTTCGTTAATAAGACTGTATGTATGACTGCCGAAACCATGCATTGTGCGGTAGGATTTAGGAATACCACGGTCACTCATGACGATTGTTACTTGGTGGATCGCCTCTGGCAAGCTAGTCCAGAAATCCCAATTTGCTGTCGCATCGCGAAGATTTGTTTTCGGATTCCGTTTTACAGCGCGGTTCAAATCAGGGAATTGCAATGGATCGCGGATAAAGAATACCGGTGTATTGTTACCTACAAGGTCCCAGTTTCCTTCTTCCGTATAAAATTTTACGGCAAAGCCACGAATGTCGCGTTCTGCATCGGCCGCACCACGCTCACCGGCAACGGTGGAGAAACGTACGAATAACGGCGTTTGCTTGCCTACTTCAGAGAAAATTTTTGCTTTCGTATATTTTGTAATATCGTTAGTTACTGTGAAAGTACCAAATGCACCGGATCCTTTAGCATGCATGCGGCGTTCAGGAATCACTTCGCGCTCAAAATGCGCTAATTTCTCCATGAGCCAAACATCTTGCATCAATACAGGACCACGTTTACCTGCTGTAGCAGAGTTGCGATTATCTGGTACGGGAGCACCAAAGGCGGTTGTTAGTTTCTTTTCATTATTCATGTTACAAACTCCTACTTAGAGATCAAAATGAAAGTAATTTACTTTACATAATTTTTAAATCATATATCTCAATTACGATAAAAATTATTAATGGATAATTATTATCCGTTAATCTATAATTAGAATATCACAATTTTTTTAACAGAACAACCCTAAACCTTTATAAATTTTGTATACACGATATCATTTATAATTTTAAAATGAGAATTTCAATGCTATATATTTAAATGCTATTAGGATGTACCTACAAAAATACGCAAAACAAAAAACACCTTGTTTCTACTAATTTGTAGATCACAAGGTGTTTTCATTCAATTTATGCCGGACGACTCCAGTCAACTTGTACATCGATCGCTTCCCACATACGTGTTAAAGCTAACTTAAGATTATCCAAAGATTCTAATGGTTTTACGGTCAATCGTTCATACGTATCAAGACCTGTAGCATGCTCAATAGCATGTTCATTATTCAAGTAAGCGATTACCTTATCCACCCACTCTTGTTCAGGTAAATCTACGGACACTGTTTTTGTTTCTGTATCATAGGACAAGAAACCATTGCTGTTTACGCCATAATGAATGGCCACACGAAATAAACTCATATCTATACCTCTCTTGCGGTAATTTATTAACACTACACCCATATTGTAACACGAACAATTATATTAGCGAAAGTATTCAATATAATCTTTATAAGTCCTTTTTGACGGTCTTTTTAGGTCCTTCAATAGATGGGTGTGTATCTGCAATTGTAGACCGATTAGCCTCTTTAGTTGAGACTACATCAACATTAATAGACTCCCCATCCTCTTGATCAGGCTGTGCATCCACTGCCGCTTTCAACTCTGACCGTTTTCTGCGTATTCCATTGTCTCCGTGAAAGCGTTGCCATAACGCCCCACTCATGACAGCGGTTTCACCAAATTTAGACTCTAAGGAGTCTAACACACTAGATAGCTTATCCTCTGTTTTATCCTGTGGGGATTCAAAGAGACTGTCCTGCATAGGAACCTCCTCATCGAGACCACTCACAGTAAGGCCTAATAAACGGATAGGACCAGGCGGATCCATAAAGGCAATCTCACTGGAACTACTATATTTAGACCCAATATGGTTAGAACGATTATCTTTAGAACTACTATATCTAAAATCAGTAGATTTCACTTTCATAGTTGCCCCTAGTGCTTCTACGTCTTTCTTTGTACCTTTCGGATTCTTACTCGTTTTATCTTGCAGGAGCTTATTCCACAAGAGCAGCGCAGTTTCAAAAAATACATGCTCATGATCTGACGGCGTATCTAGCCGCTTCTGCCGTGATACGGTAGTGAAATCATCATACCGAACCTTGATAGATACAGTATGTCCATAAAGGCTACGTCTACGAAGCCGTTTCGATAAACGGTTTGCAAAGTACCTAAATTCTAATTCAATAGCACGGCCTTCTGTGAGATCTTCTTCATAGGTTTCCTCAGCGCCAATCGATTGTATTTTTCGGTCTGTTTCAACAGGTCTATCGTCGATACCATTCGCAAGTTCCCATATGCGCTTTGCCTGATTTCCCACAAGAGGAATTAAAGTGCTTTCATCAGGCAAAGACTGAATATGACCTATCAGATGAAAGCCACCAGCTTTCAAAATTTTCTCTGTCCGAGGGCCAACACCCCAAATACGTTTAATAGGCAAAGGAGCTAGCACCTCTTTTTCACGACCGTATGGGATGACCACAAGACCATCTGGCTTATCTAAATCAGAGGCTAATTTAGCAAGAAATTTATTGGGTGCTAAGCCTGCAGAGATAATAAGTCCTGTTTTCTCGAATACACGATCTTTAATGGCTTGTCCTAGCGCTTTAGGACCACTATACATGGTAGACATGCCGCTCACTTCAAGAAAGGCTTCATCAATAGATAGAGGCTCAATATAAGGGGTGAATTCTTTCATGATGGAAAAAATTTGGTTCGACACTTCTTTATATCGATCCATCCGAGGATATACATAGATGCCATCAGGACAGAGTTTCTTAGCCCTCAAGATTGGCATCGCAGAGTGAACACCAAATTTTCGAGCCTCATAGGAACAGGTAGCTACAACGCCACGTGAAGAAAGACCACCCACGATTACGGGGTGGCCTTTATACTCTGGATGATCCAGTTGTTCTATGGACGCGAAGAATGCATCCATATCAACATGCATAATCCAACGTCTCATTGTTACGCTTCTTTTTCGTGCTCAGAAATGCGGCAGTATTTAATCTGCGCACAAATGCACTCATCTTTAGTTTTATATAATTGAGGGAGAATATCTAAAATATCGGCAAATGTAGCTTCATTAATGGAGTAACGCGTCCATAAACCATTACGTTGAGAGTTGACTACACCTGCATCAATTAAGATTTTCATGTGGTAACTCAACGTAGATTGAGACAAATTGAAGCTCGCTAAAATATCGGCTGCACATAATTCATTGCAAGACAACATATCGATGATGTGTAATCTTGTTTCATCACTTAATGCCTTAAAAATCGTCGCTAAACGTTCGTAAGAAACTTCAACCATATCTTTAACTCCTCAGATCCTTATCAAAAAATATCAATCTACTTCTTGGTACTATTATATACTATTTCTTAATGTAAATCTATTTTTTTCTTTATATTTGTATCTTAATAATTTATTATGAATACAAAAAAATTATAGATAAGTAAATTTCGTCTCATTATAAACTAATTTAAGCACGTATTTCTTTGTATAAAATGAATATTTTAAACAAATTTTCATTTTATAGATTTATCTGAATATACATTTTTTTGTATATATAACAATTGTACTCTATTATTTATTATATATTTCTCGATATACTCACACTTTAATAACTATATAGCATACTTCGATATACCGCACCACTGTAGCAACCTAAAGGATTAGATATAGAGTATCCACGTTTATATTCTACATCTATTCAACACAAAAGACCCCTCTACGAGGGGTCATATCTGTATAATTCTATAAATCGATTGCATAGCAAAAAATATTAAAATGTATAATATTATATCAATGCTACCAAATACAAATTTCCTATTATATCAAATTAGTATAGCTTAGAATACATTTACTAAGTCGATAGTTTGGCTACGGTTAGGGCCAACGGATACGATACCCAAAGGTACACCTGTTACTTCAGCAATGCGTTCTACATATTTACGAGCATTTTCAGGCAATTTGTCGTATTCACGAATACCAGAGATATCAGTTTCCCAGCCTGGCAATGTTTCGTACACTGCTTCACAGGCTTCAAGATCTTTCAAATTAGCTGGGAAGCCTTCTACGTCTTTACCATTTAATTTGTAACCTACGCAGATTTTCAATTCTTTGAAAGTATCAAGAATATCCAAGCGAGTAATAGCCAAATAATCAAGGCTGTTAAGACCTGCTGCGTATTTTACAACCATGAGGTCTAACCAACCACAACGACGAGGACGACCCGTTACAGTGCCGAACTCATGACCAAGTTCACGAAGGTTATCGCCAGTTTCGTTAAGAAGCTCTGTAGGGAACGGACCTGCACCAACGCGTGTAGCGTAAGCTTTTACTACACCGAAGATATTTTTCAAGTAGTTAGGACCCACACCCGCGCCTGTGGAAGCACCGCCTGCGATTGGATGAGAAGATGTTACGAATGGATATGTACCATGATCAAGGTCGAGCATAGTAGCTTGAGCTCCTTCGAACAATACCTTTTTATCCTCTTGAATGGCTTTAAGAACAGCCGCATTAGTATCTGTTACATAAGGCTTCAAGGCTTCTGCGTATTTGGTGTAATCCGCTAGGATTTCATCGTAGTTAACAGGTTCAGCATCGTATACCTTAGTAAGCATTTTATTTTTAAATTCTACATTGTACGCTAATTTTTGTTTGAATGTTTCCATATCATACAAATCGCAAATACGGATACCGATACGATTGATTTTATCAGCATAGCAAGGACCGATACCGTTTTTAGTAGTACCGATTTTAGCATCACCTTTAGATGCTTCCTCTGCAGTATCTAGAGCGATATGGTATGGCATGATTACATGTGCACGGTCGGAAATTTGAAGGGATTTAGCAGATCTGCCTTGCTTTTCAAGACCTTCAATTTCTTGTAACAGAACTTTAGGGTCGATAACAACACCAGTACCAACGATATTTTGCTTGTTATCGTATAAGATACCACTTGGTAACAGGCGAAGCGCAAATGCTTTGTCATCTACTACAACAGTATGACCTGCATTATTACCACCTTGACTGCGCACCACAACATCCGCACGTTCTGCGATCCAGTCAACAATTTTACCTTTCCCCTCGTCACCCCATTGAGTGCCGATAACCATACTAGTTGCCATATCTATATCCTCCATATGAAAGTCTAAATAATTCAATATCATTATACAACAATGTTCGGATTCTGTGAAAGTATTTATACAAATTCAATCTTTAGTTTCTTCCCAAACGCATGGGCTATTTTCTGCAATGTTTTCAAAGATGGATTTCCATTGCCATTTTCAATCTTGCTAATATCAGACTGTGTAATACCTGTTAACTCAGATAATTGCATTTGCGTCATATGTGCTGCTAATCGCGCCTCAACTATATTCTGAATAATTTGGTATTCATCATCTAACGCATCCCACTCTTTTTTAAACTTCGGATTTTCTAATTGCTTTTCTAAATATTGATCTAACGTTTCCATATTATCTATACCTCTCAATATAATTATTTTTATATTTAATAGCTAGTTCAATTGCACTTTTAGGTATTTTCATAGATTTCTTTACAAAACCATTAGTTAATACAATTCGCCTTCCCACAAAGAAGAAATACAATATTCTTGAGATATTTGAACCTTGCTTCGTTCGCAACTCATAAATACCATCCTCTAAATATTTAGACTGCGGTTCCCTTAAACGATTGCCATATAATTCAAGTATCTTTAAATCTCGAATTGTTTTAGCCCGTTGTTTATCTGAAAGTTCATTTAAGAATACTTTTGCTGGCTTATCTCCACTTAGGTTTTCATAAAAAACAACAGAAAACGTATCCATGTCATTCCTCCTAATACTAGAAGAAATCTTTACTTAATTATATGTTAAAACATATATCAAGTAAAGATATTGAGATATAGAAAATCAAAGTCTTACTATATCCAATATAGATAACTGGTTTATTAAAGTAAACAAATGGGAGGTGACCAATGGTCACCTCCCATGTATTGACATTTTATCGAATCAAAATATTCTATTTTAGTTCTTTTATACGATTTTGCTACTTACATGTTATTATGTCTTTAATATGACCCTATTGCATTGATGTTATTTTGGTTCTTTCAACCAGAAGCTCATTAAGAGCCCTATCAACCCTACAGGTATTAATGTCATCAATGCCGTTTGTACGTCATAAATATCTGCTAGATGTCCTACATAAGGTGCCACAAGGCCACCTAAGGTAATGCCAAGGCCTAGCGTAATACCAGATGCAAAGCCCGCATTTTTAGCAAGGTATTTTTGACCTAACACCGTAATTGGCCCGTATTGTGAGAACACACCAAAGGCCATCGGTATCATAGCGCCAAAGAAGCCCCAAACGTTAGGCACAAAGATAAATACTAAAACAGAAGGCAAGAAAATCAGATTACCTAAGCGCACAGTTTTAAGAAATCCAAGTCTATCCGATAAAGCCCCTCCCATATAGGTAAGAACGGCCCCCATCGCAAAGTACGCAGTAAGGGCCAAACTAGATGCACTAGCTTCACCATTAATAATAGTAATATACAAAATAGGAATAAAGATAGCCAATACAGAGAAGAGTATAGATCGAGAGGCAATCACAAAAAATAACTTACCAAAGCTCGCCCAATCATTTGTAGCAGTACTAAGAACCTTAGAACGACTTTCACGGTTACCAGTATCAACAGTATCAGCAGTATCATCGGTATCAGCTTCACCCTCGCCCATAAAGGCATAGAGATATAGCAATACGCCAAGTAGTGCGATAATCGTAAATACACAAAGGAATTGTCCCCCAAAGACATATACACCCCCAGCGAGGAGAGGTCCAAGTGCAAAGCCAGCGCTACCACCGACTGCAAAGCGCCCCATAGCATTACCAAGCTCATGAGATTGCGTACGATTTACCAATAAAGCTGCCTCAGGATGGAATAATGCGGCCCCTACCCCGGCCAAGAGCGACAGAGCAAGAATCATTTCATAACTCGTAGCCATTGCCATGGCGCTAATGGACACGAGAGTCACCGTAAAGCCAACGGGAATAAACCAGGGCACGCGCCATCGATCCGCCACATAACCCAATATGGGCTGTGCGATGGAGGCCACCACGGTATTACAGAAGATAATGGTCGCCGATTGATAGTAATTAAGGCCAAAGTTAGCGATAAAAAACGGAATGAGCGCCGCTAAGGAACCTTGGCCAAAATCATTGATGCAATGAAAAATAGGCGGTCCGTACTTTCGTATCATACGTTTCATATAACCTCCTAAAACAAATAGATAATTTCTAATGTAAGACGAGTATACAAAAGCCTGCTAGGAAACTAATTTATAATTATCTGTTAAAATAATATACTTCTATCTAAAATGGTATATTGCTTTTAAACAAAAAGGGTAGATATAGCCAACACCTAATGCATGTGCCATAGGCTTGTCGGTCTATACCTACCCTAATTTTCATATGTTATGTGGAAAGCGCCTACAATTATAGGCCAAAGCGAGCCATGATTGTATCTACATGTCTTAGCAATTTATATGGGTCGAAGCATGCATCAATTTCCTCATCAGTCATGTATTTCTTAATATTTTCATCAGCTTTTAAACCTGTTGCAAAGTCTTTGCCTTCAAGCCAGCGTTCCATAGCATGTTTTTGAACCCAACGGTATGCTTCGTCACGTACCGCACCTTTATCTACAAGGTGTGTCAAAATTGTTTGGCTAAATACGAGTCCCCCTGTGAGGTTAAGATTTTTAAGCATGGTTTCAGGGTATACCAACAATTTATCAATGGTGCGAATTGTTAGGTGCAACATATAATTTAATGCGATTGTCGCATCCGGCAAGATCACGCGTTCTACAGAGCTATGAGAAATATCGCGTTCATGCCACAATGCTTGATCTTCGTAAGCAGATTGTGCATAGCCACGAAGCAAGCGAGCCATACCGCAAATTCTTTCACATGTGATAGGGTTGCGTTTATGAGGCATCGCAGAGGAACCCTTTTGTTTAGGGCTGAAATATTCTTCTGCTTCGCGTACCTCTGTACGTTGTAAGTGACGGATTTCCAATGCGATTTTGTCTAATGTACCGCCTACAACAGCGATGGTAGACAACAACTCAGCATGGCGGTCACGTTGCACCACTTGCGTAGCAATTTTAACAGGCTCAAGGCCTAATTTTTCACACACATATTGTTCTACGAATGGATCGATATTGGAGTATGTACCAACAGCGCCAGACAATTTACCAACGGCAACACTTTTACGCGCATGCTCCATGCGTTCAATATCACGTTCTACCTCTGCCATCCACAACGCCAATTTCAAACCGAATGTAGTTGGTTCGCCGTGGATGCCGTGGGTACGGCCAATCATAGGAGTATATTTGAACTCAGCTGCACGACGACGCAACACTTCGTGCAAACGCTTTAAGTCATCAATTAAGATATCGCAGGCTTGTTTCATCATGTACCCAAGCGCCGTATCTTTCACATCTGTAGAGGTAAGGCCAAGATGGATGTATTTAGCCGCTTCAGGACCTACGTATTCGCCCACTGCTGTTACGAAGGAAATGATATCATGGTTCGTTTCCTTTTCGATTTCATGAATGCGCTCAACGTCGAAATTTCCCTTTTCCCGGATTGTTTTCGCCGCTTCTTTAGGAATAACGCCCAACTCAGCTTGTGCCTCAGATGCGAGGGTCTCCACCAATAACATTGTGTCGAATTCGTTGCGTTCGCTCCAAATATGGCCCATTTCTTCTCGTGTATAACGTGGTATCATGATGTCTCCTTTGCATGATAAAAGCTAGATTTATAGGATTATTGTACCATATGTGAAAGCTCCATTCAACGAAAGCGCCTAAATTTTCCGAATGATAATTATATTAATTTTACTTATCGTTCGTATTTAATTGCCCAATCCTAGGAAAAAGGATACACATATTGAACTATAGACTCTAAAATAGGGAAAAACAAATACAATAATACTATTAACAACATAGGTAAAAATAACTTGAACCATATTCTCTCTCTTTAATTTTTCATATGGTCATATAGTAATAAATTAATTTATAATATAGCATAGCTATACATTGTAATATTGTGATATATAATAAACATAAGACTAAATGTACTGCGAATAATTGCTCAATCTACACACGAGCTTTATACTAATAGTAACAAACATTTTTACTATGGGGGGAGGCTTTCATGGCAACTTTAAATCGTAAAGAACGCCGCGCACAGCGCAACGAATCTAATACTATAGGTATTCTATTACGTCTATTCTTTGGGCTCAGCTTTATCGGCTTGGCGGTAGTCCTTTTGGGCGAGTTTGATTATAACTTCATCTTCCCCATCTTTACCGCAGATATTGTGGTGTCTTTAATTTACGTAATGATAAATAAATCCCGCATTACTACATCTCTAGCGGTACATACTAACGTACGCGTTATCATTGCATTTCTCATCATGTTGATTACCATGTTCTTCTACGCTTTTGCATTGTGGCGAGCTGATCAATTCAGCCCCCCTATGCAAGTCACATTATTCATCGGCGGCGCCATCGTATATCTAGCCGTCTTCAACTCTACGAAAACGATGCTTACCAATCAAAATTAATACAATCATTTATTATAACCATAACAAAGAGGCATATCACATACTAATGTATGTAAGATATGCCTCTTTATTGTCCTAAAACGACAGGAACTGCTAGATATACAGGTTCCCCTCTTCGATTGATAATAGAACCACTGCTTTTAACGATGCGCATTGCTTCCTCTTTTACAGGTTGCGGCACATCTTCTGCGATGAGCGGTGTATGTTCTCCCACGATGACATGTCCATCAACATCAAAGTTAACGCGCACTACAACCCTACCTGTTACGATTGACCCCTTCCCCTGTTCTTGTACAGTTCTTAAATATTCTTGGGGGTTGATATCTGGCTTTTGTAAAAGCGCTTGTTGTCCCGGATTCAATAAACTCCAAGCGAGATCAGAGAGAAAGGATAAATCACTAGCTTCGGCAAAGCCGTTTCCATTGGCATTCGGATCAGATGTTATATCCTTACCCATAGGAGCATTGTCAGGCTTAAAAAATTTACCATCTTTAGAATCATTTCCACCCGTAACTACAGCTTGTTCATTATTAGTTGTTTCCGATTCTATGGCCTTTGGAACGGCCCATTCGCGACGAGCATTAGATGTAGTCTTATTGGCATTTAAATTGTGAATGCTTTCATCACCTGTATTTTCCGTTACAAGGGGATCCGCCTTAGGCGCAGGCCCTTCCGGAGTCGGAGGTTCAACCGATGGCTTATCCTTAGATGTAGGCTCAATAGCGGTAGTTTCCGCATCATTTTCACTATCCTCAGGCAGATGAAAGCTAACCTCTGCTGCATCATAAGCCACACCTGTTCCAACAATACCACGTAAGGAAAGCCCCATGCCAGAAATAAGTATGATTGTAATGCCTAAAGACACAATAAAAGGTTTCAGATAATGTGATTCAAACATGGAATCACTTCCGTTCCGTAGCGACGCTAATGTATTTAGCACCGTTCACCTTGAGCATATCCAAAAGTTCAATAACCTCGTTATAATACACATCTTTTGAGGCGCGGATAACAAAAGCTTGTTGAGGAGCTTGTGTAACGATAGATTTGACCTCTTGCGCCAAACGATCCGAAGAAATTTCCTGATTATCAATATATAGCGTGTGCGTTGTAGTCAAGGTGATGGTGATAGGTTCGATAGACTTCGCCGTAGACGTCGATGCAGATGGTAAATTTAGCGGAATTTGTTGCTCTGTATTCATATACAGCGTGCCTACCATGAAGAATACGAGTAAGAAAAATACGATATCAATCATGGGAATAATCATGATGGTAGGCTCTTTTTTAACCCCTAATGTGCGTCGTCTCATATATCATGTTCCTCATTGTACGCATCAAGGATATTACCGCACTCATGTTCTAATGTCGCCACAGAATCGTTGACCTTTGCCGCACAGTAACTATGAAAGCCAAGCGCAATAATGGCCACGGTCAAACCTGTAGCCGTTGCCACTAAGGCCTCAGAAACACCACCTGTAATAATAGTTGGGGCCCCAATATCGCCACCTACCACAGCAAACGCACGAATCATGCCGAGGACCGTCCCCAACAAGCCCAACAACGGGGCCATTGTTACAATCATACTGAGCCAACTAAGGCCTCGTTTTAAACGTTCATCGGCGTACGACACTACATCTTGAAGGCGGTTTTCCAAGCCATTATAATTCTTTGCACTGCGGATAGCACGGGCAAATAAAGAACCAAGTTCCTCTGTATCACGTTCCAAAACACTTGGTAACATAATCCAAGATTGGTTCTTTTCTAAGACCTTATTAAAACGGCGCAAGTCCTTTGTAAACTTGCGATATAAAAAGATACGTTCAATGCCAATCATCAAGGTAAACAGTAAAAAAATCACTAGCGGATACATAACAAATCCACCAGCTGCAAATAAATGCGCTATACTACTCATACTAACCTCCAAAAGCCACATACCTTTAGGCTCTATCCGGGTTAATTATACCACGTTTTATCCCACCGAAAACAGATATAGAGCGTAAAACCACAACATAAATAGATATAGGACGACTTGCAAGATAAATATAGACTAATTCGCTAGATAGACATAAGCTAGCTAAAGTCCACAGGATAAAATTAAAATACAAAAAGGCTGCACTAGAAATGATATACATTCTAGTACAGCCTTTTATGCGTTCCTAAATAGATTAGTCTTTTTTAATAAAGCCTACAATGAAGCCACCTACTGACAGTGCAATTCCTAAACCGCTACAGAACATGCCGATAGAATACCACAATGTGTAAGATTGGTTATTCTCAGAAATCGCCTTTGCTGCCGCTTGAGCATTTGTAGCGTTTCTCGCAATTTCCAAATTAGCCGCCGATGGATCTGGATTTAATAATAGAATCACAATACCAATAATTAGAACAACTACACCTACAGGTAATAATAATTTTTTGTTCATTTGAATGCCCCTCTCTTATCATTATATGAAATGGTATATAAAATTAGATATTATTTATCAAGTTTGTTCATATCCAAACGATTCATACTGCCAATGAAGCGATTATAGGATTCAACCATATCATTATAATGATCATTTGTTTGGTCACCTAAGAATGTACGAATTCTACCAATAGCTGTATTTAATGAATCCTTAGCACTTTTATATTCCGAACTAGTAATACTATTAGATACGTCCATGATACCTTGTAACTCTTGGTTAGCTGCATTTACATCAATTTGTTTACCGTCTTCAAAGCCATCCAATAAAGCAGTTAAACGTAAATGAACTTCTTGAGCTGCCGCTGCATTTTTCTTGCCAGACTCTTTAAGTTCTTTCAACTGTTCTTGTTGGTTTTCCGTGTTGTGTTTGTGAATTACTGCGTCTAGTTGATTATACGCCGCATAGAACTGATCATATAATTGGACGTATTTAGGTCCTAATTGTTGTTCCTTAGCATAATTATCTGCTTGATATGAATTAGTTTCGTAGTACGTATCCAATTCACTGGCTACTGGTACAATATCCTTTAATACAGCCAATACGTTATCTAAAGGTTCTTTCATATCATCATATGGCACGCCAGCATCTTTAGCGGCTTGTAAGTTCTCTTGTAAAGAATCAAAATGTGGTGACATAAAGCTTGTTAAATGTTGCCCTTCTCTTAGTTTTTGAATGTCTGGGCCGATAGCATAGCCAAAGCGCACTGTATGACTGTTAAAATCGCCAACGGCTTTAATGTAGTTGTTAAACACTTTAACGTCATCTTGTGATGTCTTTTGAACACCTTGTTGTACGCTATTGGCAACCTTAGAAACACTACATCCTGTCAAGAATAATGGTGCTGTTAGAGTTGATGCGCACAATACTACTGTTAGCATTTTCTTTACTAGTGGTTTCATAATGACCCTCTCTTTTTAATCACACACAAGTAACAATCTATGATTAAATTATATATCATATATGATATATATAAAAGCATTAAGTATAAATATATGAAATTTATTTCATGAATACGCTTTCATAGGCATAGAAAAAGGCACAGTATCTTACTACTTGTTTCACCAACAGCAGTTTTAATACTATGCCTTTTACAAATACATCTTTAATTATATCGAAATACATACGATTACTAACAGAGTTCGTATTAAGATAAGTTATGCCGGCTTATCTAATATATATTTAGCAATACGATATATATTTAACAATACAATATGTATTTACCGATCTACTTATTGTAAAGACTTATCGAAAACGCCAATAAGCTCTTCAACGGCTTGAGATTCGCTCATTTCACCGTCTAAGACAGCATTTTCGACTTCGCCCATGCGACCTTGAATGACTACATTGTTAAAGAATAGGTTGTGCAAGTGTTCGTCAATCATATCACGTACCCAACGGAGGGATTGTTCTTGACGGCGTTTTAAGAAGACCCCATTTTCTTTACCTTGTTCAGTAAATTCTTGGATAACATCCCACAATTCATCGAGGCCATCCTTTGTGACAGCTGAACATGTGTAGGCTTGAGTCTTCCATTTTTCCGTAGCCGGACGGATATAATGCAACATACGGTCGTAATCGCTACGAGCAATGAGAGCTCGTTTGAGATTATCTCCATCAGCCTTGTTGACCACAATAGCATCAGCAAGTTCCATAACGCCTTTTTTAATGCCTTGCAATTCATCGCCTGCCCCCGTTAAAACGATGAGCATAAAGAAGTCTACCATGGAGCGCACAGTAACTTCGCTTTGCCCAACCCCAACGGTTTCAACGAGAATGATATCGTACCCAGCAGCCTCGCAAAGTAGCATAGTTTCTCTACTTTTACGAGCCACACCGCCTAGCGTACCACCAGCCGGCGATGGACGAATATAAGCCTCAGGATGTTTCGTCAACGTTTCCATCCGCGTTTTATCACCCAAAATACTGCCTTTTGTGACTTGGCTCGTAGGGTCTACAGCCAGTACGGCAACCTTGTAACCCGCTTCAATGAGCATGTTACCGAAGGCTTCAATAAACGTACTTTTACCGGCCCCAGGCACACCAGTAATACCGATGCGCAATGCCTTGCCCGTACGAGGCAATACGGCTTGCAACACTTGTTGAGCTAGTTTGAAATGGTCCTTATTATTACTTTCTACTAATGTGATAGCCCGTGAAAGTATAACGCGGTCCCCCTGCTCGATACCGCGTACATAATCAGCGACAGTTAATTTCTTTCGCCGCTGTACGGGACGTACCGCTGGAGCCAGATGAGCAGAGCTAGATAAGAGGCCGTCATGCATTTCTTTGACGCCTTTCATTACGTGACACGCATAAGTGTCATCTTTCTTCGCTTCTTCTGGCACCCAGTCGGGACGATAGGTACTACCCTCTGTGCTTGCGTTTTTTACACCTAATTCAGGGGCCTTGCCTTCACCAGTGGTGAAAGTTGCGTCCTGTGTATTGCGCAATTCATCCGGAGTAGACCGTTTGTTATCAGTCATGAGACTCGTCTTGAACGTGACTAGTCAATGTCTCTAGTAATTTTTTCGCCGCTACTGGCAAAACTGTACCAGGGCCAAAGATAGCCACTGCGCCATGTTCGCGTAGGAATTCATAGTCCTGAGCAGGGATTACGCCGCCGATGGCAACTAAAATATCTCCACGGCCCCGCTTGTTGAGTTCCTCTACAAGTTGAGGCAATAATGTCTTATGCCCCGCCGCAAGAGAACTAAATCCGACAATATGAACGTCATTATCCACCGCATCTTGTGCTGTTTCTTCTGGAGTTTGGAACAAAGGTCCGATATCCACGTCAAAGCCCATATCCGCGAAGGATGTAGCGATTACTTTCGCACCACGGTCATGACCGTCTTGGCCCATCTTCGCAATCATGATACGAGGACGACGACCTTCGAGTTCTTCAAAGTTATCCGCCATTTGACGTACTTCTTTGATTACATCGTCATCTTCAAATTCACTGGAGTATACACCGGAAATAGAGCGAATAACCGCTTTATGACGACCGCATACCTTTTCAACAGCAAAGGAAATTTCACCCAAGGATGCACGGGCACGAGCCGCTTCAAGCGCAAGAGCAAGCAAGTTGCCTTCGCCCGATTCTGTAGCCTTTGTGATCGCTTCAAGACAGGATTGAACCTTTTCTTCATCTCGGTTAGCACGCAATTGTTCGAGACGACGAATTTGCGCTTCCCGTACAGCCGTGTTATCTACGTCGAGGATATCCAATGGGTCTTCTTTATCTAGACGATATTTGTTGATACCAATAATCGCTTCACGACCAGAGTCGATACGAGCTTGGCGACGTGCAGCAGCTTCTTCGATACGCATCTTAGGAAGCCCTGTATCGATAGCTTTCGCCATACCGCCAAGAGATTCGATTTCTTGAATATGACCCCAAGCGCGACGAATCAATTCATCTGTCAACGCTTCTACATAGTAGGAGCCGCCCCATGGGTCGATAACCTTACATACCTTAGTTTCATCTTGGATGTAAAGCTGAGTATTACGCGCAATACGTGCGGAGAAGTCCGTAGGCAACGCAATGGCTTCGTCAAGCGCATTCGTATGTAGAGATTGCGTATGGCCCAAAGCCGCGCCCATCGCTTCCATACATGTACGAGCCACGTTGTTGAACGGATCTTGTTCTGTAAGAGACCAACCAGATGTTTGGCTATGTGTACGAAGTGCCATAGATTTAGGATTTTCAGAGCCGAAACTATTGATAATCTTAGCCCACAACATACGAGCTGCACGCATTTTTGCCACTTCCATGAAGTAGTTTTTACCGATTGCCCAGAAGAAGGACAAGCGTGGCGCGAACTGGTCAACGTGAAGGCCCGCATTAACACCAGTACGGATATATTCGAGACCATCGGCCAATGTGTAACCTAATTCGATATCCGCAGTAGCGCCCGCTTCTTGCATATGGTAGCCGGAAATGGAAATACTGTTGAACTTAGGCATGTACTGGGATGTATACGCAAAGATATCGCCGATAATGCGCATGGACGTAGCTGGAGGATAAATATAAGTATTACGCACCATGAACTCTTTCAAGATATCATTTTGAATTGTACCAGCCATAACCTTTTTATCTACACCTTGTTCTTCACCAGCCAAGATGTAGAACGCCATTACTGGTAATACGGCGCCGTTCATGGTCATGGATACAGACATTTGATCAAGGGGGATACCGGAGAATAGAATTTCCATGTCGAGGATGGAGTCTACCGCAACACCCGCTTTACCAACGTCACCTACTACACGAGGATGATCGGAGTCATAACCACGGTGAGTAGCAAGGTCAAAGGCGATAGACAAACCCTTTTGGCCCGCTGCCAAGTTACGACGATAGAACGCATTGGATTCTTCCGCTGTGGAGAAACCAGCGTACTGACGTACTGTCCAAGGACGAGTAACATACATTGTGGAATAAGGTCCACGCAAGAATGGAGGTACACCAGCCATATAGTCAAGGTGTGTCATTCCTTCATAATCCATCTCTGTATAGAGAGGTTTTAGTTGGATTTGCTCCATTGTTGTATTATATAAATCTTCAAAGCTTTTTCCTGTTTCTTTTTGAAGTTCAGCAAGCCATGCATCGCGAGATGTTGCTGTCTGAGATCCCAAGCCAAGAGAGGAGAAGTCTGGATTTTTAAACATGAGCTCACATCCCTTTCTTATCTTGTAACGTATTCAAGATTTCGTAACAATTTGCACGAACAGAAATGAAGTCGTCCACACCAGCTTCACGGTATACAGGTTCTAAGTCCTTAGGAGGTGCCCCTGCTAAAATAACCGTTACATTCGGCATAGTTTCTTTCAATTCCTTAGCAAGTGGTGGTACCAATTCTGGATATGTATCATCTGTAGAACAGATAACGACAACATCAGCACCACTTTCACGAGCAGCTTTCGCAGCATCAGCCGTTGTTTCATGACCATCATTTTTGATAACTTCAAAAGCACCTACTTCGAAGAAGCCTGTGGAGAAGTCCGCCCGAGGTTTATGTTGAGGGATTGGGCCCATATTGGCCAAGAATACCTTCACATTATCTTTCGTACGTTGTTTATAATTCTCAGTGCGCATGCGAAGTGCTTCAAACTGTTCAGTCCAGCGATGAGCTGCAATGGATTCAATGGTTTCGGAAGCAATATCGCCAGCATCTAAAGCCTTCCGGATTTGACGTATTGTTAATTTTTGTAATGCACCGAGTTCAATAAGACCAATCAAAGCGCCTGGCTCTGTAGTACCTGCTTCTAGGGTAGCCTGTGCTTTCACAACCGCATCTGGCTCCGCACTTGCCAAGTACTCCTCGATTTGAGCAACCCGTTTTTGACGCAATGTTTCTTGATTTTCTGGTTTTGGATCAAGCAATTCTTCAGTCATGTTCGCATACATGTTATTACCTACAGCCACATCTCTGCGGAATGAAAGATTTTTGAAGCGTTCGTCAAGAACTGCTTTAACTTGAGCTTGTGGATAGCCTTCTTTCAAAGCTGCTACGATACCACCTTTAGCCTCAATAGTTTGGAACTCAGCCCAAATTTTTTCACATAATTCGGCTGCCAATGTTTCCACATACCAGGAACCGCCTACAGGGTCCACAGGTTGACGCAATTCGAATTCCGTCTGCAACATGACCTGAATATTACGCGCAATACGACGGGAGAAATCGTCAGATTTGCGAATCGGCTGATCAAACGGAGATACCTCCAGGCTGTCCAAACCGCCCACAACGCCGGAGAATGCCTGTGTCGTGTTACGCAACAGATTTACATACGGATCGTATACGGTCTTTGTGAAAGCCGATGTTCTGCCGTGAACATGCACCGCCCGGTCGCTTTCATCAGCGCCGAAGGCCTCCATGATACGCGCCCAGATCACACGCAAAGCGCGCAATTTCGCGATTTCCATAAAGAAGTTGGCCCCTAAGGAGAATGTGAATATCATGCTTTTAGCAATAGTATGAATATCGATGTTCCGTTGTGCTAATTGACGCACATAGCAAACTGCTGTTGCCAATGCATAGGCAACCTCTTGCACATCATTAGCGCCACCATTAGCGTATACATCGCCAGATACAAGTACAGTTTTAAGCTCTGGAGCTTGTTCTTTAGCCCATACAACAGTATGTGCCATTTCATCAAAGGCTGTATCTAAAGACATATGCAATGTACCATCTTTAGCCCAAACACCAATAGGGTCTGCGCCAACGAGACCTTTCAAGTCAGAGGTCTGTTTTTTAGAGCCTTTCACCGTAGCGGCTAGCATACCGAGCAAGATAGCTGCAGAAGCACCTGTTTCAATGTATAAAGGATTTTCCTTTAAATTAAAACGTTCAATCAATTGGCTACAATCATCCATAGTAGACAGAGATGTACCGCCGATACCAACAGCTGCGCCTACTTGCACATCTTGATCATGGCGTGTTGCTTCATCAAGGCGAATATTGTGAATGGTACCACCTTTTACAATTTCGTATAAACTTGCATGGTTAGCATCCTTAGGAAAGGATTCGTCTACATATTGGGATACGCCCCAAGAGTCTTTAATATAACCACTTGCCTTTGTGCCACGTAGGAACTCACCTGCTCCAGGATATACACCCTTTGGAATTTTTTCTCCATGCAATGCAGGCGTGTAAATTGGTTGTAACGTTATTCCCTCATAGGTTTTAGTGAACATCTTCTTATGGAAGTCGCCACCTTTTAACGCTTTTTCAACCTCGGCCTGCCATTGTTCATACGTAGGTTTCTTAAACTCATCAAAGGATACAGGTGCTAATAAATCACGTTCAGCATCCTTTGAAGTCTTTTTGTCAGACATATATGTGCCTCCTTTTCAACTCGAAACCATACCGAGAAACAGCGCACCGTACCTGCGAATTGTTAGATATATGAATCACTCGAGCTTTATCTTATTGGACCACATCAACCTCAAAATGTGTCCATCGGTTTAATGTCTATAAAACTTGACGCATATACTCAACATCCACTCTAAGGGCAATAAAAAACGTGCCACCTAAAGTGACACGTAAGGTTTCTTATTGAAAGGTACACTAAAAAATACTGTAGCCAGCATACCCCAATCCCCTTCCTATCGCTCGTAGGTACATAACGGTGATTATCAAATAGGCAGTTCTCCTGGCTCGGGATCATCACCTCGCTTTCGCCTTCCCAGATTACTCCAGTGACATATATGAAAGCAGGCTCATCCTTACAGTGGCGGGACCGCATCGGCTTATACCGATTTCTCTATTAAGTCTTACGACACCTATTCTCTATATTCGTTGTTCTAAGTCCAATATAGTGTAACAATATGCACAAAGTCAATGAACATAACATTTAATCATAAGTACCAAAACTAAAGTTATAACTGAAAATCATATGCAATAACTAAAATGCATGAGTTAAGAATTTAAGGATTAATGATATAATAAGTACTATCACGAGGAGGCATTATGGACCATACAAGTAAAAAAGGGTTAATCACAGCCCTTAGTTGTTATATAATTTGGGGCTTACTCCCTCTATATTGGGCATTATTAAATCATGTTTCACCGTATAATATACTGGCACAACGCATTATCTGGTCAGGTATTTGCATGGCGATCGTTGTATTTGGCCTACATTTTAAACAATTCAAAAAGGACTTTCAATTACTAAAAGAACAACGTTCACAACTATTCCTACTTTTAGTTGCGGCAGTCATCATCAGCGTAAACTGGTTCACCTACATTTGGGCCATCGCCAATAATCAAGTTATGAACACGAGCCTTGGCTATTACATCAACCCACTCTTCAATGTAGTATTAGGTGTCATCCTATTTAAAGAGGTTCTATCTATACCGAAAAAGCTGAGTGTCCTTATCGCTACCATCGGCATCGCCTTACTCACCTATCAGGTAGGATCCTTGCCATTAGTGTCCATGATCCTCGCCGTTTCCTTCGGTCTTTATGGGGCCGTAAAAAAGAAACTACTCATCTCTCCCTTTACGAGTATCGCCTTTGAGGCCTGGCTATTAACACCGTTAGCCTTACTATATACGACCATGATCGATAATACAGTATGGTCTTATTTCAGTACAGACTGGTATACATCCATGCTGCTCATAGCCTGCGGTCTAACTACATCTGTTCCATTGGTGCTATTCTCCTATGGTGCGCAGCTATTGCCGCTCAACCTACTAGGTTTCTTGCAATATGTATCCCCTACCATTGCCTTGTTGCTAGCCATCTTTTACTTTGGTGAAAGCTTTGGCACACCACAGATGATTGCCTTCGGTTGTATCTGGATAGCCTTAGTATTATTCTCGTTATCGAGCCAAATTACAACGTGCATTAGCCTAAAAAAGTAAGGTATATCCTATATATCAACTAAAAAGCTGTATCAAATGACATTCTCATTTGATACAGCTTTCTTTTATATAAACGTATTAATCTAACTTATTTTAATCTAATTTATTTTAATCTAACTCATTCATATTGGTCGTATTCAGATTAGAAATGTAATGGTTATAGGCCTCAATCATACGATTATAGTCATTATCTTGTTTTGAACCCATATAGGTACGGATTGCCCCAATTGTAGAGTTTACAGAGGTTTTAACAGAATCATACTTAGGACTAGTAATGCCATTTGATACATCACCAATAGCTTGCAACTCTTGATTGATAGCATTTACATCTAATTGTTTTTCACTATCGATCTTTTCTAGGACCGCAGTAAGTCGCAAATGAACCTCTTGTGCTGCAGCTGCATTTTTCTTGCCTGCATCACGCAATTGTTGTAACCGTTGTTGCAAGCGGTCCGTATTGATTTTATGCATAACATTATCAAAGTCAGCATAAATAGGAACAAATTGTTCATACAATTGAACATATTTAGGACCTAATTGTTGCTCCTTAGCATAGTTATCTGTGGTATACCCTTTAGATTTATAGTATGCATCGAGCTCTTCGGCCACCGGTGTAATTTCATTCAATTTTGAAAGCAACTTATCTAAAGGCTCCTTCATTTCATCATAAGGAATACCGGCTTGCTTAGCCTCTTCTAATTCTTTTTGTAGCTGCTTAAAGTTCGGCGCATTAAATACAGTTAAATGCTGCCCAGCTTTTAACTCATTAAGAGTTGGCGTATTCGCATAATCAAACATTACAGCCATGCGATTGTATCGGCTTACAGCTTTCACATATTGATTAAATAACTGCACCTGATCTTGCTCAGACCGTTGCGCAATTTCCTTACGGCTCTGTTCAGTACCCTGCCATAGTTCTGACATACTACAACCGCTCAAAAAAAATGGGGATGTCAATGTCGCCGCACACAACACAGCCATTGCTACCCTTTTACCAAATGGTTTCATGATGAATCCTCTCCTTTCATCAATACACAACCTAATTTATACATATTAATTATATACTAATATGATTTTTATGAATAGGATTAATATATAAAAGTCATGTATCAATTTTGTCAAGTGACTAATAGAATCAGGGGTGACCATTGGTCACCCCTATTTTCCTTTATATACTGTTAGACTATAAATAAGAATGTATAACTCCTAATAATTGTTTTATACGTATACACGTGTTACTATAAAAGGAGAGAATATGAAGGATAAGGATTTACTATTAGGAGGACCTATGAAATTTATATACCCTGCTATAATCCATGATGATGCCGATGGTTTCTGGGCCGAATTTCCAGATCTCGAATACACTAGTAGCACCGGCTCAACACTAACAGAATTAATAACCAATGCACAAGAGGCTATGGAACTCTATATATTAGGCGCTTTAGAAGATGGACAAACTCTACCTACCCCCACATCTATTCGCAGCTTACCATGTACCGAAACAACATATCCTACATTAGTTCAAACAGATATTGATTTAGCTAAAAACAGTAAATCCGTAAAGAAAACCCTAACGATTCCTGCCTGGCTAAACGATAGAGCATTAGCTAAAGGAATTAATTTTTCTCAACTTTTACAAGAAGCATTAGTAGAGAAAACAATGTAATTTACATCATCAATTGCTCAGCAAAAATAGAGCTTTCACATTAGGATTTAGCCTCTTCCAGTACAGCATAATATACGGCGTTACAAAACAACCTACAAACACCAAATATGTAAGGAATAGGGGTGTTTCTATATTATGTTGGGACATAAACCCTGACCAGTCTACGACCACTAGACCACCAAGGTATAGAAAAACAAGCCAATATATAAATCCTATCACCTTTATAATAAGGCGAATCATCTGTTTCACATCCATATCTACAATCCAACCAATGTTTTAAATCGCCTATTATTGTGAAAGCGTTCAAAATGGTCTTGTTCGGCTGCAACAGCTTTTACAGAAGGATCAATGTTTATAGCCTTTTCTAGCCAATCAAGAGCCTTAGTATCTTCCCCTTGGTCTGCATAAATAGTAGCAATACCATACACAGACCAAGTGTTACTAGGGTCCTTTTCCAATACCTTTTCAAACCATTGTTTAGAATCGTTTAACTGACCTTGCAATTTATAGACCATGGCCATGTTATAGTAATTAGCCACATTGCTAGGATCTAAATCATAAGCCTTTTTAGTATCTGTCAACCCTTTAGCCGCATCACCATTTAATGCTGTTGCAAAGCCGCGTACAGAATAGGCTTCTCCGTTGTTAGCATCTTGTTTAATAGACGCAGTGGCTTCCTCTATGGCTTTCGAATACTCACCAGCAGATAAGGCTTGCTTTGCTGTAATTAGATGGTCATCTTGCTTGGTAGTCGCTTGGCTGTTTCCCGCAGCAGATGTAGAGGAACCAGTTGCAGTAGCAGAACTAGTTACATTTGATTCTGTTTTATTACTATTCGTATTTTGATTCAATCCACATCCCGTAAGAGCTATTATTAAAAGAAAGAAAAGCACAAATTTCTTCATTAAGAATTCTCCGATCATTAATTATATACAAGACTCCTTAGCATGATGATATAATATAAAATACCTCCCGAAAGGAGGTGGTATATTGCAGGAGCTGTTTTATGCACTCTGGGGCACCTTGCTTGCCCCTATTATTGTTGCCTTAGTTGTAACTACCTACAGCTACTGGCTTAACAATAAAAACAAAAAATAAGCAAGAAAAAGGACGAGCTGCCACTCGTCCTTTTTTTTGGTTATATTGCAGGTAATTTCATACACTCTACTACCTACGTTTAGTATACCACATTTCTTAGAAAAATAAAGAATTAGAAATAAATCTCATAAAACCCCTAAAAAACTATTACTAGTTTTAACATAATTTGCGAGCAATATTAAAGCAACATTAATATAAACTACCAGTTACTTTAACATAAACTACTAGCAACGTTAACGTAAATAGCAATAGATATACAAGACTTATTTCTTAGCCTTAGAACAACGATCTAATAGGAATGCAACACCAACGAATGGGATGCCACCGCTTTCACCAAGACCGATTTCACAGGTAGAGCTGGAGCTTACGCCTAGTGTTGCACCGTATTCAGCGATTTCAGCAGCAAGGTCTTTGGTAGCAGATTTATTAAGTTCTGGTGTGAAGAACCCTTTTTGACCAGCAAAGCCATCGCATGCAAAAGATTTAATGTTAAATACATGGTCTGTGCATAGACGAACCAAATCTTCAATATATTGAGATTTATTCAAGGATTTAATCTTACATTGTTTGTGTACGATGACCCGTTCATCACATTTTTCAATATCGAGATGAGGCACAACGTATTTACACAAGAATTCAGAAATATCGTTGATTTCTAAGTCTGGCATGTGTTTGAAAGCATGGTTGAAACATGCACTATGATCGATCACGATTGGATATTTACCGTTTTGAGATGCTTGCATCAATGCATCGTGTAAGTCCTTAACAGCACGCTCATGAACGTCATCATAGTTTTCAAAACTCAAGCCACAGCAGAGGTTTTCGATATGTTGAGGGTAGATAATATCGATATGGGCCTTGTTGCAAAGGCTTTCCACTACTTGTTGCAAGCTGCGTTCATCATCGTAACCTTGATTAGGTTTGAAGGCGCGGTTCGCACAAGTACTAAAGTATACAACCTTTTCAAAATTAGTCGGTTTAATACGGCTTCTCAATCTGTAACGATTGGCCTTAGGTGTAGTCTTAGGAATGTACGGAGTAATACCTGTTACACCATGTAAGCCTTCTGTAATCTTAGAAATCGCTTTTTGTGTAACAATAGAACCTGCAATACCTTCAAGACTTACTCCGGCACGAGCCATTTGAAGTGTAGTAGGGAAATTATCGTAAATCTTCTTAGCTAATTCCGGTGCTGGAGGATCGATGCGGCGCATGGATAATGCAATTTGAGCAGTATCGATACTGAGTGGGCAAAGACCTTTACACATGGAGCACGCAGCACAGGTATCTACACCAAAATATTCATAGCCTTTTTTAAGTTCCGCAGCCAATGTGAAATTGCCTTCGTTTTCAAGGCGTTTTGTTTCACGCAACAATGCAATACGTTGACGAGGAGTCAATGTTAAATTTCGGCTTGGACAATGTTTTTCACAGAAACCACATTCCATACAGATTGTAAAAGCATCATCGATAACGCATTGAGCTTTAAGATTTTTCTTATACACATCTGGGTCATCAGTAATGATAACATCAGGATTCAAGATACGTTCAGGGTCAAAGATAGCTTTAATACGACGATTGATTTCGTACGCTTTACGCCCCCATTCCATTTCAATAAACGGTGCCACCATACGGCCTGTACCATGTTCAGCTTTTAAAGAACCACCGAAGCCAGAGACGCGTTCAGACATTTCTTTTACCAAGTCACCGAAGTTCTTAGTATCTTTAGGATCGCTGAAGTCAGGTGTAATGTTAAAGTGAACATTACCAGATAACGCATGGCCAAAGATCACGCCACCGTCTACGAAATCGTATTTATGGAATAATTCGGTAAGCATTTCGATGCCCTTAGTGAAGTCTTCGATTTGGAAACATACGTCTTCTGTAATAACAGTGGTGCCTTTTCTACGTTGACCACCAACGATTGGCAAAATGCCTTTACGGATAGCCCACCAAGAATCGTATTCTTTAGGATCTTGGGAGTAAAGACTTGGAATAGCTGTTGGAATATCTTTCAATTTATCTTTAATAAAAGCTAAGTTTTCATCGACAGTTTCTTTGGAGTAGCTTTCAGTTTGGAACAAAATAGCACTTGTACCTTCAGGAACTTCGCGAACGAAGTCAGGCACATTGTCTAGCGCTTGAACGGCCTTAAGGGATTGATAGTCCATCATTTCCGCAGCAACAACCTTGTCACGACCCATATTAGCCAAGGCTACAACAGCAAGAGATGCGTCATTCAATGTTTTAAAGAACATGAGACCGCAGCCTTTATACGGTACGTCCTCAACAGTGTTATATACGATTTCAGACACGAAACCTAATGTACCTTCAGAACCGATGAACAAGTGGTTGATGATATCGATAATATCTTCAAAATCAACAAGGGAGTTCAAGCCGTAACCTGTGGTGTTTTTGATTTTGTACTTATGGTGAATCAAGTGTGTCAATTCTTCATCGGCCAAAATATCCTTACGCAATTGTAAGATATCCTCTACCATTTGAGGTTTTTCTTTAAGAAATTGATTAATACTCTTTTGGTCAGACGTATCAAGGATGGAGCCATCTAATAATACAACGCGAATGGACCGAATTGTTTTATAAGAGTTTTGCGCCGTACCACAGCACATACCAGAGGAGTTATTATTCAAGATACCACCTACTAATGCTGTGGCAAGCGTTGCAGGATCTGGACCAATTTTACGATTGTACGGTTTCAATAAATCATTCGCATCGGAACCGATAACACCGCATTCACATTTCAAGGCTTTCCCATCATCAATAACTTCCATTTTCTTGAAGCCATCATTACATACGATGAGCACATCTTCACTGGAGCATTGACCAGACAAAGAGGAGCCGGCCGCACGGAATGTAAATGGTGTCCCACATTGTTGACACAAACGAATAAGTCGTCTTACTTCTCGTTCATCTTCAGCTTTAACAACTACCTTTGGTAAATAGCTATAGCAAGACGCATCAACGCCATATGCATAACGACGTAAATGATCGGTGTATACGCGACCTTTACAGATCTCATTTGCCTCCTTGGCAAAACGTTCATAATCTCTAATAAGTGTACTCACTTCTATTTCCTCCTATCCTTTCTTAAGGAATCTATTACTTTTAGTATACGCCGTTCTCATTCTCCTCACTATAATTATGCATAATTTATATCTCTTCTAATAAAAATCGATATGCATTACTCTTTTATTCCCTCAGTTGAAAGTACATCTCATTAGCATTATCATGTACCCATTTTTCCTCATATACAATCAAGAATCCTTATTTATTAAGCATGTATAGATATAGTCAGTAATTATATGCTAAAACCTCTCTAAATAACGATTCGTACTACCTATAATTCTATAGTAAATACATTACTAACATTATGCATAAAAATAGTATGATTTATATATTTTAAATTTTTCATTCTCATTTATAGTTCTCTATGACTTTTAGTTATACCCTTTTATAAAATGCTGAAAATACAGAAAGCCCTCTAATGATAAACGCTTACGAATCACCATTAGAGAGCTTTACTAAATTATGCTTATTAAAGATAGATTAATTATAAAACCATATTATCCCAAAATACCAGATTTAAGAATGAGGCGTACCGCCAATGCAAAGACAGCTATGCTCATGAGGGCGAGGATAGCTTTTGCTTTGAGACGTTTTGCAATACGAGCACCTACTTGAGCACCAAAGATAGCGCCAATACTTGTAGGAATAGCAATACTAAATATGATGTGGCTTTCAATTAAATGTGTAATAACCCCCACCGTTGTTGATACGGCGAGAATAGATTGACTTGTAGCCGTTGCCATATGGGTAGGAAAGCCCATGAGATAAATCAAAGCCGGCACATGGATGAGGCCACCACCTATACCAAAGATACTCGAAATAAAGCCAACAAAAAAGCTAATACTAATACCGATAGGTTTACTATAGCTCAACTGCTCAAGAGTAAGGCTTTCTTCCTTTCTTTCCCCTTTTCTAAAATTTTTAAAACCAATCAATACGGATGCACACAGCATAAAGCATCCAAAGGCAAACATAAAGCCTTTACCAGAGAACCATCCAGACATTTGGGCACCTAAAATAGCCCCCGGAAAGGTAGCAAGACTAAAGATGATAGCAGCGTTAATGTATACCTTTTTTTGCTTAAGATACGCTATAGATCCAGAAATGGCATTACACATAACAGAAAAAAGCGATGTTCCTACGACCATAGATGGAGACCACTCTGGGAACCAGTACATAAAGAGAGGCACAAACACAAGGCCCCCACCGGCACCGATGATGGTACCAATCATAGCTGCTAAAAAGCCAACTATGGTAAAGAATATATAGAATACCACTATATTATCAATCACATTAAGACCTCCCATGCCATTTGAATTATTGTTTCTCCATATATACAAAAGATAATCCCGTTTCATCCTGTATTTCTCTAACGGCTTTATACCCCATTTTTGTATATAACTTTATATTGATCCAGCTTTTCGTACATGTATATAATACACGCCGGTCTTGACTGCATTGTTCATCTACGAATACTAATAACTTCCGAGCCAACCCTTGTTGCCGATAGTTTGGATGCACCATCAAGCGACCGACCTCTACCACGCCATCGTCATATTGATAGCGAATACCTCCGATGATTCTTCCCCCATCATCTACCAGTTTATAGGTATGCCATTGGGTGAAAGTAGCTTTAAACTCCTCTTCCGACTCCATCAATGCAGGAACCATTCGACTTCCAATCATCTCCGCTTCGCTTTCAAATGTAAGCAATTGCAAACGGTACAGATCCAATACATCTGACTCAGTAGCTTTCACAATTTTCATAAACTACTCCTAATATATACCACGAATCAACGATTAGCTTTAGATATAATGACTAATTTGATTGGAAAAATTCCTTAGCCGCCTTCAATCGGCCACGTTCACAGGAGACTTGTAATTCATCGCCTGGCTCGAGCTTCACATCACCAAGGGGCACAATGTATGTGCCGTTGCGACGAATGCTTACGATGAGCGTCCCATCTGGCAAGGCCAAATCTTGTAATTGTACATCTGTATAGTTTGCCACCACAGGCACCTTCGTTTGAAAGAAGGTTTGCACCGATTCTAGATTGCTTTGACCACTCATGGCTTGCAACAAGGAATCGTAAATCGGCGGTTCTTTTAAAAGCTCCGCCACAAGATAGGCCACGAGCGTAACGATACCGATAGCATAAATATTAGAGAAACTATCCGTCATTTCAAGAACGAGCAAAATCGCCAAAATTGGGGTCCGCATAGCGGCCGCTAACATGCCACCCATGGCACAGATAACGAACTGTGGTACAAAATCAGGAGAAATAAGTCCTAAGGTTGAAAGTAAGCTTTCACAAAAAGCACCTGTTGCGGCACCAATTACGAGCATAGGCAAAAATATGCCCCCTTGAGCACCACTGCCATAGCAGAAGGTGGTAAGTAAAATCTTGCCTAATACGATGCCACCTAAGAGCAATACGCCATGAGATTGAAAGGCAAGCTGACCCACAAGGTCATTGCCCCCACCCAAGAGGAGCTGCGAATCAAAGCCAATGGCTGCCACTGCCACAAAGGTAAGGACTAATTTCAAGAATCGAGAACATTTGAGCCAGTCAAAGAACCTCTTGAAAGCAAAAATCATACGGCAGAATAACACGCCACATAGCCCCATGATAACACCCACCATGAGCAGTATCGGAAAATATTCAAGAGGAACCCCTGAAGTCACCGTAAACCCCAGTGCTGGTGTAAGTCCAAAGATACTAACCGTAATATAGTTAGAAATCAAAGTTGCCACGAAAGTTGGTACAACGAGATACGGATAAAAGCTTTTATGTACCTCTTCAAAGACGAACATCGCCCCCGATACGGGCGCACTAAAAGCAGCTGTTAAGCCTGCCCCAGCACCTGCGGATGTCAAAATACGCTGTTCTCGTAGCCCCGAATTCATCCAGTAGGACACAATCTTCCCAGCAGAGCCGCCAATCTGTACGGCTGGCCCTTCACGACCTACGGAAAATCCTGCAAAGCCGGTCAGTACGCCACCAATCATTTTAGATACTAGTGTCCGATAGGGCTTCATATCAAAGAGTCCAAGCATTTCCCCTTCGATTTGCGGGATACCAGAACCACCAGACAATGGCGCCCACGCTAGCAATCGATCTACGATAAACGCAAAAATGACCATTGCCACAAGCCAACCTATGGCCCATTCCATGGTAATGCCTTCCATCAGATGCCACCTAATATGCTCTGATTCAAGTATCAAATAACGGTATGATGCCCCAAAAAAGCCGGCAATCACCCCAACAAGAGCCCCCTTTGCAATGAGCTCCGTTAAAAGTACGCGATTCATAGACATATCTGCCAAGGTAGAACTACGCTTATTAAATTTCCATAATTTCATAACATCCTCCTTAGCAGTGACCAAAACCAACCTTTCCTCTGCCGACATAGGTCTACACGAACTATGCATTCATATCCTTAGTATACTTATGTAAACCACCATTTTCAAGAAAGGATTACGTATAAAAATAGCTTTCTCACGGAACACGAGATCAAAGGTCCGAGTCACAAAACAATAGATAGCGCTTTAAACACAAAGCTAGCCACCTCTAAAAAGAGATGGCTAGTTTTGTTAAACAAGTGTGTAAATGTATTTTCTTTACACATTCGGAGGCATTTGAAATATGTAAAGACGCTAATTAGAATATGGATTCATAGATAGCGATGATTTCTTCCTTAGATGCATCTCGTGGGTTGCCAGGTGTACATGCGTCATTGAAAGCAGATTCAGCGAGGAATGGAATATCTTCTCGTTTCACGCCCGCTTCGCTAAGGGATTTAGGAATGCCTACGTCATCAGCTAATTTTTGAATTACGTCGATAGCCGCTTGACGATAGGTACTTTCATCCATAGTATCTACATGCGGAACGCCCATAACACGCGCGATTTCACGATATTTTTCACCGGTAGCAGGAGCATTGAATTTCAATACCGCTGTTAACAACATCGCACAAGCCTTGCCATGAGGGATATCGTACACAGCACTCAATGGATGCGCCATGGAGTGAACGATGCCGAGACCTACGTTGGAGAAGCCCATGCCTGCAATGTATTGACCTAAAGACATAGCTTCACGGCCTGCATAATCGCCAGCCACAGCACTGCGCAAGGAACGACCGATGATTTCGATAGCTTTCAAATGGAGCATATCAGTTAGCTCCCATGCACCTTTTGTGATATAACCTTCTACGGCGTGTACGAGGGCATCCATACCTGTGGCAGCGCAAAGACCTCTTGGCATAGACGCGGACATATCAGGATCCACGATGGCAACGATTGGAATGTCATGAGGATCAACACAAACGAATTTGCGATTCTTTTCAACATCCGTAATAACATAGTTAATAGTAACTTCTGCTGCCGTACCAGAGGTAGTAGTAACAGCGATAATTGGTAAGCAAGGGTTTTTAGTAGGCGCTAAACCTTCAAGGCTGCGCACATCGGCGAACTCAGGGTTCGTAATAATCGTAGCAATCGCTTTACTTGTATCGATTGGACTACCGCCACCAACAGCAACGATAACATCGGCACCAGCCGCCTTACAAGCCTCAACACCAGCCGTTACGTTTTCGATGGTAGGATTTGGTTTGATACCGTCGTAGATTTCATAATCGATGCCTGCCGCATCAAGTAAATCTGTTACCTTAGTAGCCACTTTAAATTCAAATAAATCAGGCGTAGATGTAACGAGGGCTTTTTTGAAATGACGATTCTTAATTTCGTTCACAACCTCCTGAATCGCGCCTTGTCCAAAATAGGACGTACCGTTCAACATAATTCTGCGAGCCATATACTTCACTCCTAACAAAACAAACTATACAATAAAAAATAAACCGACAGAGAATCACTTTACCTATTAATTCTCTATCGGTTTAATAAAATCCTTGAAAGCTCGTTATGTATACACTATATATTTTTCTATTGTAATGATTCTAAATTTTGCTCATTTTCATAAGCAAGATTCGTTTCACCGATTCATCGAGTCGTTCTTTCGAGATGCGACCGTCTTTCACGGCTTTCATAAGGCCATTGTAAGCCTCTTGCATGTGTTCGTATTCGTGACATACGAGCAAGATGTCGCTACCTGCGAGGATGGATTGCACTGCCATATCACCAAAAGTATAGTGTTTTGCGAGGGCACCCATGTCCATATCGTCCGTTACGACAACGCCATTATAGCCTATGTCCTTGCGCAACCAATCCGTAATAATCGCTTTCGATAAACTAGCAGGATGATCTGGATCGATTTGTGGGTACATCGCATGAGACACCATGATTGTATAGGTATTCGGTTTAGACTGTTTGATAAGGTCTATAAATACCTTTGTGTCCTCTGAAAGCAATGTTTCTTTAGATACAGGAACGATACTTGTGTCCGCGTGCAAGTCTACATCAGTCTTACCAATACCCGGAAAGTGCTTATAAGAATACCATAAGCCCGCTTCATCATAAGCCTTGCCAACGGCGCCTGCATAGCGAACGACCTCGTCAGGACTCGTACTATAAGAACGACCATAAGTTAATCCCAAATCCGCCACAGGAGCAAAATTAATATTGAATCCCAAGTCTTTTAGTTCTGCACCAGACTGTTTTGCCAAGGATACAGCTTGCTCAACGGGCATTTTGCCTACCTCCTCAGCGGGAGGAACCTTGATGAGCTTATCATCCATGCGCGCTACCGCACCGCCCTCCTGGTCGATACCGAGGAACAATGGCGTTAAACCCGCGCTTTTACCGGCCTTGTTAATATCTGTAATGAGCGTTTTAACTTGATCCTTGGACTCCATGTTACGGTCGAACAAGATGATACCGCCCACACGGTACTCGTTGAGCATAAATTTAGCGTCATCGTTTAGCGTTGTTCCGTGAATGCCAATCATCAACAATTGACCCACCTTGTCTGCATCGGACATATTCGCCACTAACTTGTCCACCTTTTGCTCTGGTGAAAGTTCGCTTTGTGCCACAGACTCATAGGTCACAGGCTCTGCCTTTGAAGTAAATGGATTATGTAAACCGCAGCCTGTTGTGAGTGCTAATGCACCAATCATAGTGGCTGCTACGAAACGTCGAAACATATATACCTCCAAAATCTCTAAAAAGTAGTATGTATAGTATATCAAAAAATATAAACGAGCCCAACATAATCAATACGCGACAAGCAGCAGTATAGTACATGCATCTTACAAAACAAAAAGATTGTTACTCGAAAACCCAACGGGTATATCCATTGAGAGAATCAAATAACAATCTTTATATGTTTCATTTTTGTTGTGTAAACATTATAGTTTACATTTTGGATTGGAAACTATGTATCTTACATTTTGGATCTATAAAATGTGTATGTTACATTTCGCAAATTAAATTTTGCCTTGCTCTTTCATTTCCGCTAAGAGCTTTACGATACGAGGCCCACAGCCTTTACCACCGCAAGCGCCCGTGCCAGCACGAGTCACTTCTTTTACTTGTGGAAATGTATGAGCACCATCTAAAATGGCTTCTTTAATCGTTTTGCGCGTAATACTACGACATGTGCACACCTTTGTAAGTTTGTCCAGAATCGCCTCTGGCACTTGATTTTCTTCAAAATTCATATGTAATTCCTCTTTTATTCACTTGAATATCTATATACTGTATCGATTTTATATATCGATTTACGTGTCGATTTAGTGTATTGATTTACATATCGATGTAGCGGATCAATTTACTCTATCGATAGTATCTAATAATACACTGTAATATTAATATATCGAAAATTTACGATTTCTGTATTTATTATAACACAATTGAGGAACTATATCGATAGTTTTTAATATAAAATCCAAAGAACAGTCAAAAGTAAAATTGTTACTATAAAAAACGAAAAAAATTTACAAATACATTATATGTAAAGATAAGCTAAATCTATCTATAAACTATAAAAAACTACCATAAAGATATTATCTTTATGGTAGAAACTTTCACAAAATATAATTATAGTATGAGCCCAATAATGGCAAAGTAGATTTTAAATATCGTTTGTTGTAATGGACGAATAACCATGGAAATAATGGGTGTGTTAATAAGGATGATAAAGAATAATAAATTAAGCATCCCTAATTGGTAATATCTCATCTGCCACTCTGTAGGCAACCACGGCAAGATAATATTAAAACCAGGCAATGGTGGGAACGGAATCAAACAGAAGATTGATAAGCCAATACTATATAAAATAATATATTGCATAACCATGGCAAGACCTTGGGACTCCATGAGGCCTAATTTTCCAAGGAGCATATATATAAAGGTGAATATAAAGCCTGCTATAAGACCTGCCACAGGACCTGCAAAGGCAAGCAAGCTTATATCACGTCGTGGATCTTTAAAGTAAGATGGATTAATTGACATAGGTTTTGCCCAACCAAAGCCAACAAGAATAATACAGATGATACCAATTAGATCAAGGTGTGCCATTGGTGATAATGTGAGGCGTCCCGCCAGACGTGGCGTTGGATCACCAAACCAAGTTGCTACCTTTGCCTCTGCATATCCAAAGATAGAAAAAACGATCATAATAGCAGGAATACTTGCTAATATCTGAACCGGATTTAAATCAAACATAGAACTCCTTTATTGTTTAGCTTCCCATGCGGTGTAGCCTTCTTGAATGCAACGAAGGGCATTTAAGGTACGGGGATAGCCGATATACGGCACGCATTGAGATGCGATATTAATCAAATATTGTTTGCTGTTCCCTACGTTCAAATTACCTTCTACATGAGCCTTGAGTTGAGCTTCACAGCCACCTTGAGCCGCAAGGAAGCAGAAGGTAATCATTTCACGATGAGCCACGCTAAGGCCTTTACGCGTATAGTAATCGCCGAACATATTGGCAAGCCATTTGTTGATATGACGAATATCTTCTGGCCCTTCTTGGTAAGAATTGCGCATAGACGCTCCGAAGATTTCCACTTGTTTCTCCACGCCCTTTTCAAGACGAGACTCACTAGTAATAGTGCTGCGAGATGGATCAACAATAGCCTCTCCTCGATAGTCAAAAATCTTATTGGTCACCTTAAAGAATGGGCGCACACGTCCGATGCCAAGATAGGGCACCGCTTGATAAATGAGCTCTACCACTTCATCAGGAATAAGACCAAAGTTTAATGCTGCCGGTAGCATTAATGCATATTCATCAACAGCGGAGGCGCCTACTAATGTAGCAAGAATGGCTAAGAAGCGATCCTTTGCCGGTACATTACGGCCTTCTTCGGTGATGACTTCATCAAAGGCAAAATTATCAAACAATACTTCAAACTCTGGATCAATATAACCTGCTGGGGCTGCAATATCAGGGAACATACGCTCCGTATAGGCTTGAGCAAATTCAGATTTAGACATAAAAAACCTCCATAAACAACACTGGTGAAAGCCCAAAAGGAGCTTTCACCAGCAATAGTTATGTAATTATTACGGTACGGGCCATCAAATTATAACGCTGGGAATTCGAAAGTTGTGCCGTATACTTCTTTCCAAGCAGCCATGAACATATTAAACTCATTTGTTCCAGGTTGAATTTGGTAAACTTGACCATCTGGAGCGTAACGATATACAGTATGTAAGCTTGGATGAACAAGATATTTGAATAATGTAGCTTCTCCGTATTGGTTATTATGCATGTTAATCACATTAATACCAAATACATGGTTACGGCTGCTATCGATACCTTTAAACTCAGATGCTTTATCAAAGAAATACGTTTCTGTACCATTTGCACTATTTGGAACCTCTGGGTAGTTAGCTAACCCATTCCAGTTTGCTGCATTTGCAACACCACCTACTAATAATGTACCTGCTAATACAAATGCACCTAATAAATTTTTATTCATAATGCTCTCCTTTGTGCCACGAAGGCAAATCACGAATCAGTCATACTCTCACATGACTTGAATACAATACGCTATATATATAGTATATCACATTTTTAATAAAATTTTTAGATTTCCAAGGTTACAGAATATATGCATATGAGGTTCTATCAAATTAGCCCTTCATGTTCTCTGCTGTTTTTGCATTTGCGTTATCGATTGCTTCTAGTAATTTATTAAGCAACATACGCAATTGACGTGTTTCTTCTACGTCAAATATAGGACCTGACGCTTCAGCCAAGCGGCGTGGTATATGAACCGCTACATCACGTAATGCTTTGCCCGTATCAGTAAGGGTTACCATAACTACGCGTTCATCTTGACGACTGCGTTTGCGTTTCAAGAATGCTTTGGCTTCTAATTTCTTTAAAAGCGGTGTTAATGTACCGGAATCAAGGCGCAATACTTGTCCCAATTCCTTAACGGATAAATCACCATATTGCCACAATGCCATCATTACGATGTATTGAGTATATGTCAAATTTAAAGGATCCAAGTGACTACGATATGCATTAACAATTTCCTTTGCCACTACATAGAGTGGAAAGCTCAATTGATTTTCCAATCTTAAATATTCTGAATCAGGAACATCTTCTTTATGTTTGTACCCTTCAAGTACACCAATTTCTGCCATATTCTACCTCCATATGCACACAATTATCTACTAATTAATTGTACACAATTTTACGGTAAACAGTCAACGCAAAAAGCCCACTTTGAACAGATATTTTTAAATTTGTCAATTAATTAATATTTATTTTCTTATTCGTTAAGAATTAGGTGCTTCTATAGAATTTATGGGTAAAAATCATACCATAAAGCTGTTACTTTATTTATAAATTAATTTGATATTAAATTAGAAAGTTATAACTTCTGTTTTCAATGAAATCTTCTTTTGTTGCAGGCCCGTCTCCTAATAAATGACTTAGTAAAAATACGCCCCCTACTAGGTCCTTCCTTGTAGTATAATAAAAGAAATTCTATATCAAAGCTAACTTATAATAGGAGGCCTATATGAACACCTTAGAGTGCATCAAAACTCGTCATAGTACACGTAAATTTAAAGCAGATCAAGTATCTAGAAAGCTCATCGATCAAGTGCTCGACGCAGGTCGCCGCGCTCCATCTGGCGGTAATACACAATTAACACATTTCATGGTCATTACAAACCAAGATGTACTTCAAGAACTAGTAACACTCGTTCAAGAAGAATACGGCAAAATGCCGATTACAGAAAATACTTTATCTTACATGGTGAATATCATTAAGATGTCCGCCGAAGGCAAATTCGTATTCAACTATGGAGCGCCTGTACTCATCGTATTGGCTAGTAAACCAAGTTATGCCAACAACTTTGCTGACGTGTCATGTGCTATGCAAAACATGATGCTTGCCTGCAATGAACTTGACCTTGGTAGTTGCTGGGTTAACCAAATCCGTCATCTTCAAGATAATGAACGCATCCAAGCCAAAATGCGTGAACTAGGTCTTAGCGAAGACGAAAAAGTCTACGCTAGCCTCTCTATCGGCTACCCAGATCTACCAAATGGTCTTAACCGCCGTGAAATCGAAGCCAAAGGTTATCCTGTAACATATATTGATTAATCAACACTGGAAACCATCGATTTCATACTATAAGTGAAACAAAAGCGCTATCTATCCCACAACTCTATTTGAGTTTCCTTAGGGATAGATAGCGCTTTTTATTGACTATATTATTTTTTAACGCTCATCGATTTAGTAATCAAATCGATACACACACTCCATACTTATATTTATAATGAACTACTATTAAGCCTCAAACACGCGTTTACGAGCTACGTTCATGAGAACGGAATGATCATCATCTACTATGTAATTAGATTTGTAAGCCCAACGCAATAGTAATGCAGAGTTTGCAACTACGAGAAGGCTCCCTCCGTTATGAACAAGGGCCCCCCACACTGGAGATAAAGTACCAACCATTGCCAAGATGATAGCTACGAAATTCAAAAGCAAGGAGAAAGAAAGATTAATTTTAATAGTAGTCATCATGCGTTTAGATAATGCCACTAAGTGAGGAATTTCCTTTACATTATCGCTGCCGGCGTTGCCAATACGAGAGCACAAGGACAGAACATAACGAGGATGGTTACGGCACGAATGATTTCTCCAGTTACCACATAGGTGCCAACCGCGGCTAATAACGCAATCACTACAATCCATGTGGCCCAACGGTCAGCCAAGCTAACGATTTTCGCATTACCTTGTGTCAATAACAAAATATGTACAATTATTCATATATACTCAAAAGTACAGGAAAAATGCGGATTCAATGAGATTATATTATTCATGCATAGCCTCATTACGCAAATGCATGAACAGTTATTCATATATATATATTTACAAATTAATAATTTTTACATAGAAGATATTTTGATATTTTCAACCTATTCAATACTATTTCAACCTAATCAATACTATCCATAATACAGTTTTCTAATAACTATTTATTATAATAGAAAATTAAGTATAGTCGACTACATACCCTACATGGTATTATTACAAATGACATGTTGTAGAAAGGATGTGTAACGATGTCGATTTTCTCTCCTGCTCCTCATATTGAACGTTTACCTGAGGCGCAAATCGATTCCACCTACAAACGTCTTCGTCGCGAAGTCTTTGCAGGTACATTTATTGGTTATGCTACATTCTATTTGATCCGTCAAAACTTTAGTTTAGCTGTTCCGTACATGATTGCTGAGTACGGCTACACCAAAGCGGATCTCGGTATAGTTATGACCATCTTATCCGTAGCTTACGGCGTAAGTAAATTTGTTATGGGTAATGCGTCTGACCGCTCTAACCCAAAATACTTCTCCACAGTAGGTCTATTGCTTAGTGCTTTAGTTATGTTATTATTCGGCACCTTACCAGGTGTTATGAGCAGTATTCCTATCATGTGCGTTCTTGCCTTATTAAACGGTTGGTTCCAAGGTATGGGCTACCCTCCATATGCGAAAAACATGGTAACTTGGTTCTCCCGTTCCGAACGCGGTGCTTGGTGGTCCTGGTGGAACGTTTCCCACAACCTAGGTGGCGGCATCATCGCTCCTCTTGCTACGCTTGGCATCTACCTATTCGGTACATGGCATAGTATCTTCTTCTTCCCTGCCCTTATCTCTATCGTGTTAGCGATTATTACCTTTGTATTGTTGAAAGATACGCCTCAATCCTGTGGCTTACCGCCTATCGAAGAATACAAACATGAAGTAGTTCATACACATACAGCAAATGAAGAAAAAAGTACTTTCAAAGAAATCTTCTACAAATATATTTTGCATAATAAATACTTATGGTATCTTGCGATTGCAAACATTTTTGTATACTTCATCCGTTACGGCGTAGTTAGCTGGGCACCAACCTATTTAACCGCTGTGAAAGGCTTCACAAAAGAAGGTTCCCGTTGGGCTTACTTCTTATACGAATGGGCCGGTATTCCAGGCATGCTCGTAAGTGGCTACTTGAGTGACCGCGTATTCCGTGGCCGTCGTGCTCCAGCTACGATTTGCTTTATGTTATTCGTTATCTTGGCAATCCTCGTGTACTGGTTTAACCCTGCGGGCAATATTCTCATCGATAACTTAGCACTCATCGCTATCGGCTTCCTCATCTACGGTCCTGTTATGATGATTGGCCTTCAAGCAGCAGATATGGTGCCACGCGTAGCAACAGGTGGTGCTACTGGCCTTACAGGCCTTCTTGGTTACCTCATCGGTTCTGCCGGTGCTGGTGCTTTCATGGGTCTCATGGTTGACCTCTACGGTTGGGATGGTGGTTTCATTGCCCTCGTTGGTGCATGTATCCTATCCATCGTATTCCTACTCCTCACCCTTGGAGACAAAGGACAACAATAGAATATGTACTGTATAATACGTAATGTATAAATACGTACTGTACAACTCACTGTTGTATATACAAAACTCCCCTAGTAATACTTATGATTACTAGGGGAGTTTAATTATTTATGCGATGCACAAGGAACTGTTTAATACTTTTAAATTATACACGAGACCAAGTCGCGCCAAGCCATGTAATGCAGCAGCTGTTACAGGATTGATAGATCCTAACACACCAGCACCGATGATGGCAACGTGGAACAAAATGGACACGATAAGTAGGCCCAAATGGCATTGTTTCGCCTCTTTTGAAAGCCCCGCCGTTGGAGAGTTTTCATCTACGAGAGAACCCATCATGAGTGCCACAAGAACGAGTTCCAAAGAGCATGGGCAAAGGATAACTAGCAATGTAATGGTATGCATAAAGTTCTGCGTCAATGCATAGGAACCCATGGAAAGCAACATGACAGCCACAACAATAACAGATGAATAATTGTTGATGCCCTGACGCAAGGCTACAAGCTGTGTAGGCATGGTCGGCAACATATCATCATCCAATGTATAATGTACGTCGCCCGTAATAAGCTGCTCTAAGAAAAAGCCACCATGTACGATGAGTCCTACATAAGCCGCCGTATGATAATCTCCAATCGCAATAAGCGCCACCATGGCTATCACGATGAGAAAATTAGCGTGAATCTCTAAATGATCCAAAATACTTTGCACGCTGTTGATGAGCAATGGCAAGCCACAAATGATGACCGTTACCCACGCCAAATCAATAGCTGGATTCATAGGCTCCGTAAGCGCATCTAATATAATAAATAACAAGCCGAGTGCCAAAATAGCCCCCTGCGTACGCAGAGACACCTGCGCTGATAAAGACTGTAAAAACTTCATATAGACCTCTCTATAAATGAGATACCGGCCTTACTTAATCCGGAAATAAAATACAAAACAATTTATTAAATAGTAAGGTACACCCATGCAATATGACACTAATCTTGTGTTAATATCGTACTAATATTAACCTAATAGTAATCAACTACCGATCTGAAGTACCTTTTGTTTCTATTCTAAATTTTTATAGTACCCATAGGGGTATATCTATTGTGTAAATATTATACAAAATATATAAGTTATATACAAATCAAAATTTTTGATAAATGAAAAATATCTTAACTGTAAAAGAGATCCTAGTCGTGAGCTCTAATTTCTTTATTAAAACGTAGAAAGAACAGGTCCCTAAAAACGACTTAGCTCGCTATGGAGGCTTTTAGGGACCTGTTCTTTCGGTTAACTAATATGAAATTAGAGCTTCAACGCCTCAATCCATTCTGCTTCTTTAAATCCAACGAGTACTTTGTCTTCAAGAACCAAGATAGGACGTTTTACAAGCATGCCATTAGATGCTAATAAAGCTAGTTTTTCTTCTTCACTAAGGTTCGGCAATTTATCCTTTAATTGTTGTTCACGGTAAATCATACCAGAAGTATTAAAGAATGCTTTCAAATCCTTGCCAGATTGTGGATACCAAGCAGCGATTTCCTCTGCTGTAGGATTTTCGGACTTGATGTCACGATCTGTGTACTTAATTTTGTGATCATCTAAGAATTTCTTTGCTTTTTTGCATGTTGTGCATTTAGGATATTCAACGAATAACATAGGTTCTCCTTATATCAATATTCAATGTTGTAACAACTTACTTATTTAAGTTAATTTTACCAAATACATCGAAAGTTATCAATCTCTTATTGACAGTCTACGGGGTCTAATGAAGCACAATGTGTAATAGAGGATAATACTTCATCCATCCCCTCACTAAGTTTTGCTGTACGCAAATCAACATCCATCTGTAAACGCAAGAAATACCCTTCCGAAACACCAAAGTATTTCGCTAAACGCAACGATGTATCTGCTGAAATAGACCGTGTACCATTCAATATTTCTTGAATACGTGAAACAGGCACATGTATATCCTTAGCTAATCGATATGCAGATAGTCCTAATGGATCCATAAACTCTTCCTTTAATATTTCACTAATGGTAGGTGTAGGAATAAACTTTTCCATATTAATTTCCTCTCTATTAATGATAATCTACAATTTCTACATCATAAAAACTACTAATATCTTTCACTTTAAAACACAGTCTATACTGACTATTAATCCGCAAACTATATTGTCCAAATCGATCTCCTTGCAACAACTCCAAGCGATTACCTGGTGGCCAACGTAAATCTTGTAATGATTCAGCATTATCTAACAATAGTAATTTACGAAGGGCTAGCCTTTGTATAAACGGAGAAAAGCGTTTGGAAAAGCTTTGATAGTAAACTTTTTCTGTTTCCTTATCCTTAAATCCGATAATCATAGAATCTCTCCTTTGATTATACCTGTTTAACAGGTATAATTCAATAACATATACTTGAAGAATAACTATACATAGAATTGAAATTATTCTACAAACAATTTTGGTAAAAGAATTCTATAAAACATCATTTAAATCCTACACTTGCGATGACTCTATTGGTCACCTATTTCGGAATGTAATAAATTTACCTTATTGTCATAATTGAATTTAAACTATCATTAATTCGCACATCTATTAAATTGATTTTAAAAAGTAAAAAGGCCTACATCCTCGACCGTATCATGTACAAAGTACACATCAAAGGTTCAAAGAATATAGGTCTCTTATAAAAATCTATATATTATTGTAATGCTAATTATAGCAAAAATGTAAGCCCCATTGCCATGAAAATGGCTGGCAAGAGGTTGGCAATACGTATTTTACCAGGCCAGATGAGGTCGATACCAACGCAGAAAATCAAAATAGATCCAACGTAGGATAGGTTATCGATGGCACTAGGTGTCATCAGAGGCGCTGCAATATGTGCCATTGCCGTGATGAGCCATTGCGTAATACCTACAGGAATAAAGGAGAACAGCGCCCCTTTTCCCATAGAGGATACCATAACCATAACGATAATACCGTCGAGGATGCCTTTTAAAAGCAACGTCTGATAATTTCCAGTAAGACCGTCTTGAATGGCACCAAGTACCCCCATAGCACCTACGGTAAACGTCAAAGATGCAGTAATAAAAGCATGTGTAAACTTTGGATCACCAGCATTGCCAGTGCGAGCTTTCACCCAATCACCAAACACGGTAATCCAATGATTAAGATCGATAATTTCGCCAATCACGGCGCCTACGACCATGCTAATAATCATCAATAGCGGCCCCGTTGTTTGTAGAGATCCGTTGACAATGACGAGCATATACTTCATAGCCCCACTCATACCGAGGAGGAGCACGATAATACCGCTCACAATCATGAGCGTCTGCTTTAAATTTTCTTTCATAAAGCGACCAAACGCGAGGCCACATAGGCTACCAGCTATAATGAGACCAATGTTAATGGCCGTTCCCAAACCAATCATATATTTCCCTTCTTTAATTGTGAAAGTAACACTATCAATTTACTTCAGTATAACAACTACATCGAAAGAAATCAATTTATATGGTATAAAATATATACTATGAAATTGAATTAATTAAAGATTCTTTAAGACCATACATATAGCCTGTTTAATGCTGTTATAGGACTCCCTAATACAGTATTGCTCCTCTTATAACATTATATACAGCAAAAAGCCTCTACCCAATAAGGTAGAGGCTCTGTATAGTTTATAGCGTTGAGAGAGAACTAATGATAGACCCGCTTAGGAGAGAGAGAGTATATGTGTTTATATAAAGCGGGCCAACATGAGATGAGTCGCTATCGCCTCATCGATTTTAGTGTACACCCAATTCCACATAACAACAAATTCAATTATGTAAACTCAATCATGCGCAAAAACTATTGTTAACTAATCTCTGCTTATCTCCCTTAAGCTTCATCGTCTACAGGTAACCGTACGATATCTGCTGTTTTATTAATCTCTTCAAAGCAAGGGCAGTCTTTACCGTGATCATTGATGAGGCCACTGGCTTGTAGATGCGAATAAATTGTGACAGGGCCTACAAACTTAAAGCCCCTCTTTTTTAAGTCTTTGCTAATCCGCGTGGATAGACCATTTTTAGTAGGAAAATGCCCTTCAGGATGGTTTTCATAAATAATCGTTTTATGATTTGTAAATCCCCAAATATAGTTACAAAACGAACCAAATTCAGATTGAATACGTTTAAAAGCCGTAGCATTATTGATAATAGCTTCAATTTTAGGACGATACTTAAGCATCCCCTCCGTCTGCATGATGCGTTCAATGTCACTTTCACCATAAACAGCCACCGCATCAATATCAAAATGATCAAAGCATGCTCGAATGATATCTCGTTTATTCAAAATCGTAAGCCAACTTAGGCCACATTGGAGACTTTCAAGACAAAGATGTTCAAATTGATGTTGATCATCATGAATTGGTCGTCCCCACTCGTAATCGTGGTAATCCTGATATAAAGGCGTCGTCGGCCATTCACAAGTCGTCATCACACACCTCCATGCGCCCATACGAGAACGTCATACATGAGCGCTACTACAAGACCCATTACGAGATGACCACCCACGTAAAATGGCACCAAATAATAAATGAATAAAAGTAGGGAATGCAAGGCTTTACGAAGCCATACAATCGGCGTAGATGTGTCGCCACCCACCTTACTATCAAGCCAATTATGGACGGCATAAATAGGTGTTCCTAAACGGCGAATCCAGTCCGGAACACGTACCCCAGGATTCAAACCAGGGCAATAGAAGATCACCAAGGGCAACGCCACCACATCAATGACGAGCAGTATGGTTAGCATAAAAGCGAACCAATCTAATTCGCCTTCCCACGTATAGGGTTGTGCCATGAAACGGGTACCCCACAAATAGGCTTTGTATACGATATACGGTTCTAATAGCCATAATAAGGGCTTCACTACATGCATAATAAACACACTCTCTAAATTTATAAACAGTATTTTAATTATAGCATATTTCCTCTTCTTAACAACGTTTTTTGATACTTACCCACTAATCCATAGTATTTCATTAATTTTGGAAATCTACAAGCAGGATGATAATAATCAAGAACAAGAATATTTGTATTATTTAAGTTTATATATGGATCATCTCCTACCCATACTAAATTTTCACCAAATATGTCGCTTAAATATCTAAATGTTCCACCACAAATGATAACTGTAGGCTGAATAAAACCAATCTCATCTCTTAACTCAAATTTATCAAACTCAACATATTCCTTTAATACAGCATGATTAGATGTCTTTTGCCCCCCACTTTTACGTAAATTTACAATAGCAATCTTATCTAAATAGGACACTCCTGTCTTTTTTTGCTCATCTTCATTTGGTAAATGATGTAACGTCTCTACATCTGTATGTATAATACCTTGAGCCCACAAAGAAATTGTCATCCATGTATTAATTTTACTAACACGTTCTAAGTCGCTACGAATCCATTCGCACAAATCCCACGAATCGTTAGAGCCATTACCATTATAAGCTTCTTTTAAAATAAACAAAGGTCTGCAATTCGAATAAAACCATGTACTTGGATTAATAATACCATCTCTTATAAATCCATCTGCATCATGGTTAATATCATGAGAAGCATCCTTTAATTTCCATACTAAAAATAATTTATCTATCTCTGTATTATAAAAATCAACCTTAGCATTTACCCCCATACATAATCCCCTCTATAAATACCCCTATCAATAATCTTATCTAAAAATGGAACTTAATTATCACTAATAATAATTTTCGTTACCTTGCTACCATTGTGCTCGAAAAATATACCTACAATATTGTCACTGTTATAGCGTAGATATCCATAGAACCATCGATTATTAAAGTCTATAAAATCAGGACGGCCATAGATGTCCATCACTTTTTTCAAGGAATCGCCAACAGCAATGCCACGAGCAGTCACAGCATCGCGATTACTAACAGTCATATACCATACGATAGGACGACTATCTTGCATCAACGAATGTCCAAATTTGATGCCCCCATAAGTGAGCTCATCACGTTTCTCACTCGTCGGCTGACCTAGACTAGCTTTTACCGCATCAAAGGACGTGCCTAGTGAAACGCCGGCAATTCTCATATCTTCATCAGGCAATGGAGCTCCAATAGCTTGCCCTGGCCGATAATGTCGATATTGCTCCGCTTTGGGCCAAGTTGGTGAAAGCTTAGCATTACTCGTTTCCAACCGATCCATAGCTTTACTTAACCAACTAGCATCGGCAACTGAACTCACATTGCTAACCAATAATAAAGCCACACCTAAACTAATTGCAATAAATTTTGTTTTCATGTTTCTCTCCTAGCCTCTCAATCTATAAATGACCTATAGATCTAATATTAACATAATCACACTGAAATCAGAACCTAACGCTACAATACCTATAAAAAAGGACTCATGCCCCATAGGGGGTAGTAGCATGTAAGCAAAACACGCTTCCATGTCACTAAAAAATATAGCCATTTAGTTATATAATTATACTTAATAACATAACCTACAGATTACTACAATACCAATAAATACGAAAATGTAAGCGGGAGATACCACCATGACTAAACTACCACTATTAGCGTGTGCTTTCATCATGAGCACTATATTATCACCAGTAGGAGCCATTGATGTTAATATTCCTGGTGCAGATTCTAAGATTTCCAAGGATGCCTATATAAATTACCAAGCTACGAACCCAGCTATTGAACAGGATGTAGCAAACTATGTAGAAGCATTAAAAGCAATGGACAAAACCAAAGGTATTAGCAAAAGCGAAATGGAGTATGCTAAAGCTATCTCTATATATCGTGCTCAACATTACCATAATACGGTCATTTCCGTTCATGACCAATACAACCAAATTCGGCTTTCATTCCCTGTAGCGGGCATAAAAAGTGATTATCATATAGGGCGTTACAAAAATCCGAGTCGAACCATTGAGGACTATCGAGTGTTAACCGATAACGGAAGTCTCAATTTAGAAATTGACTACGCAGATTTTAAAGATTACGACTGGCGCAACACCAAAATAGCTTATGAAAAGCTAACAGACAAAGACGTCCGTAATTTCTTGCAAGCCAATGCGAAACGAAAGTCCTCAAAACAGATTTCTGATATAAAGGGTACTGTATTTTCATATCCTACTGTTACCTACAGCACTTGGGATAGCATGAAGATGCCACACCTTAAAAACGCTAAAAAAACAACGCTCACCATCGACACAATAAATTTTAAATTTAAGGGCTATAATATGCGTTATCCTTTATATCACGCAGGGTTTGTCTATTATGATAACAACCCCGTTCTGAACAAGGTTCCTACAGATAAATTATTGGCTAATTATGTGCTTCCCTCTGTACAAAACCTAAATGAATTAAATCAATATTCACGCATAGAAAGCTTAAACGGTGTACAATACCGCGTACCAAAAGACGCCATATACGAAGGTGAAAGTAAGGGCACCGACCACCAAGATATTAGATACTACAAAAAAGGAGACATAACATTCTTTATTTCTACTGACAATGTTCCTAAAAACCCATATGCGCATGAAATTGTTATAAATGGTCATTACAATTTTAAAACTGATTTAAATACGTTCTGGGATATTTACCGTTACCATCCATCAGCATCAGACTATATCAATTACTCAATTGTATGGAACAATAACATCCCTGGTCTATCCATACACAGCTATGAACCTAATAAGAATGATCACATTCTAAACTTTAACTCCTATGATGGCATATATAGTTTTACTTATACTATCTTTTATCCAAGTTTTTTAAGTGCTGAGGAAGTTCAAAAATTACGGAATATGATTGAGTTCTTTGACTCTACCAATAATCCTAATTTTAAAATGCAAGAACACGTTCTATTTCCAGAAGCATAGACGATCTATATCAACACCATTATAAAATAGCTTTCATAAGCATTATATTATACAAATATATAAATTAACTAACAAAAGTCGAGCAACTAAACGATAGAAGCTCGACTTTTTTAGTACCAGAAAACTAAAATATACTTAGCTAAGATACAGCATTCACGGTATCCCAAAGAATTGTATGTATGTCTTCATTTGTTATGTGGACAGACTAGCCCTCTATGGCATCAACTACTTCGCCAATGTACATATAATGTGGTTCCCAACGATCATGCCCAGCTTGTGTATATACAGCAGGATTAGATGCATAATAGTCTTTTACCTTTTCTGCCAAATGGGCTTCATCGAATTGGTGTTCATATAACTTTTTACATACAAAAGTTAACTCTGCTTCTTTGAAAGTCACCCCATCGCCTGCCGCCACCGGGGTTAGTCCAGAGTTAGCTACCTTATCTTCGTCGCGACCAGAATGAGATCCTAAGTAACCAAGCGCCTTGCGGTAGCTTTCAGGGAAGAAACTCACTGTAAAGGTATCGTATTTTGCCATAAATTCCTGCGTATAGCGGGCCGGATGAATGTACACCGTCACCGTAGACATGTCGCCGCCATTAGGGCCCCACACATTGCCCATGCTGCCCCAACTAACTGTACACGTATTAAAATCATCAAGCGTTCCAGCCGTAACAAGAGCCCAACGATTCTCAAACATGGTAAAAGCTTGATTATCTTTTGTTTCAAATGGTTTCATAAAGACCTCCAGTTTATCTCAATTTGACGATATAAATCTTTACATCTATAATATAGATAGATAGTCAGACGAGTAGTTGCGTCAGGCTCATCTCTAATAACATATAAACATGTAGAAATGGCCTTTTCGTTTTATCTAATTTCCGAAGAAATGAAGGGCTATTTTGCTATTTCTAAACAAATAAGCGCCACAAGTGCTCCAAAGGATATCATGACTGATAAAATCCCAAGGATAACCATAATGATTTTATACCCACTCATAAGCCCCCCCTCCCTTCAAAAGCGAAGAGAGGCCCAACCTCATCTAACTATCCTAAATCTATTATAGAGCAAACTAATATACGATACAATAAAGACCATATTATATAAATATATGAATAAACCAATAAAAGCCGAGCTAATTCTAATAATTAAAAGCTCGGCTTTTAGTTTATTTAACTTTTGAAGGGATACTAAAAATTTACCAATGGAATGCTTAAAATCATGGAAGCTATTATTAAGATATACACTACAAGACATAGCTTTAACAAAAGCAGTAAACTGCCAAATAGGACTTTATAGATAGGTGCTTCTTCTTTCTTAGGTCGTATCCATTCTTTAGTTTTATAATATATTTTGGGCTTGTTAAAAGCTGGCGGTAATCGCTTACACCATAAAACAAGCCACAGAATACTGCATATATTACCAAAGAGAAAAAATAGAAATAGACCGAAATGCTCCAATGAATATACTTTCAATATATAAATATAATAGAGTAGATTAGTAAACGTCCCTACGAAGTTGACCCATAGATAAATGAGATAAGATTTAAGCAAAAGCACTAATATAATTTTAATGTATTTGAGTTTACTCATTGCCTCTCTCCTATCTAATATTATACAAGCTAAAAAAGCAAAGTTTTTTATTGAGTCAACAGTTTAACCCATTCCATATACCAAGGAATAAATACTGGGCTATTTTCGAGTCTCTCTTTATATGACCCTTTCTCTCGCCATTGTGGCTCTTTTCGTAATCTTGCCGCATCATCAAATCCCACATATTCAATCATATTTCTCAGCTGTTTATGTGTATAAGACGTTTTACTTTCATCATAATTAATGCGATAACTGTAATAGTATACAGAATCTTTCATAACATGACGAAGATAGGATTCACGATTGGGCTTATAGGCATCAACTAAAGAACCAGGAATTCCGTTATTCCACACTACGGCGTACTGTGTAGGCGTCTCTAAATCATTATATTTATGTAAATAATATATTATTGGAACCTTAATCAGCGTGTTATCTGTCTCTTTACTCATGATTGCGCTACGTATTACCCGTATTTTAACCCCTGTATCCTCATAGGTTCTCACCTCATGTCTCTCATTTTCTACGGCTTCACTGACTAACTTAGCCGTCTTAGGAATGCGATAGTGAAAGTTCCCCCAATGCTCAATCTGGCTATAACTATCTAATCCAGCTAAGGATTCTATGGATGGAATAATATAATTACTCATCACCACTTCAGGTGCTTGATCTTGATATGGATCTTCTGTATTAACCCAACCACCATAGGTAATGCCATAGGCAGTTTTTGTATCATTCAGTGTGAATTCCGTATACATCACACGAGCATTGTTCGACATAAATTTCCAAGATGTATTCCGTAAACCTGGATACATATATTTTCCTTTACTTTCAGAATATGTATCAAGTGCTTTGCCATGCGGTGGTCCTACCACTAAAAACGCACTCAAGCTTCTAACAGCAAAAAAAGAACCTTCTTTTCCAGATGGAATCTCTACAACATCACCGCGAAAGCTGACATTTGGTACAGATAGCCTGATATTCTTATCCCCTTCATGAATCAATACAACCGTTGATTGAGAATAATCTGCAAGCTCCAAAGCCTTAGAAAAACCAGGATGTTCCAGATTTAGCTTATCAGGCGTAGATGGCGGATTTTTAGGATTCGATTTTGCAAATTGACTATATAACTCTGCTTCTTGCTCCGTAACTTTATTAATATGCCGATAATTCTCATACGCATTAGTAGGAATACTCGCATCCGCCCCAGGCATAGGTGGTTGCCCTTTTTGCACTTCAATCTGTACAGCACTTATATTCATGGTGAAAGCAGTTGCTAGCGCCATCATAATCAAACTTTTACGTAACATAGTACCCTCTCTCAATTTTTATAAAATAAATAAGCACAGCATTATTAGCATAAGTATACTATGCAAATAATGCTGTGCCTATGATTAATAATTTTATAATTTAGTATATAGGATTTACCTATATTGATATTTATAAGGTTTATCTCAATTTGACGATATATATCTTTATTCATATAATATAAGTAGATAGTCAGACGAGTCGTAACGTCAGGCTCATCTCTGATGGCCTTTCAGTTATCGAATCATCTAAGATAACGAAGGGTTATTTGTCTTTTCCTAGACAAATAAGTGCTATTAAAGCTCCAAAAATCCCGTTAATAACGGGATTTTTTTATTCCCAATGTATATATATTCTCCAACAAGCAATAAAACTCCTCTTTGTATTTTCCCCAGTTTTTATGGATAATTAAACTATACTTGATATATGCACCACAAGTAGTAAGGGTGATTTAGTATGAATCTCTAGATAGTGTAAATTTTTGGAGGTGTCATATGGATTCTCTGACTATTATTTGGGTTATTGTTTGCGCCTATTTATTACTGAATTTATTAGTCGGCGTATATTGTCATATTCGTGTAAAAGATAGTACTGACTATCTACTCGCAGGTCGTCGTATTGGGGTTCTTATGACGGCAGGCACATTAGCAGCTACGGAAATCGGTGGTGGGAGTACCGTAGGTGTAGCAGCGAAAGCGTATGGTTCTTGGGGTTTATCTGCAGGTTGGTACGTAGTATCTGCAGGGATTGGTGTTATCCTCGTTGCGTTCATCGCACCACTCTTGCGGCGTGCCATGGCAACAACAGTACCAGAGATCATCGGCCGTCGTTTCGGCGCGTCTAGCCATCTCATTACTTCTATTCTGTCCATGCTGGCAACGATTACACTAGCAGGCGTACAGATTACAGCAACTGCAACCATTATTAGCGTTCTCACCGGACTTTCAACAGAACTCGCCATCCTCATCTGTGGCGCGGTACTCGTAATTTACACCATGTCCGGCGGTATGTGGAGCGTTACGATGACGGACGTTATCCATTTCTTCGTTCTCGTTGGGGGCTTCTCCCTCGCGGTGCCATTCGTATTGCACAATGTGGGCGGTTGGGAATCGGTAGTGGCGAAATTGCCACCTGAACAGCTAGGCTTCACAAAGGTTGGTTGGAAAACCATCATCGGCCTCATTATCATGTACTTCATGACCTTCTCCACCGGCCAAGAATCCGTTCAACGGTACTTTGCAGCGAAGGACGAAAGGACGGCCGTTCTCGGTTCTATCATTTGTGGCATTATCATGGCTCTTTTCGCCTTTGTTCCTGCGGTTTTAGGCCTCGTAGCATTGGCTGAGTTTCCGAACATCGAAGCGAACAATGCGGTGGCAACGGTAGCGCTTAACCTCATGCCTCCTGTAATGGCAGGCTTCGTTATGGCTGCGGTCGTTTCGGCTACGCTTTCATCAGGCGCAGGCGACCTCTTAGGTGCCGCAACAGTATTTACCAAGGATATTGTGGAACATCATTTTGGTAAAAGCCTCACTGACGCTCAGCTCACAAATTACAGTCGTCTGTGCGTGCTATTCCTCGGCATCATCGCCATCATCATCTCCCTTGTAAGCAAAGCCATCATTCCGATGCTCGTATTTGCTTTCACAATGAGATCCGCTGGCCCATTCGCTGCATTCCTACTTGGCCTCACTTGGAAAAATGCAACAGCTGGCGCTGGCATTTGGTCCATCGTGCTCGGCTCCATCGCAGGCGTGTACTGGGAATTCGTTGGCAATCCATATGGCATCATGTCCATCATCTTTGGTTCCATCGTCAGCCTCATCGTCTTTGTGGCTGTGGTGTTCATTGAAAGATCTATGGGTAAACCACCCGCTCCTCCGGCTATACCTGATGATGTAAAAGAAATATAATTAGTTTGTTATAATCTGTGACTTAATAATAGGCCTAAAAGTACTATAAAATTACAATTATAAAACCAAAAACTCCTATCGGTGAAAGCCAATAGGAGTTTTTCTTATTTTACAACGACATCATCAAACTGTATGCCATACACGTGTTCATCATAATTTGACGATATATCATAACCTTATTATAATATAAGAAGATAGTCAGACGAGTCGTACCGTCAGGCTCATCTCTAGTTACATAAAAACATGAAGAAATGGCCTTTCAGTTATCTAGTTACACTAGGCAACGGAGGGCTATTTGCTTTTTGTAAAGCAAATAAGGGCACTAAAGCTCCAAAAACAATAACCACATCCAGTAATGCAGCAAAGGCACGTTCTCATCAGTATATATACTATACTCTTGAGAACGTGCCTATTTATAACTAGGATCTCATAGGAGTAACATCTACTCATACCTTCTTACTATATTATAGTCACAACATCTATTTGCTTTTACAATATTAACACTAAAGAATCTATCGTTCTCAACATTGCTCAATATGCATAGTATACATATTGAATATTCATTCTACGTATGTTTTAATGAAGATAAATACCATTCGTTTATAACAAATTAAATATGTATCCTTTATTAGAGAAATCCACTATATTTACACTACATAATAGGTCTTTACTACCATGCTTATATAATCTCAAAACGCATCATGGTAGCTTTTTTATTACGTAAAGGAGTATAGATGTATGAGTAAGGAGAAATTAGAGTTTGTTGAACCAGTTGATACGAACACAGATAATGAGTATTCTAGGGAGCCAGTCCCATTAGGGGCAAGGAAATCCTGCTTTTCTCTCACCATTGTTTGGACTGGATTTGTTTTTCTTGTTACTAGTATGATGGCTGGTGGCGGATTAGCTGCAGGGCTAACTTTCAACGAATTACTATTAGCTATGATTCTAGGAAATATTTTCTTATGTATCATCGCAGGTCTAGTAAGTGTAATCGCCTATAAAACAGGCCTTACCTTTGCCCTTTTGACGCGATACAGCTTCGGTCAGGAAGGCTCCAGAATTGCCTCTCTCTTCGTACCTATCGTCAATCTAGGTTGGTACACTATTCAAGCGGCTTTATATGGACATTTTATTGCTCAAGTATTCAACCTCTCCTACACAGGCGAAGTCATTGCTATGATGCTCAGCGCCGTTATCATGGGTATCTTTGCAGTTCTCGGCATTAAATCCCTCGCCGTATTCGGCTATATTGCGATTCCGTCCATCGTATTCCTCTCTCTAGGAACGGCGGCTCGCTCCGTTCAAACAATCGGTGGCTGGCAAGAACTATTTAGCTATGTGCCATTGCAACCTATCGATTTACTATCAGGCATTACCATCGTTATCGGTACATGGATTCTATCTACTGCCACATGTATCGCTGATATTATGCGCTATGGTAAAAGCAAGAAAGACGTTATTACAGCGAGCACAATCGGTCTATTAGGTGGCAATACGTTGATGATCAGCTGCGGTGCTATCGCAGGCGTTGCTATGAATGATGGTGACTTAATCAACGTACTTTTAAGCTTTGGCCTCGTGTTCCCAAGCTTACTATTGTTGACTACAAATATCTTTACCACAAATGGTGCGAACCTCTATTCCACATCATTGAACCTAGCAAACTCTTTCAAACTAAATAGAAATATTATGCTAGCCGTGCTCATTGCTATCTCTGCATTAGCAACAATGACACAACCATATAAAATCGACTCCCTCTTTGTATTCTTAAGTACACTAGGCATCATCGTTCCGCCACTATGCGGTATTATCTTAGCGGACTTTTACCTGGTTCATCGCGGAAAATATATCGATTACAACAAAGCGACTTTCAAAAAATGGAATCTAGTTCCATGGATCACATGGGCCATCGCATTGGTCTGTGTTAAATTCATACCATTCGGACTGGCTTCGCTAAATGGGATTGTAATCGGTGCCCTACTGTACGCAGTCATTACGTATATTGTTAAACCTAATGTTATTAGTGAAAGCAAAGGGTGATTATCATGGCAATTCATAAACTATCTGCTATACTAGGCACAATCATTATGGGCATCGGATCCTTTATTACCTGTCTAGCCACAACTGAAAGTACCATTACCCTTGGTAACGGCATGCTCGTGGTAAGTATTATTATGATGGGATTTGGATATTCAAAATGGCAACCGTAAAAAATTAATATTTATATAAAATAAGAAAAAGCACTATCTACAAATAATAAGATAGTGCTTTTCTGACCCCATTGGAGATTATTTAATTTAAAACCACGTATGCTGCAGTTGGAATTCCTAAGCGCTATTATGATATGTTTCCGTCCCCTAATGGGGATTATTTAATTTAACCGTGTACGGTAATTTATTCGATAATACAGAAGATAAGTTTGGGTTTCCGTCCCCTAATAGGGATTATTTAATTTAACTGGCTAAGAAGCACGCCTTACTCGGTGCATCAAGTAGTGCATTTCCGTCCCCTAATGGGGATTATTTAGTTTAACAACAATGCTAGTCAAAAATGAAACAAAATATTGTTGGTATTTTGGTTTCCGTTCCCATCAGGGGATTATTTAATTTAACTTGGTTCTATGAACCTTAGTTTTAGTGACTAACGCTATATGAAGCATCCCACCATCATAGCAACCACGAATAGGATCTGTATCTCCTACAGGAGTATAAAGAATTCTCATTGTACTACCTCACTTTGTACCCCACCCATACCTAATGCGGTCTTAATTCCGAGCCCTGTGAATTGGCTATAGTAGGTCAATAGAGATAAGATGCGTTGCATCACTAAATTTCGCTTAAATTGCATTACAATCTCTCCACGGAAACCACGGATTTTAACCCCTTCTAAACCATATATGCCCATACGCAAATTATAGTCGCGAATGAAAGCTGCCGATTCAAGTGCAGCTAATAAATCTTCAGAGTCCATCATTTCAAACGTAGTGAATTGGTTCCATTGACGCAATAAATAGCGATAGATACGAAAGGCTTCAGGGAAGATTGTATATTGTTGATCTACTTTAAAGCTTGTTGTAGTCACACACCGCAATTTAGCCTGCGCATATTCTGCTTCACCACTCCAAAACTTAGCCATTAACGCTTCATAAGAGGTTTCCTCTAAAATGGTTCTATCTTGAATATAAATATGCCCTCGTTTTTGTTTCAAAAAAATCTTTTCAGGCATATCTAGTACTGGTCGTAATATACGTTCAACAGCCTCTGCTGTTACAGCAGAAAGGCGCCAAATATATTGACCTTTTTCTTTATCAAAATAGATATATTGGCTATAAGGGCGCAGGCCCGTTTCATGCAACTGACCTGCGTATTCTATTCCCACCAGCTCCATTAAGACTCCATGTAGCACGCTACCTATAGACTGTACAATTTTAATAGATGGATCTGCTGTTATTCCTAACTCAATGGCCATAATTTCAACATTATCTGCCAATATGAATGCCCCCCACCTCATAATAATTGCCATTCCACTTTACTAATTTAATCGCACGTGGTGCCATAAATTTATCCTTACTATCATGTTTAGCCTTTTGAAAATTCACATCTAAAATAGCTCTAATAATATCAATTCCTGTTTTTTCATCATCTGTAAAAGCAGCCATAATAATAGTCTTCTGAATAAACCCTGTATTACTACCAATATACGCATTAGCTGAGTCTAGAGCTTTAAAGACAGACGGACTAACCTTCTTAAATTTAGAGGCTAATAACTTATGAGTAGCATCAAAGTCTTCCTGTAAAATATCTAACACTTGATCGATACTAGTAATCCCTATTTCTTTAGTCATAGCTGTATCAAGGGTTAATGTAAAGGAAAACTGCTGATTTGGTAAAATGCACTCACGATGTACAGAAATATCATGAGTTCCATCTTCCTCAACACAAGAATCCTCTTTCTTTAATACCTCTGTTTTAATCACACCCATAGGCATAGCATCAGAAATAGAAATACCTCGGAAAGCACTGGCTAAAATACCTTTAAATGGTTTTCCTTCATTGTTCGTAAGGACATGAATATGTTTAAGAATAGCTAGATTTACCATCTTAAATATATCTTTGAAAAGGCTTCTAGCATTCTTTCTTTTATATACATCTAAAACTTTTCTTAACTCTCTTTGTACATTACTCCTAAATGCTTTATTATTACGAAGCATATGCGAAATAATAGCACTATCAATAACGCCTTTAATCGAGCTACCAGGAATATAAACATCTCCATTAGCACCACGAATCTGAGGAGTAATATCATTCAATGAGTTTTTACGCCCTTTATTATATATCGATGATTTCATAATTGAGCCAATAGCAGACCTTAATGTATCTTTTGTTAGTTGAGATGCACCAATAGCATTTTTTGCCCAATCATACATAGTCCGACCATTTGGCCTTATCATTTCATCCTGCATATATAATTCAAACTCTTCTAATTTATTATGATGTGCTAAAAAGCGAAACCACTCGTAGTTATTAAGTAAATATACTTCACCAGCATCGTAATTATACATATAATCCTTAGTCGTTAGATTTTCAGGGCCACCAATATTGGTAGGACTCACAATAGTGAGCGATAGTTGTGCATGATCTATACGATTACTCATAATCCACCCCAATCCATAAGCCCATACCATTACGATATACAGGGTGAGGTAAACTATCCCCTGTAATAGTAAGCATTTGTCCTACTAATGCTTTTGGACAAACAGAGCCTTCTTTAACAACATAATAGGAATTACGTTTCACTTGAGTCATACTTCCAGCAGATCCAACAAAGCCGCCACGTTTTTGTAATTTATAAGAACCTTGTTTTAAAGTAGCCACTTCATCACGAGTCGGAACACAAGCACTAATACACATCATCTTTCCTTGATTATTGTGAAGCAATTCATATAAAGCAGAGTCATCTTTATAAATGCCTTCAGATTCCAACTGAATGGGATCATCAGCTAACTCAAATTTCCCATAGCCACCGCTGCGCTTGCCACCGATACCAGATAGACCTAATAATTCAAGAATGGCTTCAAATAACTCACGACTTGTATCATCGGTAAATCTAGCTATAATATATAGTCCTGTGTTTGACATAAATTGATAGCTCCCCACATAATATGGTCTACTTTTTTCACCACGCATATTTACTTGTGTCATGGCTTGCTTAGTTCCAAAGATAGGCATATGTTTTTGTGAGGTATCTGATTCTATATATTGACTAAAATTTTGTAGCTGTGATGCTCGGATATACTCAATCTTCTTAATCTTCTTTTGCTCTGTCGCTACACGTTTTGTCTCTGCAAAACTTGTAATAGGCAGCTCTATTGAATCAATTTGCATGATAGGTGTAGGTACATACAATTGATACTCCCCATTATCTATGCAGTAAGGAAACAAACTAGATAATACAATATGTTGTTCTTTTACAGAGTCGATAAAAGATTGTAGTAAACCTGTATTATGGCTGATTTCATGACAGCATGCACCAAAAAGCACATCAGAGCCTAATGTGGATGAAATTGTTTCTAGGTTTCCCCCTTCTGAGGTATCTCCAAAATGCACTGGTGTAAGAAAACGCAGTGGATATAGATAGTAGTTCATAGTAACAACCTACTTTCTTAATATATCTAATAAATCCTGCGTATTAATAGTACTATTACCTACTGATTTCACATCATCAATAGAAATATTTACACGACCATACCCGCGAGAACCATGCCCCCCGAGATAATCGATACCTAATAAATTAAGACCTGCTTTTAGTATATTCATATCCTCAGTTACTTCATCTTCACGTTCAATATTATAAGCAACTTTAAAAGTGAATACAGTATCTGCTGGAACACGTTCAATTTGACGAGGGTTAGCACTACCATCAACACGATTAATAGTATTTTCAAACTTAATTTCACCCATATAAGTATCTGTCTCTATATTATCAAACAGTTGACGAGTTTCATCTGTGATAAATAAATCATAAAACTGTAAACGAGCTGGTTTTACAGGATTTACGGAACCAAATAAACGTTTAATATCCTCTTTATCCTCTTTAATATCATTCATAATATAGTCTTCACAATGGCTTTTCGCTAACAAAGTACGTAATTTCCCTTTAATAGAGCTACCAGGAATAATAGGCTCTTGAGAAACTACATCACGAATGAATGGTGTATCAACGGATCCAATAGGAGCAAAGTCATTACTAGCACCAATATGCATACCAGTTTCTAGTTTAATAGTACCTGTAATTAGTAATTTACCACGTAAGGATTTTAATTTATCATTATTCTCCATCTTGTGCCCCTCCTATCGACGGTTTCCATTTGCTTGATTGTAATTTTGATTACTATACTGTTTATTTTTGTTCCACGCTTCATTAGACGCAGCTATAACACTGACCGCTCTATATTTATAAAAAGCTACTAATGCTTCTACATATTTACAGAACATTTCAAATTTATTAACATCAGTACCAATGCATTCAACCATCTCTACCAATTGACTATCTTCAATAAAGTTTTTTACTGGATATTTATTATCTTTATCTCGACCAGCTTGATATAAGAATGTAGTTTTTAAAAAACGAACCTCCATCGCTATATTTTCAGGTAGCTTATCAAAGGATTTGCTTTTACGTTGTTCCACACCCAATTTATTTTTAATAGCCACTACACTAGATAAAATTTTACGTACTTGTGCATACTTTACGTCAAATACTTCATCTGTTTTTCTGCATTTTGGATTATATCTTAAACGACCGATAGTTTCTTCTGCCTTAGTGACAATATCTATATCCCAATTAAATTTACCTTGTGTCATATACTATTCCTCACTTTGTATCACGCATATAGTAAACAATGAGGTTGCAAGCTGTTAGCAAAGCTTTACAATCTTCTTCTGATTGAATCCATCTATGAATAGCTGTAACAAAGTTTTTATATGATTCATAGGTAGGATTATTTTTCTTAGGTTCTAATCTAGCCAATAAATAGAGTATACGAGCCACATTAATATGTTTGCCTAAAGCTCTATCATTTAATATACCTTGTAACAATTCCATCAACTTATATATTAGGCCTTTACCTAATTTCATTTTTGAGTCTTGCACCTCATTAATGCCTGGAATAACAAATAATTGATCTAGTGTATAGAGCTTATCTTCAATGACATTATTAATGAGGTCATCCCATTTATATACATGTCGGCATATACGCTCTTCACCGTTTGAGTTTGTTTCAAATCCAAATAAAGCAATACTATCTTTGCCATCATTATCTTTAGCAACACTTTCAAGTAAACCTGTAATTGCAGCCATTTGGCTAATTGGATAGGATGGAGAGAATAGAGCTAGGCCAGCAGACATAGTAATTTTATTATCTGTAACCTCTGCCAGTTTTTCACGAATATCAATGACTAATTCTAATAATTCGTCCCATGCACCAACAAGGAATACATCGTCACCACCGGAGTAAATAACGTGAATTTTTCTAGTCGTAACTTTTTTATTAGCCCAAATAGTAAATGGTGTAACAGATCTACCAAAACCTTGCACATCACCTTGAGCCATTTTATTAACAGCAACCTTAAAGAACATTGCTAAATCACGAGATAAGTCAGCATAGCGTGATAAAGTACCATATTTAAATTTATCAGAGCCCTCAGAAATAAAGCCTCCGGTAAAAGCAGCACCAAGGTTATCTACGTCTGCTCGTAATACACCAAGTCGCTTAATGCCTTTATCCTCCCCTAAGCCACTAGATGCGGCAAGTTCTTCAAATTCATAAACTTGACCATTATCCTTGCGTGCTACATAATCTGCTAACCAAATACGATTGAATATATTATGTCCAGTTTTAGCTGTATTCTTAGAGTAAATTCTAAGAATCTCATGACTAGATTCGAACTTCTGTAATGATGATTCAGGGACCACATAAAGATATACCTTCAGATTATCCGCATCACTACTCAAATTGTTAAGATATACTTCAACCTTAGGAATACTTTCATTATCATCACTCGTATTAGGGCTAGCTAATACAAAGACCGTATCTCGACTGTCAACAATTTGTTCCCCTAAGTGATACAAGCCATTACAAATTGGACAAGCCTCAGCATCGGTATCCTTACCATAAGGCGATAATGTTGCTGTTGAAGTGTGACAAATGAAACATTCCCGCTCGCCATGAAGAACTGTATTATACGTACTATTTGGATTAAATAGATCTGTTAGGTGCTGTTCAGAATATCGTTTAGCCTTAGCCTCACCAACAGATTGGCTCACCTTACGGAATAATGTACGTTGCGATTGAATTAACTCGGCAGCTGTTGCGGTAGCGGAACCAAGCGCTAAATACAATTTAGTACCAAATACTGTTAAGAACCATTCATTAATGGATTTTTCCATAGATTCAATGGCAGTACAAGTTTTTGTTGTATTAGGAGCCAATACATAAAAATGACCGCCACCATTGTAAATAAGATTTGCCCGAGTTAACTGCAATGTATCTAATAGTTCATCTACAATTTGTTCCATTAAAATTTCTAAATAGAATGAGCGACCACGTAATGATTTCAATGCACCTTTAGACGGAATCGTATAAATAAAATTCTGAATGCCAGAAATATCTCCAGATATTAATCGAAACGCTGGCATTTCACGAAACTTTTTAGAGTTCTGATAACAGTATTCTTTATAATCAGTAATGCCTTGTTCCTCAAAATAATGCACCATACTATGTGCCACGGCAGCTGTTATCTTTGAGTGCATATACAAAGAAATATCATTGGTTTGATCTGTTGCCGTACTAGATGGCATATAAGATATAGTGTCTTCATAAATTCTCAGCAACTCATTAACGGACATCTTATCTATTGGTTGTTGCTGAAAGTTCTGTACTAATACATCATATAGTGCCTTATATTTATCACTTGGTGCGCGTATCGTTTTATCATTTTCAGGATAATTAAAGTGGTCCGACACATCAATGCCACGTAGATAATACTGTAAAGGTTGAGTACTAGTTTTATCGCCAAATACACGGAAGATTGATTGAAGCGGTAACTCTTTATCAAACTTCTGTGTAGAGGTATTTTCACCTTCCTCAAGATCTCGACGATTTACAGCTGCAGCAATATTATCTGCTTCGTACACAATGTATGCATAATCATCATTTTTTAGTTGAGCTGTACTAAGCTCTTTCCCGTGATGATACTTCAAACAATGAGTAATACTTTGCTTTAAGCCCATATCGGAAAAATAGGGTTCAATGAAAGCAGCGCCGCGCTTAGAATGTGCATCGGTTCCCTGATTAGCTCGATACACGACTTTGCCGATATCATGAAGCAATGCACCCTTTACCAGTGCATCCCATTTACCCATTACATCGCCTCCAAACTCTACTTAAGAAATAAAAAACCTATTGACTTCATTATATATTCATTTCTGTTTAAAACCAATAGAAAAACCATCCGATTTATACAAAAAAGCCAGTATATTCACTAAAAAGAATATACTGGCTATATTTTTATACTTATATGAGTTTTTAACATAAAAACCGGCCCCAAATGGGGATTATTTAATTTAACTAGAATTAGATGAAGTATCTGTAGCTGATAGCACTAGACTGGTTTCCGTCCCCATCAGGGGATTATTTAATTTAACATTGTAAAGATCAAGAAGGAACTTATTCCATATATTTCAGCAAGTTTCCGTCCCCATCAGGGGATTATTTAATTTAACTAACTTATAATACTCCTAGATTGAATGCTATTAAAGTTTCCGTCCCCATCAGGGGATTATTTAATTTAACAAACCAAGTATTGCAACTCTTATTAAAAAAGATGAGTAAATAAGTTTCCGTCCCCATCAAGGGATTATTTAATTTAACCCTGTCTCTGAAACAACAGATATTTACTGGTTCCAAAATGCAAAAAACGGCGGAGATTGCAAATTGATTTTAAAAGGCACTTTAGCAAGCTAAAATAATGTCTTTTAACCGCACCACTATCATAACGGCGCAGATTTGGTTTTCCGAGTTTTAAATCTAGCTATATTATACCATAAACAAAAGAAATAGAACCATTGGCATTAGTGAGATAACTCTATCAATATATCAAACTAAAAATAATGGTTCTATTAATATACTATAAACGTTAATTGTTGTTGCAACCTAATCACTGATACTTGTGGTATGCTTGAAGCTTACTCGTTTCAATACCGTAAACGGTAAGTGCTGTTGCAACAGGTGCAGATAGAAAATATCGTCGCCCTTGGAAGTATTATGTTTCAATACCGTAAACGGTAAGTGCTGTTGCAACTCTTCAATTTCAATACTGGAATTGATTTCTACTTCACGTTTCAATACCGTAAACGGTAAGTGCTGTTGCAACTGTAAAATCTTTACAAGATACCACTAAGACAGCGGTAAAGTTTCAATACCGTAAACGGTAAGTGCTGTTGCAACCGACAATATTGCAATGGATCAAGTTCGTAACGATGCAATGTTTCAATACCGTAAACGGTAAGTGCTGTTGCAACTGTCAAGAGAGGAGAATAATATGAACAGACAAAAAAAGAATGTTTCAATACCGTAAACGGTAAGTGCTGTTGCAACTGAAGAGCAGTGAAAGTGTACAATCTGTTATGAAAGAATGTTTCAATACCGTAAACGGTAAGTGCTGTTGCAACTTATTCAAAGTAATCGTTCTGTACAATCTATTAGTAATTAGTTTCAATACCGTAAACGGTAAGTGCTGTTGCAACAGCAGGCCTCAGTAGTCCAGTATTCATGGGGCTTAAAAATAGGTTTTGGCAAACCTCACACCGTAAACGGTCAGATTGAGCTCCCATGGGATTAAAAATGCCGATGAGCATAGGTAAATACTGGTGGTAAATGATTTTTCTAAGGTTACAGTAATTATAAGATTTTTCAGATTTTGCGTCAATATTTAATTCATTTTCTTTTCAATATATTCTAAGGAAATACTATTAATAAAATTTTGATAGTTATTTTTTTCAATATATAGTTTAAATAAAAGAACCCTCCTAACGTTTTATTAGGCGAGTTCTTTTTATTCTTTAAGGCATAAAGATCATAACTATATAGTTATGTTTTATGCTCATAACCTCAATCTATAAATAAAATTTTGTATGGAAGTCTTTATAAAATAGGTATATAAATTTTTCTATATAGTCACTACTTATACATATAAAATAGATACTTATCTAATACTTTTTTATATTCTTCTATGGTGTCATAAGTCACAATACTATCTTTAATCCAATCTTCAAATTTCAAATCTGGTCCACTATAACCGAAGTCTTTGTAGGTCTTCCATATCCCACCATGTTGTTCTTCGTATTGTTCCCAGCGTGCTTCGCCAAAAGAAGCCATGGAAAGGGCTTTGTGATAGTGTTCTTTTGCTATTTCTATATTTCCTAACGTTTCATTAACTTGAGCTATTATATAGCAATCGAAGAAAGGCCATGTATATCCACTAGGTGCATCCTCCATAGGTTCTTTCTTATTAGGAAGAGCCATATCAAATTCTTTTTTATATTTCTCGGCTCGTTGCATATCTCCAAAATGAACAGCTAGCTTAATCATATAGTTAACACATAGCTCATAGTCATTTATACCATAGAAAATAGGTATATAGTCCTGTTTTTCCCATTGTTCTACCAATTCATTCCAAAATTCTTTATCAATATCATCTAAGTAGAACGCCCACAACGCTTTCACCCATAAATAGAAATCTCTATTAGAATAATTTTCACAATATTTACCATCTTCACCGTATAACAGTATATTCTTTTGTACTTTGTAATCTGAATCTATCCCTAATATTGGTGGATACAGCTCTTTAATATAACGCTCATAGCCAAGTTGATTATTCGTTTCTATGTAATAATGTAGCAATGCATAGCGTAAATGTTCTGTATTAAAAGCATGTTCTGGATCGTCTAAATTCTCAAAAATAGAATCTATATGTTCTTTATACAAAACTGGGTCTTGCTGTTGCATAATCATTAAATCTTGTAGTATTGGCTCTATTCTTTCATCTCCTAAACAAGCATAGGCTAGTGCTCGATACCACTGAGATATGCGAGATACTTTCACCAAATACTCAACTTGCCAAGTATCTGTCGCAGAAATTTGTACCTTTGCAAGTTGCACATCTAACTTGTCTACAATCGGTAAAATATCGGCATACATGTATCTATTAAAAGCATGTCGACATGCATCAATCATACAATAAAATGTACAGCACAGGCGAACGTCTAGAGTTAGTACAGTTGCTAAGTCTTGCTGCTTATAAATGTCTCGACCATCTATCTTTTTTTCACATATTTCCTCAAAAATAGACTGCACTGTCTCATCATAGGTGAGTATAAAGTTAAGATAGTCCTTACGTTGCTCATCTTTTGGAGATAACTGAACTAACAGCTTTTCTCGTGTAAGATCTTTTACAAGGTTATCAAGTAAAGGTCCTACAAGATATTGTTTCTCATAGCCGATTACTCCATCGTCATAGGATGGAAACTCATCATTATAAACGTTAAGAATCTGTAAATAATCATGTATAGCATAAGCATCTAATATTTTATCTACCCAAATATTACATTCATCATAAATGGATATGCTAAAACATCTATTGTTAATCATAAAACACTTATGTAAACTACAACACATCTCACAGACAAATGGATCCTCTGTTAAAGCAGCTAACTGTTCACTCTCTGTATCACCTTCCATGGCTTGTACCATGTAAGCACCAAAGGCATCAGCGATTAATAGGAACTCTGTATTAATTATCGTAGGTTCGTCCATGGTATGGGTATTGGAAATTGAGGAAACCGACAATGGAGATGGTACTGCTTCACGCTCGAGATCTTCCAAAATCTGTTGAACTGTTGTGACAGATAAGGGGGTATCAATATGAAATGCACCGTCTAAATAACCAAAAAAAGCATCTGGTTCAAAGAAGACCTTTAAAAAATATCTAAGCATATGATCGAATATATACTGAGCCTCCTCTTTAGAAGATTGATGTGTTGGGAATAGCATATCCCTACCTCGATAGCTTTTATACATAGGATAAATAGTATAATATCCATCACGAGGTTCAGATAATAATGGTTCCCCATTATAGGTACCATGACTAATAAACTCTGGCAAACAATTGATAACTTCTGTTCGCAACTCCTCTATAGGCTTTCCCCAGTCATTGCAAAGTGCTTTTACAAAAGCACGAATACGTTTACGTTCTAAATCATACCTTTCTCGAGCTGTCTCCACATCCTCTTGTTCATCTTCTAAGAAACATCGATCTGGTACATAATAATCCAAAGCAAGTAAAAATGTCGTTGTTTCCTTTCCTTCTATGGGTGGAAACAACGATGGACGAATATCATTAAATATACCTGTTGTACTTAAGGTTAAAAATCTCATAGATCCTCCCTGTACATAATACTACATAATAAGAAACTCTCTTTATACAAACGTTTTAACATATAACAACCAATTCCTATCATTGTCAAATCCTATTTCTCTATTTACCACATTCTGCAACTGATTCCACAGCCATTACGGTCAATCCTAGCTTCCGAAGATAGTTAATAACCTCAGGATTGTCTTCGTGAAAGCATAAGTCCTCAGGCTCACAACCAAAGAGTGCACAGAAATCCTGCACAGCATGAGCTACATCATCCTCTGTTTTATTGCTAAAGCGAATCGCTCTATATTCGGTAATCTTATGGTATCTTAGTAACATACGCACCCGTTCAGGATTGGCCACAGTCCACAGGGCACAACGTTCACTACCATAGGTAACAAGCACACGTGCTACAGATTCGTTCAGCTGAGATACCTCTAAATGGCGTTCCACATAGTCCTGTTTGAGTCTAGTAATATGCATTACTTCACCCTTTGTCAGCTGAGGATAGCATTCCTGCACAATTTCACGTGTGATGCGTGGCACGACCTTACAAGGTTCTAAGTCCACACAGGCCAAGGCATGTACATAGCCCGCTATATTAAGTTCGTCGGTGAACACCAAGGTGTTATCTACATCTACAATGTGAAACATAAGAACCTCCTTTAGTCATATTAAACATTAAAATAGTTTTTGCTGTGCCTCTAATGCAGGATTCACAAAACTTACGAGGTCATCCACCATTACCGAGCTATATCCTGTCGTACCGACTCCACTTGGATTTGTCACCAATTGTTTTGCTTTTTGCTGTGAAAGTAGGCTACGGTTCAATTTCATCTCAAGTACTTCGCCATCTGTCGTTTCATCATACATGACACAGGCTAGATGTCCATAAGAGTGTGCTTTACCCATAGCATGACGGGAGCCACTATCTCCATCTCGGCCTTCATAGCTAGCGATGAGCACTACAGCCTTGGCAAATAACGCTTGCAACCGATCTCGCTCTACATAACGATTAATCGCTTCATGACGACTGCGCGGCCCATTGTAGTATTCAGAAATAACAAGACCACCTTTTTCGATAATTTGATGGGCCATGTCCCGATGGTCTGCCGGTGAAATAGCATTTAATGGTGATGGCAAAATGGCAATCGTCTTTCCTCCACAGTCCATGCAAACCGTATGCCCAATGGCATCGCAACCTTTTGCAAGGCCGCTTACGATATGTTGTCCGTGATGGACTAAGTGCTCAACAATCTTACTTTCACGAGCAATGAGAGCCTCGTTCGGTGTTGTATAACCAATGACTGCCACATTCCGATTCAAATCACGCAATAAAGACAAGTCACCCTTATAAAATAAGAGATACGGGCGATCCCCTTTAGGGACGCTTTCATTAATAACTGGAAACTCCGCATCAAAGCAGCATACCGCACCATCCATCCAGTCCATGTCATCTACCGCAACGGATAGGTCATGCACTACATCATCGATATCAGTAATGTCGCTCATCATGGCGAGGAATTCATCCTCTGTTTTCCAGTTATCGTGAAAGCTTTTTCTCGTTGTAATGCGGCTCGTCGTATTATGGACGGCCCAAATTTTTAAAGCTATCGGTGAAATGTTCATATTATGCCCCTTTTCTATAAGAAGAACGACGGTAGGTGTACGCTACAGCGTAGAATACAACACGAGCTGCGCCCGCATCATATAATGCCTGAATACAATCCTCATCAACGTTCACTGTTTTTGTATAAATATCATCAATTAAAATAACCGTTTTGCCTCGAACTGCATCGGCGTCGATATGACAAGTGTCATTTGTAATGCCCACATAGGGCTCGCTACCGCAATTATCAAAGCCTGGCAAATTTTTATGAATATGTGTTGTCTTCGTATTTGTATGTCGCATAATACAGCCGATGCCATCTGTGATACCTGAGTATCCGTTGGCCTGTAATATTCTGACACACTCTTGCACCGCATCGCGGAAGCCTAGCTGGTTAGGTGACATAAAGGCTTTAGCTCTAGGTACAACGGCAACAACCACCTCCTCAAGCTTTTCAGCCTTCATGATATCGGGAATATCCCTTTTTACTCTATCATACACTTCCTGACGGGCAGATTTTAGGACACTAGGACAATAGTTGTTCAATGTATTTTTTAAAGTATTAAGAAAATCAGGATTTCCTGGCTCACGAAAACGCAAATACAAATCACGGTAATAACCAACACAATCACGAGATAAATATTCATTGCTAGATAAAGTAAAACGTCTAATTAACTGTTCCATATGAACCTCCATTTATAAAAACTACATAATTATTGTTAAACCTGTGGAGTGCCCATCACTCAATTTCAAACCGTCAAGGACGGTCTCCAAACAAAGGAGATTTATGTGTGTAGAGAGGAGAAAATTTATTTTTAAAAGGAGAACTATCATACTACTTGATGTTTCAACCCCTCAGGTTTAACTTGTGTGTTCATTATACGAGTTATACGAAAATGGAGATAATCAAAAAAACTAGGAACCAAAAAAGAGGTCTCAAAGGCATCTATAACAGATGCCTTTAAGACCTCTTTACTTGAGAGTAACTATATTTGAACTCCAATTGAGTTCAGTTTGTATGGGTTATAAACCCTATTTGTTTTGTAATGTCACACGCACTTGACCAAGACTTTGGCTAGACAAACGACCTATGCCACAATGCTGTCCAAAAAGAGCCAAAATCGTGATAAGTTGATTTTCCTCTTCTGTTAGTTTAGAGATATTAAAGGTAAACTTACCTACAAAACCAGTAAGCCCTCGATCTCGACCATAAAATACTCGTTTTGTATGTCCTTCCCAACGTTCAAGGGTTACTTTTTCAGCAACGGTCCGTATTAGGTCTTTGTCTAATACATCCGCCATATCTCCAGCATTCCATTTGTCTACTAGAGAGGAGAAAATAAGACTTGATGTAGGGAACGTTATATCTCCATATGTTCCATTAAAGGACGTAGGCATCATCACCTCAAAGGTAATGCGTTTCGCCTGTTTTGCAGAAAGGCGACGGCTGATTAGCTCCAACTCATTATCTACCTTCAAAGGTAAATTAAATGGTACTCCATACCGAATCCCTATGATGGTAGTACGTAAACGCCCAAAGACTACCTCTAAGCCCTCAGATATACCTTCTAGTAATCCCCATAACTCACTATGCCATACAGAAACATGTAAACATAAGATATCCCCACGTCGAATGATATTATCTTGACGAGGCTCTTTAAAGGATAATTGTAGTGAGAAAGGCTTTATTCCTTCCATATCATGCCACCATGTAGCCTCATCTGCATCTGCATGACTAAGAATAGAGAAAAGTGCCGCATGTAGATATCGCCCAGGAAAGGCAGGCAAGCTGCCTCTATTTTGAGCTTCTAAAGCAATAGTAACTATGCCTAGCATTATTTAGACCACTTTGCAATGAAGGATTTAGGTGTATCCAACTTGCTACGGAATCTGATACGAGAATCCATTTTATTATTCTTAATAGTCATCATAGAAATACCTTCAGTCCAGTTTTTAGCTGCATTTGGGCCATTAGCAATATTCCAATCTAGCATCATGAATAAATCATCTAACATAGCTTTATAAGAGGATATGTTAGAACCTAGTACATTATCGCAATACCGAGTGAAAGATTCTACATACTCATTAGGAGTAGTTGTACTATCTCCAGTATTCCAAGTATCACCACCGAATAGGCTGTCATAGCGTTCTTTACTATCGAAAACCGTTACAGCAGACTCTAGTTTAATACTACCAAAACCGATAGATTTCCCCATACCAAGTTTATAGTATGTACGACGATTACCGCCAGAGTAATGATCTAAATCTAGGGACATCAACAATGCACCTAGCTCAACGCTGCTTAATCGGTCAAAATGAATGCGGCTTTTAAAGGTAACACCAGTATCAACTGGACGGATTTTACGAGTACCTTGAATGGCTTTTTCCGCTTCTGTACGAGTCCAATCTTTTGCTTTTGCTAAAGGTTGATGCCAGTACATTTTATAACCGCGAATGGACGCCCCTTCATGCCCCCAATGGTTATAAGTAAAGTGATTATCTACATCTTGCTCTAAATACAATTGAAAGGATGTTGGATTAGGCCCCATCAATGGATGTGGGTAATCAGATTGGCACATTCTCACAGGGCCTACAACATGAGCATCGGAGAATGACAAACGACCAGACCAATTATCACCGTAGCCAAAAACGCTATCACAAAGGTCAATACCATTATTATGTTGTTCTAATGTAGTTGGCAAGTGGTCACTAATTTTCAAATCATATGCAATACGATAGAATCGACCATGGCCAAAATGCTCTACAATACCGTCTTTTTCAGAGAAGAAACATGGCACTACAAACTTAACATCATTACAACGAGTATATTTTTTTGCTGCATCACCAGATTTACCGACTTTTTTATCCAATAGATTTAATGTACCACGGTTTTTATCGTCTTTATAACTGTCGATACATTCTTGAAGAATCGGAATACGCTTACCTTCAAAATTACCAGGTCGAGTAATGCGCATATAAGACTTTTTAGAATTCATTCTACCAGTATGGATGTTTACATATTGATTCGTCCAATCAATAGACGGAGTATCTTTTTTCTTTTGCATTTCATAATCGTCAGAATACGACATTTTTCTAGATTCACTAGGTACAGCAAAATAGTTATTGTCTACAGTCTGGATAATAAAACCAGGTGTTGCTTTTGTAGCCGCCTTCATTTCACCTTTGCCATTCTTTTCCATCCCTACCATACGAGAAGCGTAGTATTCTTTGAGGGATTTAATAGAGCTTGCAAAATCACGAAAATAAAGATATCTATCTTCGAAATCACCAAGCCCCGTTCCCCGTTGGTATGGTCTAAAGCTACTAGCTGTAACAATCTTGAAGATTTGTTTTACCATACCTTTAAGGCTTGCCCCCGGAATTGTAGGATTATCTTGGCCGCCATAAAATTCAAGTGGTGTATCCTCATCTTGTTTAGATGGCCCCCCAATGAATAATGGTGTTTCAGTAGTAATCGTAAGGTCGATATAGCCTGTATGTGTGTCAGCTTGTTGTACATGATCACAGTATGCTTTTAGCACATCTTTTGTAACCCCTTCAAAGTGACCATTATAAAACTCAGCTGGAATTACATGCTCTGGCAAGCGTACAAAATTGTACGCTGCACTTGCTGGCTCACTTGGGTATTTGCTGTTACCACCACTGCGATTGCCGCCTTGATTATTGTAGGAATTATTATAGCCACCAGAGCGATTTTGTCCACCGCCACGATTGCCACCGGAATGTCTTTCATTGGCTACTTTTTCAACATCCATACCTGGATTATTTCGTGCAAAGAAGGCCGCACTAGCAGCATGTCTATTTTTACTTTTACCTTTACCAGCCATACTAGACCTCCTTATCTACGATTTTGACATATCGATAATCTGTATAACTCGCTTGATGATTATCTAAATAGCCAATGTAATTACGTGTTGTTAAATAACAGTATTGTTTTGTTGTGGACACAGGGATAATTTGTGAAAGTTTACGGCCTGTATCAACTAAGCTTGTAAAGCCTTCTACTCGATTCAACTGTGTACGACCGGCATCAACTTCACCAATCATACGGGAGGAAGAGTCCACGTACGTTACAGGTTCACCAGTTTCATCATTAATATAGCGATATACAATCTCGCCATGTTGAACAGTGAGACGTAACTCTTCACTTTCATTAAAGATACGCATATCTTGTAGATACGCCAAGTCTACATTAGTCGTACCATCAGAAAATAAGAAAGCACCTTGCTTGTAATAGCCCCATTTAACTTTATGGACAGACCACGTAATCACTAAGCCCTCTTGTTTCATCTGTTCTTTTGCTACAGCTAGTACATTCACATTAGCTGTAGGACCACATATGCCACAAGTACGTGTATATACACCTTCATGGCTATATAATTGTTTACTCATGAGCACCCTCCTTAGCTAACATTGTGTCTTCTGTAGATTGATGTAATGCTTGTACCAAAGCTTCAAGTTTAGTGGATTCACCTTCCGTAACCTTACCAGTACCATCGATACCATAGCTTTCACCATGATATTGAACCGCAACAGAGTTACCTTTAATGCGGCCATAACCGATTGTACGATTAGCGCCCAACGTAATTTGACCTGTCATAAGATCTTTTACAAGGAGTAGCACAAGGCCCGCCTCACTATCACTGCAATCTTTAACAGTCATGCGCAATGGGAATACTAACTGTTTACCTTTACCCTTACGTACAGGATGGTCTTGGAATAAAGCACCATTCATGGCACCACCTGTAAAGCGATCCACTCGAATGCGAGGTTGTTCCTCTTGTGTAAAAGATTTATCAAAGTAAACTTCATCTACCATGACACGACCTTTACGGCTTTCATTTGTTTTTTCAATGCTATAGCCAAAGAGTGCATCCACCGCTTGATTGCTACGGCCTAATGCCTGTAGTATACGGCTACAATAATGACGTAATACGCCCTTAATGGATGTACCTGGAATAAAGAGAGCTACGGACTTATCTTCCCAAGCCTCTTCAAAGATAGATTTAATAAGAACTGTATCTTCTAAATAGCATTCCATATTGATAACAAGATCTTTATCGGCAACCATACGTCGCTCAGGAATAGCAACGGATGTACCCGCTTTACGTAGTAACCACCCTTTTACATGTTCTGGCTTAGTGAAGTCATAATGCTCTAAAGAAATATCTTTACATGCTATGCGGCCTAAACCATTCACCGTACGAGCACCAACGGAGATGCCATTTTTAAGTAGATTAGCTAGTGCTACCAGAGCTCGCTCAATCTTATCCACTTGATTTTCGTGACATTGACGAATCACGCAATCGATATGCAATCGACCAGTCGCACCAGACTCGATGACTTCGAAGTTATATTTTGCGCCATCTTTAGTAACACCACGCACATCGTCTATACAGATGCCATCACGTACAACAATATTTGTATTATCTAATGAAATATCATTGATCTGTAATGCGCTTTGTGTACCTTTGTCATCAATGGAACCAAATAATACATCTTCAGATACAGGTTCAAGGCCTTGAATCGCTTGGCGCAATACGCCTGCTAAGGATGTCCCAGGAATGAATGGTTGTCCATCGTGATAGGTTACTACAATATCGTCTACAGTATCATTTAAAATATCATTACTAACACCAGCTCGAATAACGAGAGGGCTTGTGAGTTTGACAGTACCAGTTAGAGTGTACCGCCCCATTACACTTGCAGAGTTTAACATACGACGGTCCTCCTTACTTAATCTTTCTAATATGTCTAAAGAAATATGTCCAATATTCGTAGGCCACTACATTTGAAAGTTTTTGTTTGTCGAGCCCTACCATATTGACTAATTCAGCAGGAATTTCGTAGTATGTTCCACTTTCACCAGATTTTGCCAAACAAGCTACCACTAATGTAGGAGCATCAAAATCAATAATATACTCCATCAAGTTAACACTCTTTGTTTCACTCCTCGTATAGGCATGCTCTAAATGGAACTCACGCAAGTTCTTTTCAATAACTCTAGGCTCATTTTTCTTTTGCCCTTCTGCCTTCTTGTCTTTCAAGAATTGTTGTAATTGCTTATGACCAGTTTCATGATTTGTACCAAGTTCAGTCAATAGTACAGATGCAAAATGCTTAAATATACCACTTCTAGACATAGTACGTTTAATATACGTATCTACATCGTGAGCAGCACGCAAACGAGCATTTACAATAACTTGTTTTTCCAATACCTTTTTTGCAATTTCTTGTGTTGGCGTATGTAAAGATTTGAGCTTAGGTGCTTCTTGCTTACCTAATTTCACCATCTTGAACTCGCCAGGAGTCCATAAACGGCCTTGCCCGTAGCCCTCTTGAAGTCGAGTACCCATACCGTTATACAAGATATTTTGTAGTTTATCTAGATCATCTTGAGACCAACCAGATTCCTTTACAAGCTCTACGATACTACCAGCAGATGCAGACGCTTCAGCACTACTACGAACGCCCCAAATACTATTAAAGCTTTGCTCCTCTTGATAAGAGGCAAACACAGTACCTACAGAGATATCTGAACCAATCGGTTGTACTGCTTGTGCTACTACATGACTAATAGACTCATTGCCTAACACTAATGGCGTATGAAGTCGCACATATACAGAGTTACCAATATTTACTGGCGTTGGAACAACTGTAATATCACCAATTTCAACGAGACAATGACCATATTCAGTACGACGAGAGCGCCCGATATGACAATCCAACTGTTTAGGGAATTGACGAACAAACTCCTCTAATGCAGCTTTAGGCCCCACCACAGAACCTACAAATACTTGATTTGGCTCAATGTATTCATAGTTAAAAATATTTCTGCCCTCATTACTGCGACCTTGCACACGTTCTTGCTCTAAGGAACGAGACATATGTAATTTAATAGCCGTTTCAATTTGTACAGGACTACATTCTTTGCCATCTACAATGACAAAACCTTTAACACCTTTAAAACCCAAAAGATCTTTACCGGTGTAGAAGTCTACGGCATCATCACTGGCATAGCCTTCTGCATTTTTGTTCTTTTGTAAGCTCAACGGTGCTGGGAAGGACGTACCTTTTGGCGTATGCTTATAGGCAGCAACAAATCGTAAGTCACCATAGAATAACTTCATAAAATCCTGGTTTTTATGAGCTTCTCTACCAAGTTTATGAGAGAAAATAAACTGAGATGCAAAAAGACCTCGCAATACGCGACCATCAATGGAGCCTCGTGTAGATGTTAATACACCAGCTGTAGAGGAATTCGCAATAAGCGTTGGGGATTTAACGGTAATCGTAATATTTACTTGTTCCATAATGTACCCCCTAAAGATTCTAAATCAAAAGATGTGTCATCAATTGTGCATTCTACTTGGCCAAAGCCGCGGTTACGTTTGCCACCAATGCCAGTCAAATTACGCACTGCACATGCTAAAATCAATCGTTCTGTTTCCGTCATATCTTCCACATCGATTTGACCACTGAAAGCAAGACCTCTATTGAGAACGCGAGAGTTATGTAACGTCCCCTCTAGTGCTGTACCTGTTACTTGATCGATAGATGTGTAATAACGCATAGATGTATACTCTTCGAGGACACGTTCCTTCGTAAACACTGCTGGATATTGCTCTTCAAGAGCCGCTAATTCACTAGCTACAACCTCATAGTCAGCAATTGTTAAATTAGAAATAGATAATCTAGGGTTATCCTCTGCACCTTCAAGTCGATTAAATAATACCTTTACATTATCAATGGTAAAAGCATTCAAACCGGCAGCATTCATCATTTCAGCTACTTCAATGGCACTTTCATATAAAACACCACGCACACGTTTAGCAGGAATAAAAGGAATTCCATAACGATCATGGACGATAGTGCTGTCCGTGTTGACATCGCCTTGGCCAGACATAAGCATCGTTGGCGACAATAATTTAATAGTTAATGTGTACATACTTACTCCAATCCAGGCAAAACATAATCCATTAATTCTATGGCATCAACATATGGCGTACGCATTTTACCATCCACCTTAGCCCACAGTTTTTCTTTGAAAGCATCCCAACCAGATACAGTAGGCATAAATTTATTAGTGTTGCGCAGCTGCTCGAGGAATACAGTCCACATATGTTCATTATCTTGTAATACAGAACGCAATTCTTTGACCTTATTATGAGCCAGTAACTCACCTGAATATGCTTTATCCTTAACCAAAATAAATTGATGTGTACACTCTAATAATTTTGAAAGAGCAAATATATCTTTTTCAGCCTCAATATTATCATTAAACACTTGATATGGCCCAAAATGCATATTCCCTGTTAAACTGCTATATTCATTAGCGAAAAACTGCCCCAAGGTAGGTGCTGTCTCACCATGAAGGAAGGCAAAATCCATCCAACAAGACTCATTAACCTTGTGCACCGCATTATATTCACGCATTTTAGATTTAGCGCTATCGCAAAGCTGCTCTGCCATTTCATAGCCTCTAAAGAATGGGTAAGACGTAGGAATTACAGCAATACCAGCGCAAGAAGAAATGGATATGCCATTCTTATCACTCAAGAGTTGTTGCATTAAATAGTGAGAGGCTTGCACTGCAATACGAGCATTGCAAATAAAAGTAATATCATCGCCACCAATGATAATCGGACGGATTGGCAACATATTTTTAGACAATTCGAGGTTTTCATCAAGAATATCGTATTTATCAATAATCCATTGCACCAATGCTTTAAAGCTCTCCAATGTCTTTGTAGCTACACGTTTAGAAAGAGCACTGCGTTCTTCTAATGTTTTACATTGTCTAAAGTGAGCACCCATGTTATTACCATCGATATGAACAATAGCAATATCATTAATTCCTGTTTTACTCTTTTCGGTAGATTGGTTTTGACCTAACTCTTCAAATTCAGATGGAAATACCCAATCAGTCGTTTCCGTACCAAATAAGTCTATTTTTAAACGGCTATTCGCAGCCTCAAAGGCTTTAAATTTAGCTGTGAAGGATGTAGCAACTAAGCGCTTGTCATCACCAAAGCTTTGCGTTGTATCTGCTACATCACCACTGAAATCACAAATGGTTGTCAAACCTGTATTAGCAGGATGCACTATTGGATTCAATGCAAATTGATTAGATTTCAATTGTTTATATAATTTGCCGAGATCTGCAGAAAACTGTATTCCATCAAGAGTAATGTAACCAGTTGTGGCACCTACTTTTAGCCCTGGATACTGCACCAAAACTTGAGTCGTAAATTTCTTAACAATATCTTGAACCAAACTTTCATGTTTATCATCTATAAGAACAAGAGCATTACCGCCGCCAATATACGCAACGTATATAGGTTTTGGAAGAGATGTAATGCTGTCACTACGTGTCAACCAAGATGTAGTGTCAGCCTCTACCTCAAGCTTATTGATAATTTCTTTACACAATACATCCTCAAACAATCTATCCACAATAAACGATGCTCCAACATTGGCCTTCAATTTATTGTTAGCAAAAATATACTTTTGAATAGACTGCACATCAAACAATATGGCATTTACTTGCATAGGCTCACTCCTTACCTATTAACACAACATTTATAAATGACAATATTCTCGAAATTGAACAAACTGAAAGTTGACGATTTTCTCATTTATGCCTGCTTCGTAAGATTCACTTACCAAACGCTCACTAGTGGCCGCTAATACAGTAATTCCCACTGCTAATAGTCGTTCCACTAAAGCGTGACAGTATATAAATTCCCCCTGGCACAAGACAACCTGTGGATTAAGACTTATAATCCTCCCTGCATATTCCTGTACTAGCTGCCCAATTTCACCAGATGGTAACGCCGGATCAATGAGGGGAAATGGTATATCTACCACCTCGCCATATTGATGAGCTGCTGCCAACTGTTCATCCGACCAATATTGAGAAGGATGATTTGTATGATTGATAAACATAACCACTCCTCACTATACAAACTACAAAACAAAATTCATTTATTATTCATCTTTAATAATAGCAAATCATATAAAAAAAATCACTCATAAATACATGATTTATGAAAGATTTTTCATATTTTATAAATTGTATATAATTACACAAATGTATAGACTGATACCATATTTTTACATATACATCAGCCCCTATTATCAAGATATATTCTCAGATTTTTCAATATCTACTGTTTCATCTAACGATTTGAGATATGAAATAAAAGCTTGTATTTCTTGTTGAATCCATTTTCTTGGTGCTAGATTATCAATGCGAGAAAGTTCCGCTTTCATATAGTCCTCATAAAGCTCCACCCATTTCTTATTGGCCTCCTTAGATAAAAAACACCCTCGTTCTGACAGATCAAAATCTTCAGGGAGTATCATATGACGATTCAATAGTTTTAATACAAAGCGATCGATTATATCTTGTCTAAATATATCCATTACATCGTATACTAAACTATCCTTTCGATTATTCGTGCTATGTAAAACACCTATGCGTACATCTAAACCAGCAGTCAACAAACAGGCACGGACTTCCCGTTCTAAAAACGAATAGCCATAACTCAGGATAGCGTTAACAGGATCAGGGCTAGGATGACGTTTACGACCAGAAAATTCCCATGGTTCAGATAATACATGCCCTAATACAGAAAAATAAGTCCTAGATGCTAAACCCTCTATACCACGTAATGTCTCTACTTTTTTTGTTCTTTCTACACGTTTCAGCAATGCTTGCATCGTTCTATGTACGACCACAAAATTTGGAATGCACTTACTCTTTTTGTACTGATTCAACAAGGCTATCTGACCTTTAATCTTACGACGAACAATATATTTTGCCCCATCTAAGGCAAATTCTTGATTTTGAAAGCATGCTACTTGCCACAATAAACGTTGTAAAGGCGTATGCTCATCCCCTAAGGTCCCTACAAGCTGATACTTATGATCTACAAACTGAATGAGAGAACCTTGCTTCACTAAAGAAAACATAACCTGCGTAGAAATTTGAATCGTTCGACCTAATACAAGATTTGATACAGTCGCTATAGGAATTTCTTTAATAACAGAATGATCTTTTTCAAGTACCAATAATCCTCCATCTTGTCGTATCGATATACCAGGTGTCATTACATATAAAGTTTCTAACATCACAACCTCCTAAAAAATTAAATGATCAACATCTTATCCTCTGTTAATGGAATTATTTTATTACACCATATAGGTGTCTTAGCTGTGTCAGAAATAGAGACGATGAGGAGGCGCCGTGTTTCATCCCCTTGTGTTAACACTTCGAGCCTTTTAGCAATCGTTTCTACTCTAACGTGAGCATGAACACATAAAAACACACTATACTGTATGCGATAACAGAAGGATTCTAAATACTTAACTACCTTATTTCTAATTTTAGTATCAGAAATATCATAAGAAATAAGATACCGCATCAGAACCTCCTGTATCTTTACTTTCTACCATTAGTCAGCGAATCAAAAATCATAAACAATACAATCCCACATAAAAATATCCCTATGAAGCTAGTCATTCCATTTACTCCTTTACTAAACAACAATCATTGAATCTGGTCTTTCACCATAATTATTAGGATCTTCATCCCCTGGCATCAGCACTAAACCAATTTTTACAAATCCCATTATTTTAGCCAAAGTGGGCTCAAAAATAGCTATTATAGCGGCCACAATATAAATACCTGCTAAATAAGTTGGTCCATTTAAATCATGAATACGACGCGATGCAATAGCTAACTCTCGAATAACAGAATACCCTATGATTGACCAACCCAATACCCAGAAAAACTTTGATACAGGGGCAAGACTAATACAAAGACCCCCAAGATAGCCAATACCAATAATCATCAACAAATTCATAAAATAAGAGCGACGATTCATACGCCCTGATAAGGACAACATAGACTTTAATTCTTCCTGTAAATTTTCCATAATACCCTCCTTAATAATCATTCCGTGATGGTAATACAAACCACACCAATAAAGTTAAAAACAACATTGCCATATACTACCTCCTATATAAGACCAATTAAACTTGTTGAGTTCATTATACGAATCATACTGAAAGTGAACTAATCAGAAAAACTAGGAACAAAAAAAGAACTGTATTTTTGTGTGACATACACAAGAACACAGTTCTTTATTATTATGTAATTTTTAAGTTAGATATTCCCATTCTTCGACGCATACCGTAAACGGTAAGCGCTGTTGCAACCTTGGAAATTCACCACACACGGAACATGGACCGGGTTTCAATACCGTAAACGGTAAGCTGAATCCCTTATCACCCTCGTTTTACCTTCACTTCGTTCAGGCACTTGAGATGTGTGGACCTCATCGTCGCTTTGCTCCTCTGCTGTCTCGCACCCTTCTGCACATACCGCAAACGGTAAGTGCTGTTGCAACGTAGAGCTAATGTTTTGAAACTCATTAAGTTCTTTGGGTTTCAATACCGTAAACGGTAAGTGCTGTTGCAACGAATCATCTAAAATTAAAATTGCCGATAGTTATAAATGTTTCAATACCGTAAACGGTAAGATGAATCCCTTATCACCCTTGTTTTACCTTCACTTCGTTCAGGTACTTGAGATGTGCGGACCTCATCGTCGCTTTGCTCCTCTGCTGTCTCGCACCCTTCTGCGCATACCGTAAACGGTAAGTGCTGTTGCAACCTCTTTATGCAAATGCATAAAGAAATTCAAAACTCCCAATAGTTTCAATACCGTAAACGGTAAGAGCGGTTGCAACTTTAGGATTTGTAATCGGATTCGAATTATTTCTAGCGTTTCAATACCGTAAACGGTAAGAGCGGTTGCAACCCAAAGTAATTGTCATTTTGAAGTACAGCAATAATGTTTCAATACCGTAAACGGTAAGAGCGGTTGCAACGAAGCTGCAGACATGGCAATAGTAGAATATTCAACCCCTTCTAGTTTCAATACCGTAAACGGTAAGAGCGGTTGCAACTCTACATGATGCTGAAAATAAGAAAGCAGAACTAGGTTTCAATACCGTAAACGGTAAGAGCGGTTGCAACAGCATACCTCAGAAAGCCAGTATTCATGGGGCTTAAAATTAAGTTTTGGCAAACCTCACACCGTAAACGGTCAGATTGGGCTCCCACTGGATCAAAAATACCGATAAGCATAAGTAAATACTGGTGGTAAATGATTTTTCTAAGGTTACAGTAATTATAAGGGTTTCTCGATTTTACGTCAATATTCTTTATCGTTTTCTTTCTGACTTATGGCTTATTTTTAATTAAATGTAGATAGTATCTAAGTTTAACAATTTTTAACTTAATTTGAATACCTAAAAAAGGATTTAGTCTATCTACTACATATAAAAAGACCTATCCATACATCATCATATGAATAGGCCTATATACAATTATATTCCATCATTATTTCTACTATTAATCCTCAAGATACCAAGCGAATATATACAACAATAATAATCCTATTAGAGTTGACATGTACACCTCTCCTATACTCAATCAAATAATTCGTCTAGTACAAAATCTACTGCTTCATCAACAGCTATTTCTATTACTAAATCCAACAGTTCATCCATATTTTCACCTCATTACAATTAAAACCTTTTAATACAATCCTTAAAACTTACATCTCCTGTTTTCTACTAATTTATATTGTAACAATTGTTTCATACTATTTTCTCCTTGTATTAGTCCTCAAATAATTTACATACTATTAATCCTACGGCAAAGCCTATATATGGATACATACTATCATCTACCTTTCTTAATATATCAACCAACAACTAGTCATCAGACTTAACGGCTTGATATACGGACACACCTAATAATACACCTGCTGCAAAACCTTCCCATGCGGCTGCGGCCGCTGCTGCTGCAAATAATGGTAGCATATTAATTCCTCCTGAAATACATATAAACAAAATAAATCCTTTGACATTTACAATTTTAAATATCCAATTCTACAAGTCATTCATTACCTCCCAACTCATATGACTAAATTAACTATCCATAGTATAACCTTATCAAAGATACAATTGAATTCATAAAAACTAAGGCGAACTATCATCTCTATAATTCAAGTATTTCGCTCTAGGTTACAAAATAATTATAGAATGAAAATCGACAAATCCATATTCAAAAAAACTAAGATGCAAAAAAAGGGTGAATCTAAAGATTCACCCTTTTACATTAAATATGAAAATACACAATCATAAACGATAAAAGCTGTTACCTTGTCACCTTCGTTTTACCTTCACTTCGTTCAGGTACTTGAGATGTGCGGACCTCATCGTCGCTTTGCTCCTCTGTTGCCTCGCACCCTTCTGCGCATACCCTAAAAGGTAAGTACTGTTGCAACCAAAAAGCTCAAGACATACCAAGCCGATTATGTTTATGTTTCAATACCGTAAACGGTAAGACTATTACCTCATCACCTCTGTTTTACCTTCACTTCGTTCAGGTACTTGAGGTGTGCGGACCTCATCGTCGCTTTGCTCCTCTGCTGTCTCGCACCCTTCGGCGCATACCATAAACAGTAAGTACTCTTGCAACTTGGAACAGATGCCGATATGTATGATGGTAAACATCATGTTTCAATACCGTAAACGGTAAATACTGTTGCAACCAGAGAACGTTGATATGACTACACAAGCTATCAGCGGGTTTCAATACCGTAAACGGTAAGTACTGTTGCAACTTGGTATTGCGACAATTTGAATGGAATTTTGCTCGAAAGTTTCAATACCGTAAACGGTAAGACTATTACATCATCACCTCTGTTTTACCTTCACTTCGTTCAGGTACTTGAGATGTGCAAACCTCATCGTCGCTTTTCTCCTCTGCGGTCTAGCACCCTTCGGCGCATACCGTAAACGGTAAGTACTGTTGCAACTCGTAGAAGTTCGTGAAATCTTCGGGAAAGGAGTAAAGTTTCAATACCGTAAACGGTAGGTACTGTTTCAACGAGGGGAATGGACAAGGAACGGAGAACACTTCAGACCAGTTTCAATACCGTAAACGGTAGGCTGGATCCCTTATCACCTTCGTTTTACCTTCACTTCGTTCAGGTACTTGAGATGTGCGGACCTCATCGTCGCTTTGCGCCTCTGCTGTCTCGCACCCTTCGGCGCATACCGTAAACGGTAAGTGCTGTTGCAACAGCGTGCCTCAGAAAGCCAGTATTCATAGGCCTTAAAAATAGGTTTTGGCAAACCTCACACCGTAAACGGTCAGATTAGGCTCTCATTTGATCAAAAATGCCGATGAGCACAGGTAAATACTGGTGGTAAATGATTTTTCTAAGGTTACAGTAATTATAAGGTTTTCTGAATATTACGTCAATATTCTTTATCATTTTCTTTCTGTTCTATTTTATTAAAATACTGGTCTTATCTAAGTTTACCAAGCTTTAAATTAATTTTAATACCTTAGAAAAGGATTTAGTCTATCTGCAACATATAAAAAAGACCTACCCATATGACATCATACGAATAGGCCTATATACAATTAAATTCCATCATTACTTTTACTATTAATCCTCGAGATACCAAGCGAATATATACAACAATAATAATCCTACTAAAGCTGACATGTACAACACCCCCTATCCCTAATCAAATAATTCGTCTAATACAAAATCTACCGCCGCATCAACGGCTACTTCTATTACTAGATCCAATAGTTCATCCATATTTTCACCTCATTATAATCAAAACTTTTTTGATACTATACTTAAAACTGAGATTTCCTATTTTCTACTAAATCATGCTGTAGCAATTGCTTCATACTATTTCTCCTTATATTAATCCTCAAATAATTTACATACTATTAGTCCTACGGCAAAGCCTATATATGGATACATACTATCACCTACCTTTCTTAAGATATAAACCAACGATTAGTCTTCAGATTTAACTGCTTTATATACGGACACACCTAATAATACACCTGCTGCAAAACCTTCCCATGCGGCCGCGGCCGCTGCTGCTGCAAATAATGGTAACATATTAATTCCTCCTAAAGCACATACAAACAAAACAAATACTTTAACCTTTACAATTTCAAATGTCCAATTCTACGAGTCATTCATTACCTCCTAATTAATATTACTAAATTAACTATCCACAGTATAACCTCTTCAAAGATACAATTGAATTCATAAAAACTAAGGCGAACCATCATCTCTATATATCATAGTATTTTTCTCTAGGCTACAAGATAATTATAAAATGAAAAACGATAAGTCCATATTCAAAAAAACTAAGACGCAAGAAAGTGAATCTAAAGGTTTGCTCTTTTACATTAAATATGAAAGCGTACACCCGTAATTTTGTTTATTTTTGGCAAAAGGCAGATATTATCTTTATTCAGCAAATTATAATACATTTAATACATAAAAAATGACTTTAACCGAACATTACATAAAAAAACCTATCCATATGACATCATATGAATAGGCCTAATTAATATCAGATTCAATTATAACAACCAAAATTACTCCTCAACATAAACATGAACTAAACCAAAATCTACAAATAGTGCCATACAAATACCTCCTCTAATACTTTTTATCTTTAAATAATGCACAAAGGGCTAAGTCTACAGCTAATCTTACAAATGAATACACAGTATCACCTACCTTTCTTATTTATATCAACCAATGATTAGTCACCAGACTTTATTGCTTGATATACGGATACACCTACTGCAAAACCTTCCCATGCGGCCACGGCCGCTGCTGCTGCTAAAAATGGTAACATAGTAATTCCTCCTATAATAAAATCTTAAACAATATAATACAACTTCAATTACAAATCTAGACATCCAATCTTACTACGCATATTACCTCCTTGTTTTATAAAACTAAATTAACTATCTAAAGTATAAACTAATCTAATTTACCCATGAATTCATAAAAACTAGGACGAACCTTTAATCTTATACTTCAAAAGTATTTCGTATAGGCTACAAGATTATTATAAAACGAAAACTTAAGTGCCCCTATTCAAGAAAACTAAGACAAAAAAATGAATCCCAATATTCACTTTCTATGTATGTCAGTTTTTACGCCAAACCAGCCTCTATGTAATTCTTTTAAAATCTGATATAGTATTCATAAAAGATTCATTTTTAAATCTCAATTTACTAGGAGTCCTATTATGGAACATCATATTTACCTAACATTTTTAAGTACCTTAAATACAAAAGATAATCCATATAATCCTCAAAAGCTAGAAAAAACAGTTATTAATCTTACTGAGCTGGCTCCCTTTGATATCATCCGTCAAACTAATGAATCCGCTTTAAAGTATCTTTTACATAATAAAAGAAAAGAGAACTCCACTTTCAAATTAGATAAGCTGTTCTTTTTTAAATCACCAGAAATGGAGAATACGTTTAAAGAATCTACCATATCAAGCCTCAACGTATTTGAAGAGCAAATGTGTGATTATATCAATAATACCAGTATACCTATTACGTGGGGCCCAGAAATAATTAATTATATAGATTGTGGTGACATTGACTATATAGACAATCTAAAGGACAGCATCATAGATATGTCTCAAGCTATAATGGAATATTACAAAAGCAAGTCATCTGACGACAGGGTTATCTTACATGTAGACTTATCTGGTGGCCCACGAACAGCTATTATGCTGATGATTGCCATTATTAGACTAGTAGCTTTTCAAGGTATTGAAATTGGAACTATTTTATATGCCAATGTAAATGCAAATAACAATAGCATAGTTCGAGTATATGAAGGGAACTCCATCTATAATATTTATGATATGATTACAGGATTTGCTGAGTTCAACCAATTTGGTAGTGTTGATACCTTAAAAAACTATGTAAATACTTTAGATAACCCCGATGTCCAAATCAAAGAACTAATCTCTAGCATGGGAGATTTTTCAGAAGCCGTTCGTCTATCTAGTCGCGGTATGTTCCAAAGATCCATGGAGGACATTCATAAACTTTTAACAGATATCGAATCCTCTAAACAAGAAATCCCTGTAAATTATAGGGAAAACCATAAAAACTTTGAAATTGAGGCACTCAAATTAATGAGTGGCAAAATTCAAAATAACTATAAAACAGTGCTAGCTAATAAAGAAGACGATTTAGCATACATTGATTGGTGCCTAGCTAATGGTTATCTACAGCAGGCCTTAGCACTGTTCGCTGAATTTGTACCTCGTGCTATTTTAGAATCTAAAATGATTATTTTAGACGACACAATCTTCCCTACAGACTCAGACAATGAATTGAGTGCCTCTATGGAGAACTTTAATACGATTAATGAGTATACCGCCAAAACAATGGAAAGCGTAAACAATATAGCGACTAAGATTAATAATAAAATAAAAAGCGTATTACTGAAATACTTTAGTGGTGATTTTTCAAAAGAGTCTAAGCAAATTATCCAACGAACATTAAAAAACAAGAAAAATAACATTAGTACTAACATTACTAGAGAGGATACACAATACCCTAAATTTGAAGAGCAACTAATAAACGATATTAATCAAATAATCTTAAAAGAAGCAGAAAAAGAGCCACATAATTATTTGAAATACAAAACGTTTACCAATAATAATGTTAATGTGCCTAGTAAGCTACTGCGACTTATCAGTAATATAGGTATAAATACCAAATCTATTGTAGGTATAAATGAGTTCAGTAAAGATATTAGAAGATATTTTACTGCTGCACTTGTACATCAATTAAAAGAATTTAAAGATTTACCTAGCGATGTTGTAACAGTTAATGATCAATATGAAATTATACTTAACGACACTAATAAACTCTTTAAGGTAAGAGATGCATTTATTTCAATCTTCACGAACTCAAACAATGATGATATATATCGTTTTCTATTTGCTAATTTTGTATCATATCAATATCCAATAGATTTATTCCCCCATCAACTTTATGGAATAGATGGACTCACACTTAATTCAGTATTAAAAAGCAATCCAGAAAAAATAACACAAGTGGCTCGCATATTAAATCTTTATAGAACATTAAAAGGTAGTCGAAATGATACGGCACATGCACGTGAAGAAAAACGGGGCCAGTTTATTGAAAGTGAAGACATAAAAAGGGAGTTAAAACAATGTCTTAATGATATTCGTGAGGTTCGTGAATATATCTGTACGTATAATCAATAATAATTTCATAAAAACCAAAAGGCTATAGATTATTACTATCTATAGCCTCTTATATTAAATATCCTATTTTCTACTCAATTCTCTTGCCATTGCCACACATTTACGCATCTCATCTAGCAATTCTTGTGAAGTAGTATATTTACATAATGCTTCTTTATTCGCATGATTACTATCATTACGTGCCTTTTTTATCTCAAAGTATTGCTCAATAAACTTCATTGTCTTAGTTACATCCTCTAATGCTACATGCGGAATATATACACCCGAAACCTCAAATAAAGGAACCCCTTTATCATACGGTTTTCGTTGTGATAATAATAACTCAGCCGTAGTCACTGCACTATCTTTAGTATCTGGTAATTGATGCATAATAAGACTCTTATAGGCCTTATATTTTTTTTCTTCAATTAAATGATTTAATATAGCATTACATACCATATTACGCGCTAACATACTTGTTTTTTTCAACCTAAACGAAGAATTATCTGCATCACAAATAATATACTCTTTATATTCCTCTTTACTTAAAACTTCAGATATTATATTTTTACACAATGACTCTAATATATTATTAAAGTTCTCTATATTCTCTGAGCTTTCTAGAATATCTTGCAAAAACGAGATATATTCTAATAATGTATAATTATCAGCATATCTACCGTCTTGTAAATAAAGTGTAAACCCATATTGATTTAAGAGAACCTCACATTTTTCTCTAAGTTTAGTAGTGTATTCATCCACCATCAAATGAATACATTCCTTCTGCTTTTGAAAGTCTCTTTCAACAATTTGTATTTTCTTTTTTTCGTTTCTTACGAATTTAATATAATAAGTAATTACTTTATCGATACCTGGAGCTACTTTATCTTTTTTTGTATTTATCATAGCCGTCAAGTTTTGCATACGAGCGTTATTAATAGAATTGAATAAGCGCATAGGCATAGACCGTACATCTTTTTCAGAAGTTTTCTTATCATGATCGGGCATGACTACATTATAAAATGTACTAAACTCGATATTATTCCCGGCTCTATTCCATGCTTTTATAGCAGCTTGGAGCAATCTCTTTTCTTTATTCTGTTGCGTATCTTCATAATATGCATTAAACACGAGTGGGTCACACTCTATAATACCTTTATCTACTGCATATTCCGGTACATATTCACAAAATAAGGTAAGTGCTTGTTGTAAATAATCATGATCTAAACACCAGTCAATATAGGCTAGTTCATCAGAAGCATGATTGCGATGATGTTGTAAAAGTGTAGTATACGACTGCTCAATAGGTTTATGCAATAATTCAATTAATTCTTGGTCAAAGGTCTTATTGCTATCTATATTATTTGCCATACTACGTACTAAGGCTAAGCTATCATCAAGACAAGCTATAGATTTTTCAAATGCACCACGGCTTGAAATATTAATAGCTTCTGAAAAGCTGTCCATAGCTTTTAGCAATTTTTTTGTAGCGGTAGCAGTCGATTCAATATTACCTGTTCCAATATTTTCAGGTGGCTTAAAGTAAGTATTTAATTTTTTGGCACTACCAAATAGTTTAAACTCTTCAAATCCTGCAATAATATCAAAAAGCTCATAAATATCTAGTACTTTATGAACTGTAATTTCTCCTGAGTCGTTCTCGATTTCCTTATAACCAGAGTAATATACATCATCAACAACGATACCATGATAGGCGAGCAGTCTACTAATAACAAGGAGAATCATAGCTGCATTGCGTGGGCCACCAGTGATATCCATATAGAGGCGGACCTCATCTTTATCATTGGTGAAAGTATCTTTAAAATCAAGAATCTTCTTTGACATCTCAATGATGCTAGACTTAATACGACTAATATCATCTAAGTCTGTACCACATGGGACATGATCAAGAGCATCTAAAAAGGCCTGCTCATTGCGGCCCATCACTTTATAAAACTTACACATTTGATTAACAAAGATATCATAAGATGATGGGCTATTACTTTGATGTGCCATTACACCATCAGTACATAATAAATATATCTTATCAAAGGATATATCTCTTGTTTTTTCATCCTTCCATGTATGGTATAAAATATATTTCAAAGACGACTCATTCGTGGCAATACTACTACGAATAGCATCTTCCATATCTGCATTTACAATTGTCTTTATACTCGTATTAGACACCTTACTCAAAAAAGACAAAAATATATTATGAATTGCCATAGCTTTCACCAAACCTACATTAATTGATTAACTACACTTGGTCATCCGTGTATTATCAGAACCTACCCTCGAATTTTATCCTTACATTTTATATTGTATCATGTTATATTCATAATTAAGAATCATTTTGTACAGTCGGGAATGTACATATTTAAAAGGGAGTCAATAATGGCAACAACAACTAATTATCTAAATGATTTAGCTAGTATGCGCCAATTTATTCGCAGCTTAACTTTCGGAAACCATAATAGAGGTAAAGCAACAGTTCGTGGTATCAAAGAAAGTCAGCACGACGATGTGATTCGTCGCCTTGATTATTTTGATATCATACGTCACATTTACACACAAAGAATTGGTAAAACATCTATTCATCATTTGGCAAAAGATGATTTTATAGATGGCTATAATTATCTTAACAATTTATATGAATTATATGCTGCCGTTCCAGAACAAATTTATGTACAGCTCTGCATCTTATCATATATTGGAGCAAACGATGATGTAACTATTACAGATTTATATAATAATTTAAACCAAGAACCATACTTGGATCACTATATTGATTTGGTAGAAAACCTATATGAACAACGAAACAAAAAACAAGAGCCCCCTTGCATTATTGATCAACAATATATTCAACGCCAAGTAAAGACATTAGAAATTTTAGGTGCTATCACCAAAACAGAGCACACAAAAGGCTATGCATATTCAATAAAACCAACTATTATAGAGGAACTATCAAAACAGCAATTGCAAGAACTAGCAATGGCAGTATTCTTTTATACTAATATTTCTATTACTTCAGCAGCAGGTCATATCTTACTCAAGAAAATTATGTATTTGATTAATGACTTTTCTTTAAAAGACCAACAAAAGTCTATGTACTATGACTTTAATAATACATATTTTTCTTTCAAGGATAATAATCCAAATAATGTAATTGATGGAGACATTTTCTACCCTTTAGCCGATGCCTTACATCGACAAAAAAAGGTGCGTCTATCCTTTTATGAATCTGGGAAACCTAGGGAAATCGTTAGTCCATTAGCGTTACAAACCCATTATGGGGAAAATAAAAATATGCTATGTAGTATTAATAACGGACGTATCCAATGGAATCGTATCGATCGCATCAAGGCTCTTGAGGTTACAAAATATAATAGTACTAATGCTGTACCAAAAATACAAACAAGAAATAAAACATTTGATACTTGTATCATTCACTTCTTGACCTTAAAAAATTATGAGTTGGTCTACGATAAATTTATTCGTCATTTCAAAGAATTCCTAACAGTGCTCTCAAAAACAGATGAATATATAGAATTACAACTAAAAGTACCAGATACCTTACAATTATTACCACAATTACGTAGCTATTTACCTTATGTATATATTACATACACAAATAAATCCAGTATTAAGGATAAATTCTACAATAATTTATACGCCTCTTTAAATATAGATTTTGTAGAACCAGAAGGATATAAAAAGCGAAAGAAAATTAATCGATTCCTTCATCCACTTCAAAGAAAAGAATCTAATAATAACAATACTAAAAAAGACAAAGACTTAGATGGTACCTATGTATCATCTGTTTTAAACGATATCAATGCTATCACTTTTACGACACAATACCAATTGCAATTAGACTTAATTAATGGTGTTGTCCATACAAAACAAGATATAGAAGAATTAATTAACCATCGTAGGCTGCTCACGCCAGCCCCATACAAAAAAGTATTACGGAATGATGATTATGAGCAATTTCTAGCCGATGCATTAGTTGAGCCAAATGAAAATGGCGAAGAGGTTGAGTCTATCCTTCCAGATTTGCCTCTTGTTATTATCTCTGATGCTGAAAGAATGTTCTTAAAGGATCTCATTTCTGATACTCGAGCTAACTGGTTGCTTTCACCAGAGCTATGTCAAATATTATCTACTGAATTAGAAACTGCAGACACTACTTTTCCAAGAGGATCATGGACACGTGTTCCAACCATGACAGACGATACTCCGTTAACAATGCAAGTAATTATCCAGTGCTTACAAGCTATCCAAAATAACAAACGTATCATTATTCAAGATAAGGATCTATCTCCTTGTCGAATAGAATACTCTGTAGGAAGCAATGGCTATACGCTTATTGCCTATGACCATGCAACGGATACCTTTTTAGACTATCCACTACGCAATGAATCTAATATCATAAAAACGGCTGCACCACGACTAGAAGATATAGAAACTATATATGCTAACTATAGAGATGAATCAAAGCGAACCGTAACATTTACCTTGCACGATGCAAACAATGCAGTTGATCGTTGCTTTAACTATTTTAGCAACTATACAATTCAAGCTAAAGATATTAACGATGAAGAGTTTACCATTGAAGTTAGCTATCTTCCCTTCCAGGAAATAGATATCTTACGACATTTATTAAAACTAGGCTGTGCAGTCCGAATTACAGATGATGGTCCGTTAAAAAAGCAACTAGAAACAATTTATAAAATAGCACTCATTCATGCCCCTAGTATCTAATATTTATAAAATTATACGATTAAAAGGATACCTTTATATACAATAGAGGTATCCTTTTAATAAACTAAAGGACCTAGTCACATATCTCTATGCACTAGGTCCTTTAACTTTTTTGTATCCAAATCAAAATCTACACCAATTATACAATAATACTATGTACTAAAACTTAACGAATCAAAAAAACGAGGTCACTTACTACGCTCTGTTTAAGATAGTATGAAACCTAACATATGATTAACTACCCTATACAATTTAACAAAATAATTACTTTTCTAATCCAATTCTATACTTACTCAAAATATCACCACCTTACAAACTTTAACCGATCAACATACATAAATAAAATTACTCTTCAAGTGCATCAAGCACCGCTACTAACACTGCTACTGCAGAATCCACTGCTAAAGGCGACATAACATCCCTCCTATCATTACAACTAAATATACTATTATTAAAATAATCCATTCCAATTAATGTTCATATACTACCTCCTATACCTAACGCTATACATATTTTCTACAATCCCCAACAAGCTACAAATAATCTGATGCAAAACTAGGATCCCCTAAACATATTAAGATTATCACCGCTCATCGGCTACGTCTTTAGTATAAGATGAAAGCTAATATAACCAAATTCAAAAAAACTAAGACATAAAAAAAACGAGTGAATTCAAAAGATTCACTCGTTTTCTATTAGATATAAAAATATAGTGCAACCCCTTATCACCTTTATTTACACCTTCAATCTGTATAAATAACTGCAATATAGAGGATTTCATCGTTGCGCTGTGCCCGCTTCTACCTCACCATCTGTAGTACACATATCGTAACGATAAATACTATTGCAACCGCACTTAATGAAGCAAGAAGTTACCTTGAACGAAATGTCGTTTCAATACTGTAAACAGTAAGTACTATTGCAACGGTCCGACTGCGAGCGGTCAGAAATCAATTTTAGGGGTTTCAATACCGTAAACGGTAAGCACTGTTGCAACAAAAACTAATTGATGCGTGAAGCTGGCTCAACTCCGATAAGTTTCAATACCGTAAACGGTAAGTACTATTGCAACGAGAATTATTATGTGTGTTATCGCAGTTTATGAAGCGTTTCAATACCGTAAACGGTAAGCACTGTTGCAACTCTGCAGCATTTGGCCATAAAAATAAAGCTATTGGTTTACAGTTTCAATACCGTAAACGGTAAGTACTGTTGCAACTTGATGATGAAGGCGAATTCCATGAAGAAGGTGAAGAGTTTCAATACCGTAAACGGTAAGCACTGTTGCAACTTGTATGTTACGATTATTTATTATAATGTTTATAAAGGAGGTTTCAATACCGTAAACGGTAAGCACTGTTGCAACTAGCCAGCTTGATAATATTAATAATATTGATCTTATTGGTTTCAATACCGTAAACGGTAAGCACTGTTGCAACTTAACATTTGATAATATTGTGCACCGCCATCAATACAAGTTTCAATACCGTAAACGGTAAGCACTGTTGCAACCCTGTAAGTCACTATCATAAAGCACTAGGCGAATGGGTGTTTCAATACCGTAAACGGTAAGCACTGTTGCAACCACGACTTTAATAATTATAGTCGTGACTAATTTATAGAGTTTCAATACCGTAAACGGTAAGCACTGTTGCAACTTTGATGTTCTGATTTAGTAATAATATTCATATAATGTTTCAATACCGTAAACGGTAAGCACTGTTGCAACCACGACTTTAATAATTATAGTCGTGACTAATTTATAGAGTTTCAATACCGTAAACGGTAAGCACTGTTGCAACTTTGATGTTCTGATTTAGTAATAATATTCATATAATGTTTCAATACCGTAAACGGTAAGCACTGTTGCAACAGCGTGTCTTAGAAAGCCAGTATTCATGTGGCTTAAAAATAGGTTTTGGCAAACCTCACACCGTAAACGGTCAAATTGTGCTCCCATTGCATCTAAAATGTCGATGAGCATAGATAAATACTAGTGGTAAATGATTTTTCTAAGATTACAGTTATTATAAGGGTTTATAGATTTTACGTCAACAATTAAGTTCATTTTCTTTTCATTTGAGTTTAAAGAAAAATATAATCAATCATCTACCCTTATTACCCTTAGTCTAAGACCATACCATAATATCCATGTCAATTCTTCTCATTTAATACCATATTTAGACAATTAAAATACTATCTACTATACCCAGATAAACAAGTAAAACTGTACAAAAAACTCTATCTATAAATTCAGATAAAGCCAATAATATATGAATATTAACTTTTTAACATTCATATATTTCTAGTGGAAACTATTCTATAATTTCACACTTCACACCACCCATACCAAGTGCCGTTTTAATACCAAGTCCAGTAAATTGACTATAGTAACCCAACAGTGCCAAAATCCTTTGCAATTCTATATTTCTTTTAAATTGCATAACAATTTGACCTCGGAATCCTCTTATATTTATGCCTTCAAGACTATAAATTCCCATACGTAGATTATAGTCTCGTATAAATACCCCCTTTTTAAGAGTATCTAAAAGGGAATCAGCATCCATCATTCCAAAAGTACTAAAGTGATTCCATTGACGCAATAAATAGCGGTATATACGAAATGCTTCGGGGAAGATTGTATATTGCCGATCTACTTTAAAACTTGTGGTACTCATGCACTGTAACTTAGTCTGAGAGTAGAATGCATCACTACTCCAGAACTTATGTATCAAAGCCTCATAGGAGGTTTCTTCCAAAATAGTTCTATCTTTAATATATAAATAACCTCGCTTTTGCTATAAGAAGATTTTCTCAGGCATTTCTAACGCAGGTCTTACTATACGATTAACTGCATCAGCTGTTACGGCTGAAAGACGCCATATATATTGTTTTTTATGTTTATCAAAGTAAATATATTGGCTATAAGGACGTAAACCAGTCTCATGTAATTGGCCTGCATACTCTGTTCCCACAAGCTCCATTAGTACACCATGTAAAACACTACCTATGGACTGTACAATTTTGATAGATAGATCTGCAACTATAACCAACTCTATAGACATAATCTCTACATTATCAGACAATAAAATCCCTCCTTTCTATCTTACGCATATCTGAATATATAACACTCACAATCTATCGATTTCATTATATATTCATTTCTAATTAAAACCAATAGAAAAGACATCCGATTTATACAAAAAAGCCAGTATATTCACTAAAAAGAAGATACTGGCTATATTTTTGTACTTATATAAGTTTTTGATATAAGAACCGGCCCCGTAAGGGGATTATTTAATTTAACATTAGACATGAATTACTGCATATCATTAATGATGATTTCCATATGTTTCCGTCCCCAAATGAGGATTATTTAATTTAACACATGACGGATAAAGAATATAGAGAATTAGCCAAAGAGTACCTAGTCTCCGTCCCCTAATGAGGATCATTTTATTTAATATTAGTGCAACAAAAGAAGCTATTGCTATAGGTCATATAGCTTGGTTTCCGTCTCCATCAGGGGATTATTTAATTTAACAAGCATTGAATATCTATGATTTCACAGTGCAAACTCAATTAGTACGGTTTCCGTCCCCTAATGGGGATCATTTAATTTAACATTCGTGAAATGACGGGTGCAGATGAAGAAAGTTTACAAGTGAGTTTCCGTCCCCTAATGGGGATCATTTAATTTAACCCTGTCTTTGAAACAACAGGTATTTACTGGTTCTAAAATGCCAAAAACGGCGGAGATTGTAAATCTACCCCAAAAGGCACTTTAGCGAGCTAAAATAATGCCGTTTAACCGCGCCACTATCACAACGGCGCAGATTTAGTTTTCCAAAGATTAAATCTAGGTCTATTATAGCACATCACTAGCATTAGTGAAAAACATATGAAAATAGAGCCACCTTATATAAGGTAGCTCTATTGAGATGCCATATGTAACTTATTTTCAATAGTTCATCTGCTCCAGCAGTTTCTTCTTTTTCTTATACGCCTATCCTCCTTTCCCAGATTTCTCTCCACCCTCCTACTTGTACTTTCACCGTCCAACGAATTATCTCGTTAGGTCTCTCCAGGCGATAAATAGTTCGGCCACGACTTGAGGGTTTTGGCTGAGTTTGATGCGGGCTAGCATTTTACGCACGTAGTTGCAGTGTTCTAGCATCGCTTCATTCAGTTTGTGTTTGACATGACGCGGGGATTGGTACACCAAGATCGGTGCAAAGTCCGCCACATGAATATAGCTCGTATCCGGTTCCGGACCTTCCGTAACGATATATTCATAGGGTATAGCCACGTTAAAGAGGCCGTACACCACGTCCTTGCCGATAGGGCGGCGACATTTAATATGAGCAAAGGTTAAATGCGGACCATAGGTTTTAGGCGCGGTATAGCTGCTGCGTCGACCATCGCTGGTCATGATGTAATTGGGTCTCAGCCCTTCCTGCATCGCCAGCTCTCGCGTAATCGTTCGCATCGGCAGATGGACCATTTCTTCGCGTCCATCCACAAAATAACACTTCGTACTGTCCCCACCACTAGGTTGATAGGTAGGAATAAAACAAACAATGTGATTCTTTGGATTCGTGTAGATCAAATCCAAATCTTCTCCTTTAGATAGCCGAGCGGCCATCAAATCTGTTAGTTTATCATCTATTGCCATGGAATCCTCTCCAATCTAATCAGGAACATTCCTTTCAACAATACAATGAACACGTGTTCTGTGAAAGCAGATTAGCATGCTTTAATCTGCTGCTGACTTAATTGTATATCAGCCTGTATAATTTGTAAATATATATACAAAACTATAGAAATTTATGTATATTTAAAGACTTTATGATCTTGTAAAAGTTAAATATACCTTGATGTGTCATTATTTTCTCATTTAAATTGAGAATTGCATATTTTATGTATATTTGTTAATCGAGATTAAAAGAAATATGCAATATATAGGATATAAATAAGAAATTAAATTATAATAACTAATGCACACGTAAGACTTCAAAGTCCGTACTCAAATATCTACGCAGCTTTCGAATAGCTCGTTCGTGGCGCCGTTGGATGGCTTGGCGGCTGCAGTTCAACTCTTCACTAACCGATACCAAGCTTTGACACTCACCATAGACACGGCGCAGCAGGTCCCGTTGATCAGGAGATAGTCTGCCTAAAGCCCATACGAGGCGGGCTCGCAGCCTATGCTCTTCGTCGGCACTCATTACCATATCCGCCACATTCTCGCCAGATGCGAAGATATCCATACCAAAGGCGACTTCTCCATCATCGGTGGTGCGATCTGGGATGTGAATTTCACGGCGATAACGCAATCGCTCCCGCTTCCAGTACCTCATGTAACCGTACATGATGCCAGCTTTCACAAAGCCTGGAAACGGTACGGGCCCTTCCAAATCAAAGCTATAAATCGATTCTATGAGGATGGCCCAAAGATAGCTCTCTACGTCCTCGCGGAACTCACGGTTTCCCATGCGATTAGTATAGTGCAAGATGAGCGGTCGATACCTGCGACAGAGCTCGATTTGTGCCGCATCATGACGAAGCTCATCAACGGACCACGGCTGATACCCTACCGTCTGAATCCTCATATTTGGCTTTTGACAAATGGACACGAGACTCTTGTCCGACAAGGACGATAAGACTTGATGACCATAGACGAGGGTCTGTAATTTCAGTTTCTCTGGAATACTTCGGCTAGACTCATCAGCTTTCGATAATAAAGAATGAGATGGTAATGCCTGTGTTTCTAATTTTTCTGACTGATAGTTGTCATGTTGTAAGTTTGCAGTTTTAATACATGTTCTTTGTACTAAAGGTTCTTCGTTTGTGTATAACATAAATCCCCTTTCCTGCCATGGCATAGCGCTTATGTACACAATACCGCGGAAAGAGTGTTTTGACAAATCCGCAATTCCTTGGAATTTCACTATATTTTGTTATATTTGAGTCTTTATTTCTATCCAAAGTACAACATAAGTATGCGATTAAAAGGGTAATTGCTGAAAATATATAATTACTAAAAATGACACCACATATGTAATGTGGTGTCATTTTTTAGAGGAAATATATACTATCATTGGGTAATAGTATTCAATCTTTAAGTAATAGTATTCAATCTGAAATTGTCTGATTAAATCGCAATACACGCGGCTTGAACAAAGTCGTTTAGCTGCGGTTTTACATGATTATAATATACATCAGCACCATAGCCGCGCACGATGTCGCCCCAGTATTTATATACATAGCGGTACCAGAAATGGAACATACTGTTCGTGAAATGGTAATCCGCGTACTTCGCGTTCCCACGACTACTTGCCTGAATGCGACCTACGAGCCCCATGGACATAAGATCGTTCAAACGAGATGTGAACGTGCCACTTTTAATTTGGCTTTCTTGTAAAAGCTCCACATAGTACGGTCTTTCCAAGCTAGCAAGACCCGTTAAAATGGCATTGGCACCCGTTATATTTTTCATATCTCGATGCAAGATATACTGTGTTTCTTCAAAGAGAGCTCCCGTTACTGAGAAGAACAAGTTAATAATATTCGTATCGATGCTTTCACCATTATCAAAGTATTGCACATAGGCAGGTAACCCACCTGTTACGGCAAAGACGGTGCGCAAATCGTCCTTTGCATAGTGAAGGCCCAAGGATTTCATATCCACCAAGGAAAATGGTTTCACCTCAAGATATTCGGACACGAAAGGTCCGATAAGGCTGCGATTGCCAATGATGCGACCATCGAGCTGTTCCATGCCATTCGCCATCAAAATGATGTTCAAACGACTCGTATCTTTATAAGTATCTAATAAATCGCGCAAGTGAATGGGAAACTGAGGAACTGCTTCCACTAAAGATGGATAATCATCAATCACCACAGTTTGAGGTGTTTTCACACTGCTTTCAAAAAGCCTTACAAAGGCCTGCTGCAAACTCTCTACAGGCTCGAATGTATCTTGAGCATCAGCAGGAACAAAACGTGCCTCAAGAGCTCTATTTATATCAGCCACATGGACTGATTCATTAGCCATGCGCCCCGCCAAGTATACCGCCTTATGACGGCGTACAAGCTGCGAAGCCACATAGGATTTACCACTGCGATGAGGGCCATATACAACACATAAACTCATTCGGCCCAATGCAATACGGGACTGGATACTCTCTATAATCTCAGCACGTCCCACAAAATTCATATACTCACCTCCAACTATTTACGGAAATTATTATATCATAATTTTAAATCATTATTAAACTTTTTTTCATATAGTTAACATAGCTTTTTATTATGTTAATTTTTTTACCCATCAAATCAGAGCTTTCATGTGATACGTATTTCCTTACTATCATAAAAGGCCTTATGATTACGTTATTCCCAGATATGTTTGATATCAACATATCCTATAAGGCATGGTTATATAAGTTATACATTATAAGATATACATATTAAACTATATATTTTATATTTTAATCTATATATATTAAAAATGACGTGCTTACCAAAAGGTATAGCACGTCATTTGCATATAAAGTATATTAAATTGTTACTGAATGTTCTTATACTAAACTTCTTAATAGTAAATATCTAATTCGTAAATTTCTGATTACAAAATCTAATATTCCTAAATATCTTATGGATCAATTTGCGTTTGCATTTTCATCAATAAGATGCGCTTAACCGATTCGTTGAGGCGTTCATTCGAAATCGTTCCATCCGCCACCGCCTGGGTCAGCGCACGATAGACTTCATCGATATGAATCGTATCCGCATCAACAAGGATGAGATCACTGCCCGCCAAGATAGAGGCCACAGCGTAATCGCCTATCTTTTGATTGGATTGCAACGCACCCACATCGATACGGTCTGTCATAACGATACCTTTATAGCCAAGCTCCTTGCGAAGCCAACCGTCAATAATCGGCTTAGAGGAGCTCGCCAAGTGTTCGTTATCGATAGCAGGAATCTGGATGTGACTCATCACAAGCATATAGCTATTCGCCGTCGTCTGCGCAATGAGACGTTTAAAGACGGCTACATCATTATTGCTGAGATACGCTTTCGCCTCATTAGCAGATCCAAAGGACGCATCCCCTAAGGTCACCGCCGGAAAGTAGTTATAAGCGAACCACATATGATTAATTTGGTAACGCTCCACCATGGCAAGGTTTATATGGCCTGCCCACGTGGGATCGGATGTATAAGACATATTAGGTACACCAAGATTAGCATTAGGCCCAATAACTAGGTTAAAACCCATATCCCGCATTTCAATAGCAGATCGCGTGGCCAAGTTGATGATACGATCCATAGGCAATTGCCCCCACCGATTGGGCTTCGGCAACCGCAAGAAACTTTCATTCCCATGCAATATGCGATCACGATGTACCCCGATATAGGGTGTCACCATGCTAGAGGTTATCGCCGTTTGCATAATATCGCTGGTGAAAGTTTTCACTTGGTTCTTATTAATAAGATTTTCATTCGTTAGCATAACGCCACTGACACGGTATTTTCGGATCACATCCTTTTGGGATTGTCCTATCGTACTGCCATGAAGGCTGATCATCATCAGCTGCCCCACCTTATCCTCTTGAGACATGGCCGCAATCCAAGTGTCCACCTTTTCAGACACCGGCTTGTTGGACTCCATGACGGCACGGTACGATACGGTTCGTACCGTTTCTTGTTCTGCCTGACTCTCATGTTGGCATCCAGTTGTACCAACGACAGCAACTAATAAGGCAAGGCCACTCAGGACCCGCCGAAAAAACTGGTTCATCTCTCCTAAAAGCTCCTTAATGCTTACGCAATATTATGAATATTATGGGCTTTCTATGTTGCTCTCCCAATGCAACACCCATAAGTCCCCTCTTGATCCGTACAGTATATTTTTATATTATACACTAAATGATTCATCTTTTCCTCATAATAAAATAATTTTTTTATACTGGATTATTATAATAAAGTTATACAGTAAAAATATGTGAATTTTGAATAATTATATAAAAAAATCCTACGAATCGTTTAAAAAGTGACCGCACTGTAACAAAAGGCTACGTGAGTATCAAGTCACTCATGACCCGTAGGATTTTCTATTTTATGTTGTTATACCCTAAATAGCTAACGCTACTATGAGTATATAAACATTTGATTACTTTATAACAGCCTGCTGTTTGAGTAATCGACTATTATTAACCTTTAAATTTTTCTTTGTTTACTGGCATGTCGTCAACACCAACTTGCACCATATTTAAGCAATCGGCTATCATTAGCCTTTAAATTTAGGGGATGTTGGACATGTTTCAGGTGTTACGTCTTTACGAGTACCAAGAACCGCGCTGCGGTCTGTGTAGTGTGTATGTAAAAGTTCGTGTGCCTTGTGACCCAATGGTTCGCCTAAGAAATCTTTGTACAATGTTTGGATTTCTTCATTTTCATAGGACGCAACCCATTTATAATTTTCGTCAGCTTCGTAAAGACCGCCGATACGAGCTTCCTTAGTTTTAACTGCTTGTGGCAATTTAGTGCGCGGTTGACCACCGCCACCAATACAGCCACCTGGGCACGCCATAACTTCGATGAAGTCGTAGTGTTTACCGCTGTCTTTCAATGCATTCAAGAAGTCACGTGTGTTTTTACCACCGTGAACAACGGCAACCGACAATGTTACATCATCACCCAATTGAACAGTCGCCTCTTTTACGCCTTCCATACCGCGAACGTCCTCGAGGTGAGTCAACGCATATGGAGGTGGCTCTTTATCAGTGATAAGCTTGTAAGCCGTACGCATCGCCGCTTCCATAACACCGCCAGTGTTACCGAAGATGATAGAGGCCCCAGTTTCCATACCGATTAAATCATCAAATTTAGAATCTTCAATGGCATTGAAGTCGAGGTTTTCCTCTTGGATCCAACGGATGAACTCACGAGTTGTGATGGAAATATCTGTATCCATGCCAAGGGAGTCGTCATTGTGGTAACGAGCCGCCGCATTTTCTTCTTCCCGTTTTGTTTCTGCTTTTTTAGCCGTACAAGGGTTTACAGATACGGATACGATATTACGAGGATCGATGTCTTTTTTCTCTGCAAAGTACGTTTTAATCATGGCCGCTTCCATAGCGATACAAGAACGTGTAGAAGACAAGTTAGGAATCAATTCAGGGAAATAGATTTCCGCAAAGCGTACCCACGCTGGGCAACAGCTTGTAAACTGAGGAATTTGTCCGCCATTTTTAAGGCGTTCTACAAGCTCGGATGCTTCCTCCATAATGGTTAAGTCCGCACCAAAGTTAGTATCTACTACATAGTCTGCACCAAGTGCACGCAAGGCACCGACCATTTTACCTTCCAAGAATGTACCCGGTTCATAACCAAAGCCTTCACCAATTGCTACACGAACAGCCGGAGCCGTTTGGATTACGACGATTTTTTCAGGATCTGCAAGGGCTGCTTTTACCTTTTCAAGCTCGGATTTAGCATGCATAGAGTCGAATGGGCATGCTGCCGCACATTGACCGCAATGGATGCATACAGGCACATCGCCGTTTGCATCAAGGTCGTAGTAATCAAGTACGCTCATTACATCCGCACAAGCGCGACGGCATAACGTACAGTTTTTACACTTGGAAATGTCGTGATAAATGGATGGATTGTCTAGTGCAATCGGCACGCGTTTATCGATAAATTCGTATTGAGACATGAGGACCTCCTCTAACAAACTATAACTACCAAACCTATTGGGGCGAAATATGCCAAACTACGGAGCACTGCACCCAAGCCATACTTCTGCATCTTACCTATAGTATACGCTATAGTGAAAGTTTATACTATGTAGAATTGTTACACTTTTGCACAAAATCTCCGAAAAAGTGTAATATAAATCACATTTTACCATGAAACAATAAATAATTCACATAAAAAACGCACGCCCTCCATAAGAGAACGTGCGCAAGTGAAGAGCTTTCACAAAATCATTCAATCCAAACAAGCCTGTACTGATCAAGAGTGTCTCGTCTGTAGGATTCAATTATTTATCGCCCCAAATAAGTTGGAATACAGCATACGCAGGCGTACCTGGCTCAACTTTACGGCTATCTTTATTAACTTGTTCCTCTTTCACAACATAACCTTGTGGGTTATAAAGAGTCACCTTAAGATCCTTAACTTCCCGTTTTTTATGATTGAACTCTTCAGTCACGATGTAGTGGTAACCTTCGTAGTCCATAGCTTTAATGTCCATTACCGCTTTTTTATCGTCTTTTTTAACAGAATCATTGTCGATAGACCAAGTAACACCATTGCTATCAGTGCCTACTGTATACCAATTAGCCGCATCAACACTACCAATACCGCCGATTAATAATGCGCCTGCTGCCAAAACAGCTGCCAATGTTTTTTTCATATTAATACCTCTCAAAGAAAATACAAAAATATACAAACTAGTATATAAGGAAAAACTAAATATTGTATGAAAAATAAACCTGCTCAATTATGGGAAATTATTTCCCCCATAGGGCCTGCATAACTTCCGCCCCCATGGTGTCCGGTTCAATTTTCGTAGGTTTTTGTGTTTCTTTACTGGATAGCAATGCTATACCAGCATTGCTATATACTGTTGTATCAAGTTCTGTCCATGTTTTTTCTTTGCGATCGATCCGTACTGTGTAGATATATGTAAAGCCTTCTACATTGTTAATTTTAACAAGTACTGTAGCCGCATCATCTGTTTTATATACAGAAGAGTTGTCAATAAACCATGCCGCATCGTCAGCATCAGCATCGATATAGTACCAGTCAGCAGCACCAGCTTGACCAAAGCCACCTACAAAGAAAACTCCTGCTGCAAACATAGCAGCTAGCCATTTTTTCATTTTTAAACTCCCCAACACTAGAGGCGACCATCTTAGATGGTCGCCCATGGTTACTCAATAGTTATATAGTGTTTTATATTATTCTACTTCTTCTTCGATTTCAGCGCCTGGAATAACAGCAATACTAGCTACCTTATCGCCTTCGTCGAGGTTTTGTGTTTTCACACCAGAAATAGCTTTGCCTTTCTTCACAGCGATATCGTTCATGTTGAAGCGGATGATTTTGCCTTGCTCAGAAATAAGCATAACTTCATCATCATTATGAACAACCTCTACGGCCACTACGTCGCCTGTTTTGTTCGTAATCTTGAAGTTCTTAGAGCCTTTACCACCGCGTTTTTGCAATGTATAAGCTTCCGCATCATTGCGTTTACCAAAACCTTCTTCAGAGATAGTAAACACTTGTGCTTCACTTTCATCAGTATTAAGAACACCAGCGCCTACAACTACGTCGCCTGCATTCAATTTAATGCCACGCACACCGTGAGCCGCCCGTTTCATAAGGCGCACATCATGCTCGCTAAAGCGAATAGCGATACCCAACTTAGTACCAATCAAGATGTCTTGATTGCCAGTCGTTACATTAACGGAAATCAAACGATCGCCTTCGTCGAGGTTAATCGCATTGAGGCCAGAACGACGGATATTACGGTATTCTTCAATAGCCGTACGTTTGACAACGCCAAATTCAGTGACCATAAATAAATTTACATCTTCATGGACACGTTCAAGGTCGATCATAGTCGTAACGGATTCACCTACAGCGAGTGGCAATACGTTAACCATAGCGGTACCGCGAGAGTTGCGGGAACCTGCTTCCGGCACTTCGTATGCCTTGAGTCGATATGCACGGCCTGCAGATGTGAAGAATAACAATGTATTATGGGTCCGCACATGCATAATTTGCGTTACATAATCGTCTTCCTTCGTCTTCATGCCGATAACGCCAGCGCCGCCTTTATGTTGGTTGCGATATACATTCGCGTTCATGCGTTTGATGTAACCTTGTTTAGTCAAGGTAATAACCATTTCTTCGTCAGCAATGAGGTCTTCTACATCAAGGTCAGACGTATCGATTGTGATTTCAGAACGGCGAGGGTCGCCGTATTTTTTCTTCATATCATCGAGTTCGTCTTTGATGATTTGACGTTGACGCGCTTCGCTACCCAAGATAGCTTTCAAGTCTTCGATCAATGCCAACAATTCCTTGTATTCCTCTTCGATTTTTTCGCGTTCCAAGCCTGTTAAACGGCGTAAACGCATGTCGAGGATGGCTACCGCTTGTTTTTCTGAAAGCCCGAATTTTTGCATCAATGCGTTACGTGCGATTTCGTCAGTTTGAGAACTGCGGATTGTAGCGATAACTTCATCGATGTGGTCGAGAGCGATCAACAAGCCTTCTAAGATGTGTGCACGCGCTTCGGCTTTGTTGAGCTCGAATTGAGTGCGGCGTACAATTACATCTAGACGGTGATCTAAGTAGTAACCCAATACTTCTTTCAAATTCAATACGCGAGGATGACCATCCACGAGGGCCAGCATAATCACGCCGAAAGATTCTTGAAGTTGAGTGTGTTTATATAGTTTGTTAAGAACGATATCTGGTTGCACATCAGCACGCAATTCAATAACGATGCGCATACCTTGACGGTCAGATTCATCGCGAAGTGCTGTAATGCCATCGATTACCTTATCACGGCTCAAGTTCGCAATTGTTTCAATTACGCGAGCCTTATTCACTTGGTAAGGAATCTCAGTCACTACGATCTTATGCTTACCCTTAGACATCTCTTCGATGGTTGCACGAGCACGCATTTTAACGCTACCACGACCTGTGGAATACGCTTTTTTGATGCCTTCTCGGCCCAAAATGAGCGCTCCAGTCGGGAAGTCTGGCCCTTTAATAGCGGTCATCAATTCATCTACAGTCACATCCGGATTGTCGATGAGCATCGCTAGGCCATTACATACCTCATTGAGATTATGTGGTGGAATGTTTGTTGCCATCCCTACGGCGATACCGCTAGAACCATTGATGAGAAGATTTGGAATCTTCGCTGGCAATACTGTTGGTTCTTGCAAGCTTTCATCATAGTTCGGCATGAAATCAACAGTTTCCTTGTCGATATCGGCAAGCATTTCCGTTGTAATCTTCGCCATACGTACTTCGGTATAACGCATCGCAGCGGCACTATCGCCGTCGATGGAACCGAAGTTACCGTGACCGTCAACCAAGAGGTAGCGCGTATTGAAATCTTGCGCCAAACGAACCGTCGCATCATAAACGGAGCTATCACCATGTGGATGATACTTACCGAGTACGTCACCGACGATACGAGCGGATTTCTTGTACGGTTTATTTGGCGTCATGCCTGTTTCGTGCATCGCGTACAAAATACGGCGATGTACTGGTTTCAAGCCATCGCGCACATCTGGAAGTGCACGCATAACGATTACGGACATTGCATAATCGATATACGCGTTCTTCATTTCTTTATCAATCTGAACGGGATGAATATTCCCGTGGGACCATTGTTGGTCTGCCACAATCTCACCTCATTTTACTAACACTGATACTAATTCATCATATAATTATAGCATTTTTGCGTATATAACGCTATATTTTGTAAAAGTTCCTTCCCATTACATGGCCCAATTGTACAACTGTTGCCCAACTGTAATTAATTCTATAAAATATAGTAACCTCTATCTCTTATTTAATGAGCCGCATGTTGTATCATATGATCTAAAATGCTAACAAAGTCTCGTTCCACAGCCGAAGTGTCATTACCAGTACTACCAATGCCTGTTAGCATAGTTTCTTTCCAATCATTTTTTGCCATAAATCGAAAGGCGATCAAATACTTAGCTTTTGTTTTGTCCGCTTCTTCTTTTGGTAGATAATAAAAGCCTACGCTTCTATCAGAAGGAGGGTGCAATAACGCTGGGTTGTCTTGCGGTTTATACAAACTATATATAGATTTCATAAAGGTTAGAATATCTTTACCCTTTACAGATTCGTCTACAAAGATAATCTCATCATATGTGAATAGAGATATCTTATTAGTACCTGCCACACGTGTCGCTTTAGACTTAGCTAACTCCAAGGCTTCCTCGTGCGTCGCCATCCGCATGCCATACTGCTTAGCACGCTCCACTAACGAACCATTCAAATGAACTAAATACGCTTGTGAATACGTAAAATTCGCATCATTTTTTCGCTCACCACCAGGGGCCGGCAAGGTTGGCCACTTCACTACAGAATTTGTGGTAAAGGAAAAACCATTACTTTCATCATAAAACACATACACATTTCGCTGGAATGGCTTCTCCTTCTCTACCACAGACGACTGGAGAACAAGATTCGGATGCACAACCGAAAACTCCTTCTCCACACTAGACTTGATATCCTCTGGTGTAGCAGGATCACCATTCTCCGTCGTCCAAATGAAAGAACAACCACTCAACACAACACTACAAACACACACCAAAACCAACAACACAAACCTAACAAACAAAGGCATACACAACCACACCTCTCTCCAAATATTCCATGTGTATCAAATATGTAGCCACAATTATTGATAAAATCAGCTGATTGTTGATACTCTACTTCACTGCCTTTTCCCAATCAGGGGCCTCGCCCCATGCGAAAGGAAAAGGGTTTTTGTTGTTAATGGTCGAGGCAACTAGTTAATAGAAAACATAGGTATGGATGGGACGAATTCACATTTAACGTTATAAAAAGGGATTCCCTTATTGATGAGCGACTTAGCTCGCTTTGGAGCGAAGAGATAAGGGAATCCCTTTTTTAACAATCTAGCATATTTGTATTCGGGCCCCATCCATACTATTTTCGGTTATTCGCCATTAACAACAATCACTTAACTAGCGCATCCAATCTATTCATACGAAAATCTTCTATCACATTCATAAATTTTTTATTATGTATCGGGTTTTCGCTCATTCCGAATAGATGGCTGTTGCATTCACAATCGCTGCACCCAAAGTTCGGTACATTCCATTCCGCAATAGCTCGCACCGCATCAGCGAGAGCACATTCTACGTCAATTTTAGTTAAATCTACATCTGCGCTTTCACGAACAGCCGAGTCATCATCAGAAAATTTACCTTTACGCCGTTCCTGAGCGGAAATTGTCATAGCCTGCGGCCGTCCACTAGTACGAATCGGCAAACCCGCTATCATTTCGCAGTAACCTCGGAAGTAATCTAAATGCCAGTGCATTTTCTTCCGTTTTCGTTTATGACGTTCAATGCGTTTCGTCAAATTTGCCTTCGCAGAACCAACGTACATATAGTAACCAGATTTGAAATGCATCATCCCTTTAGAACCGATTTCGAGATCTAGATCGTGATCGAGGTGCATGACCATCACATACACGCCACTATCATGAGCCTCTGTATCGAGGACGCTACTCGGATAGGAACATTCATGTGTCACCGTAGGCATGGTGAAAGTTTCATCCCAAGCCACAGCAACGGCTTTCCAATCTAAAAAAGGTGCTACCTCTTTAAAGGTACGGGCAAATTCCAAGTCCGTATGATAATCTGGCAAGAACCACTGCGCTTGGTCCCATTGTACGAGGAATAGAACGCCTGTGTGGTAGCCTTCATTTTGCAATTCTTTCAGATGCAATAAATGCTTGCGACCCCGTTCTGTAATAGCATCAGGAAACATGGCACCCGTTTTGGAGAACAAAGTACAGGACTTAACCTCTAGTAAGAACTCATCGCCCTTATCATTGGTGAGGAGCAAGTCAAAGCGAGATGATGTGCCGTGTAGTTTAACCGTATACTCCCGTCTCACTACGCGCCACTCCTCCCAACCAGGGATCAGTTTATTTTCGATTAAATGTTGCGCCACATCGTTGCTGTAGTTTGTATCGAGCATGATAACAACGCCATCACGTTCTATACCTATCACGCGGTATTTCGTCTTTGCATCCGGCTTGTCGTGAGGGACGATGTACATCGTTACCCCCGTAAACAAAAGCTCCCACATGCGACCAGGATTTGGCAAATGAGCGAGTATGCTTTCACCATTCAAATCTAAAGTCACCACAAAACGATTCGGGCGACCTATATATGTTGCTTTTAAAATAGTATCGTAAAGGACTTTCATCGTTTCTCCTACATCAAAACATTCTATGTGTCTATTATACGATATGTTACCCTTGGGTTTCATCTATAAACAGTATCGTATATAATTATAGTTAGTAACAATCAATAATTAATATTAAAAAGTTCTATTTTTGTAGCTTGGGTTACATTATTGTTTGTTAAAATGGTTTATACTAAGAGCGTCGGGTCAGTATTCTAAATACCCATACTGATCATTACGTCGGGTTTTGTTAAGGCATCGCCTAGTTGATCTCATCCCACTTGTCCGTATATATGTGCGAAGCTTTCACAAAACCCTAGGGCGTAAATAATTAATATATAAAGAGTTTTATAGATTAACTAAGTAGTTTTAGCCACTATTCTCCGCAGAGAGGGCTCGAGAAAGGATTTATCATGGCACAAATTGCAGCAAATTTACAACGCATTAAAAACGGCCAACGCCGTTATGCAATTACACCTCGCATTCCAGGAGGTTTCATTCAACCTGATCAATTACAAAAATATATCGACGTAGCGAATGAGTTCGGCGCCGTTCTTAAATTAACTGGCAGCCAACGCATTATGATTACGAATTTGAAAGCAGAAGACGTAGATAAAGCGTGGGAGATGCTTGGCATGGAGCCAGCGTACACTGTATCTAACCGCGTACGCAGCGTAAAAATCTGCCCAGGTACTACCTTCTGTAAACGCGCTAAACAAGACAGCGTACATCTTGGCATGCAAATCGAACGCAAGTACTTGTCCCTTGAAATGCCAAGCAAAATGAAAATCGGCGTGTCCGGTTGTCCAAATTCTTGTACTGAAAGCCGCATGAAAGATGTGGGCGTTATCGGTACTGTAGAAGGTTGGAATGTATACGCTGGCGGTAGCGGCGGCGCGCATCCTCGCATCGGCGACCTCATCGCAGAAGTTAAAACAGAAAAAGAAGCTCTTGCATTAGTTGATCGAATCATCGCATACTATAAAGAAAACGCACAAATCGAACGCATGGGCGAATTCATCGACCGCATTGGTTTAGAGGCTTTCAAAGCAGCTGTATTGGGCGACCTTGAAGGGGCTCCAGCTGAAAGCAAGTCCGAAGAACCACCTGTATTCTTACCAGGTCAAGGTAACGATCCTGAAGTGGAAGCACCACGCCTCGAAGCAGGTGCCCCTATCACTCCAGACACAATTATTCGCGACATCGTTGAAACCTATCCAAATGTTGTACCTGTATTACAAGGTATTGGTATGGGTTGCCTAGGTTGCCCTTCTGCAACAGCTGAGCCATTATGGCAAGCCGCAGAAATCCACGGTTTTAATGTATACGATTTAGTAGAGAAATTAGAAACAGCACGAAAAGGAGCTTAATATGTCCGCATTCTTAGGTCACATCCATTACTGGTTATATCGCAAAATTCAATTGCTTGTTGAGCGTGAAAATTTGATTTTAGAAAAAACTTCTAAAGTTGTTGATGATTTGGCGGAGGAACTACACTCCATCTCCGTAGATACATACGGCGAGCCAATCAATCCAAGCATTCCTTTGGAAAACATCATTGACCACGGCAATATTCACGGCTGGTTAGCTAACCAAATCAACATTGCTTCCGTTCGCGAAGCGGCTTTCATCAAAGACATGCTCGACACAAATTCTGGCGATGAAGCAGTACACGTAGTAACCGCTATCCTCGATGCCTTTGCAGTACAAGGCCAAGCATGTGGCGTTGTGGCTCAAGACAGCCTTGAAGAACACACTGCACCTGCGATTTACAATGCGTTACAAAACTTCTACGTAAATGGCATGCCTTGCGATGGTGGTGACCAAGTGGTTTCTGAAAGCCCAGAAGAATTTACCTGGGTTGGCGACCACAGATTACAAGCAGGCTACTGGCGTACAGCGGGCGTTGACCCTAAATTCATGGCATTAGCCTACCAAACATGGTTTGAAGCTTTTGTAAAAGCTATCGATCCAGCCTTTGAACTTGTAACAACAGAAGAAAACGGTACACGTTTATATACAATTAAGAAAAAATAAATCCATGACAGTTCGTTTGATTAAAAAAATATAAGCGGATGAAAATGGACAAAAAGCTAGAATTAGGAGGTCTATTATGGCAGGCACAGTTAATCAAGAATTAGGTTTATTATTCCAAGGCCCTAACTATGTAATCGTAAAAAAAGGTGGCAAAGCTGGTGAAAAGGTGGAAAAACACACCCACCCTGAAGCTAATGTCATTTTTACAGTTGTAAAAGGTAAAGTACAAGTGTTCCTTAACGAAACGGAAGAACATGTACTCGTACCAGGCCAAGTATTGGAATTCAACGGCGATAACTACATCCAAGCAACACTCGTAGAAGACAGCGAGTTCGTTGTAAACCTCATTCACAAACCTGAATAAAATACCAAAGGACAGTTGATACAAGCAACTGTCCTTTTTATATGGTGTATGTATTAAAAAGAAATAATATAGTTATTAGGTTTTATATAGCTATTTAGTGGTTCAGTTATATCCATAGTTATTAAATACCCACAGGATAATACACAATCTAAAGAGTATTCTTTTAAAAGGAGTTATAAGTTGTAAATTCCCCCACATCAAAGCGTTTCGTATGACCTGGTGCAGGAACACAGTCTGAATGAGGGTAACCAATTGGGAAGATGGCTACAGGAATGATATTATCAGGCAAGTTATATGCCTTGCGTACTTTAGCAGGATCAAAGTGAGCAATCCACGTTGTACCTAAACCGATATCGGCTACGGTAAACATAATGTGAGAGCCTACAATGCTGGCATCTACAACGCCTAAATCTTCATCGTCGTATTCCCGCTTCCAGCTCACCGTATTATCGTAACAAACAATGATTGCCAGCGGTGCATTAAAGTGACCATTTGTGCAGCCTTTTAGTTTGTTTAAGCTCTCTTCAGTATTTAATACAAGCAGTCTTTGCGGCTGGTAGTTATGAGCCGTAGGTGCTAATCTAGCTACTTCTAACAAAATATCTACCTTTTCTTGCTCCACTGGTCGAGTATCGAATTTTCGAACCGAATACCGCTCTGTGGCTAATGCTTTAAATTCTTTCATTAAATCTCACTCCTTAGATGAAATAAGCTAATATATTGTAAAGAAATTCACTATATAATCCTTTATATAATCCTCATAGTATAATAATTCTCTATGTACCAAAAGAAGTCCTGTACCACTTCTACCAAGTGTACAAATTTCTACCTAGGATACATAACCTAGACTATATAAACTGTAACGTTTAGACAGTATATAGGCAAGACAGAATATATTTAAAACAGTAAGTATCTTATATAATAAATAACCCCCTATCTGATTACTCAGTTAGGGGGTTTTGTGCTTATTATTTTTTAAGACGGCTAATTACTTCGTTAGTAATGTTTTCGATTTTGCTGTTTGCGTCAGCAGCACGAATTGTGTATGGATCATCCAATACTACGTCCATTTGTTTTTCAACACGGATAGCTTCAACAGTGTTATGAATTGCTTGCATCATAGGTTGAGCAATTTTATTGATTTCTTCGTTTTCTTTTTGAAGCAATGGAGCTACAGTTTTGTTGAATTCTGCTTCTGCTTGTGCAGAGTCTTTAATCTTTTCAATTTCTTGTACTTTTTTTTCAATTTGTGGACGGTATTGAGCGTCTACTTGTTGCATTTTCATATCTAATGCACCATAGCCAGGGTAGCTATTTACTACTTGGCTCATATTTACTAAGCCAATGTTAGCAGCACTTGCTACTGCAGCAGTAGCAGACATAGCACCAACGATAGCTAAGGTAGTCAATTTTTTAGATAATTTCATCTGAAATCCTCCTCGATTAAAAGTGTCACTATACAATCCAATAGTGTACTATTTTTACTATAACAAATCTTGCTAACTTTCACAAGACTATGATAAATAGCATAATAAAGGCCTATGAACTACTTATGAAAGTTATGAGAACTTAAAATAATACCCACAAGCATACTCTGAGACCCTTAAAGCAGTCGATACAGACATATTCAGAACACACATGTGGGCATTTCGGCTTTCACCAATTATTTATAATTTGTCATCAAATTATGGTTTATTATTCACCGAATTATTGTTCATCATTTAAATAGATGTATTTATCGGATTTCAATTTAGATACGAGATCAGGCACCAAACCGATAAGGCGATCAAAGCTGCTGCTGTAAGGGTTACCCTTAATGTTGAACAATTCGATGCGGTCACCTTTAATAACAAGGATCGCACTTGGTTCCATTTTGGCACCACCGCCACCGCCGCCAGATTCTTGATTTTTATTGGCTGTGCAGTGGTTTGTACCAGTACCGAAACCAAAGGTTACGTCAACGAATGGAACGAGCGTGGTATCGCCGATTTGCACAGCTTCACCAACTACAGTTTCCACTTTAATCATATTTTTAAACTTCTCGAATAGGACTTCCAAATTCTCTTTTACATTACTGTTCTCCATCACAGTACCTCCTTTTTGTGAAAGTATCATAGCTATAATAATACAGCTCATATACTCAATTGACATAATATATCCTTACGCTGTTTGGCCTTGTGCGGCTTTTAGCTTTTCTAGTTGCTTTGCTTCCTTCCGTTTAACCCAGAAAACACGAGCACTTTCACCCAATAGAGAACGCATAGGTTTAGATACCAAAAATCTAGTACCATACCACGCCAATACGGCAAGAATCATACGACCTTTGATATAACCACTGCCTTCAGCTACCCAGTTCACATAATCTATCTCAATAGACTCTGCTTGCTCAGGCCAAATGCTATACAACATAGATGCAATAAGCCCCATCCGATACGGATCGCCAATACCAAATCGGCCCTCTATAGCCATATCACGTGGTTTAGAGTGGTTATAGCATCGTTTCGACACCAGGAATATCTGACGCCACAGCTCTGTATTTCTCAAGTGTTTCATGAACCAGAATGTAGGAATTTCAGACTTGAATGATGCTACCGGATCATTAGGATCAGGCTTTCCAAAACGTTGTCTCACAGTCGTTTTAATATCATTTACCTTCGTAAATACCTTTTCCTTGATAGATCCGTCACTATTAAAAGTAACACGACTTACTACTTCATCATCATCTTGAATGTGAGCCGTTGGATCTTGTTGAATCGAGTCATATCGATCAGCACGAGCTTGTGCATCCATATCCTTAGAAACCGCATCAGGTCGCTCAATGCGCTCCTTTGCCCTAGGTGAGCTCCCCGCCCCTGGTGATTCTTCATCATCAAAGATTGTATTGGAGCCTTGGGCGCTCTTCAAGTCATCAAAGCTTGTGCCGCTGGAGCTTGTAGTTGGACCTTGTCCGCCTCCTTGCATAGCCTTTGCAAAGGCTTCTGCCATGTCGCCATCATCGTCCATTACCTTTTGATATTCTTCATCTACACGATTTTCAAGCCATTGTTCATAATCTTTCACAGGACCGATCTTAAGTATACCTAAAACGTATAATTCCTTAAAAAATGGTTTATTTTGAATGTACGCTAAGTGGAGTGAAAATACGCGCCACAGCCATTTGATGCGCAGCTCACCACGATATGGTGTCCGTCCATCAATTTCGATGCTATATGTGATTGGTGCCAGTAGGATAGTCAAGATGAGTGCTACAATAATGGCCACAATAACGAGGACCACAATAGCCACTGTACTCAACCACATCACCTCCTTAGGTGTTCCTATGATTAGTTTTCAATACCTTTTCGAGCCATTACACCTTGTAGGTAGTAATGTTTAATCTCTTTCATCTCCGTTACGAGATCTGCCTCATCAATTAATTCTTGAGGAGCCCCACGGCCCGTAAATACGAGTTCCGTTTCTGGATGACGAGCATCGAGTAAAGCTTTAGTTTTATCCCATGTAATGAGTTCAAAGAAGAGAGCCATATTGTACTCATCAAGTACAACGAGATCGTACTCACCACTGCTAATCGCAGCGAGTGCACGTTCATAGCCTTTTTCAATGAGAGCTACATAATCCTTCGGAGGGTTACCAGACTCAAAGACAACGACTTCATCGCCCCATTTAGCAAGTTCATCCTTACTCTTCATCCCTTCTTTGATGATAAAGAATGGCTTGCCCACAGTTTCTAACGTTAAATTTGTTAAGGTAGGTAAAATAGTATGTTCACTATATACTTTAGATTTCATAAATTGTAAGAAGAGGACTTTCTTGCCAGCCCCGATGGCACGAATAGCTAGGCCAATTGCGGCAGTCGTTTTGCCCTTGCCTTCACCGGTATAAACTTGTACATAGGCCTTCATAGATATACCTCCGTTCATATACTTTTATTTTACAATATATATATACAAAAAGAAAGAAAAAGAACTTGCTATAAGCGCATGTGCACGCATAACAAGTTCTTTTCATATGTATTGTATTTAATTTTGAGTATATAGTATTTGATTTATGTGTATCACAATTGATTTTGCGTATCTAATTGCTAATTGGTAAGAAAATCATAGGATCTACAGGCGTATTGTTGAGGCGTACCTCGTAGTGAACGTGGGCACCCGTACTTTTACCAGTACTACCCATCAAAGCTATAGTTTGACCTTGTTTCACGCTCATCCCTACTGTTACCAATACGGCACTATTATGGCCATAACGGGTAACAAAGCCATTGCCATGATCGATTTCAACGAGGTTACCATAACCGCCGCTTGTATACCCTGCAAAGGTTACCACTCCTGCCGCAGTAGCTACGATTTGGGAACCATAGTCATCGGCAATATCGATACCTTCATGGAATGCACCAATAGCACCCGTAACAGGATCAACACGGCTACCAAATGGAGATGTAATAACACCCTTACTCGGCCAAATACTAGGTGTCGTACTATTCACAGCACCACCAGAACCAGCGGAGAAGTTGATGGATTGTAATGCCATCAAATCTTGTGCGCCACCATCACGAAGAATATTGCGCATCGTATAGAAGCTAACAAGCAATTTTTGTGCTTCCTTATCCATTTTGGACAGTCGAGCCGATAATTGTGCCGCTGTTAACGTCTGTACTTCGCTATTATCAGCGGCTTCCTGCTTTGGGTCGCTACCATCCCCGCCACCTTGAGCTGGTGTACCAGATTCAGCACCCTTTAACATTTGCTTATTCTCTTCACTAATTTGATTTAAGTTTTGAATTTTCTTATCCAGAACCTCTGTTTTTTGTTGTAACAATTTCAACTGTTCCGATTGCAATTGCGTTTGTTGTCGTAATTGCACAACCTCAGCCTGACGCACGATGCCCCAAATACCGAGTACCAATGCCAAGACCAATACTACAGAACCAATAATGGCAACGAGTTTCGCTTGTTTGGTAGTTAATGTCAATATGCATTTGTCACCATTTCTTTCAACTTTGTTTGAAATGAATGCCGGTAATTTCAACATAAAACTTCCTTATTTCGAGACGATAGCGCTCGTCAACGCTTCCTCATTGGTACGCTCACCCAACGCTTCGTTCAAACTTTCTAATTCCTCTTGTGAAAGACTTACTAAACTTTTACCTTTCACAATAGGTTTACTAAAAATACGAGATTCATTACGACCGTAAATACTGGAGATACAGATGCCATTGTTGTTGCCATCTAGCAAGGTAAGAGCAAAGGACAAATCATTCCCGATATTTTCAAAGGCATTATACTTAATAAAGCCAATTTTTTGTATCGTATTGCTCTGAATATTGCGGATTGCCACTTGCTCGGATAACAAGGACTCAAGGCCCTTTGCAGCATCGCGAATTTCACTAACCTCTACAGATAATTTACGTTCTAGGCTCGCACCATGCTCTCCTTGCATAAAGAAATCGTATTTCTTTTTCAAGCTACCTAAACGGATGTGTAAGATTACACAATATACGAATAACACTATAACAAGAACGATGGTAACCATGCCTATCCACGGTTGAATCGATTCGAACATGTATTTTCCTTCCTATACAATCATCAAAACTCCAACAGTTAATTATACCATTCCTATTGTGAAAGTTAAATGACTGCATGCAATTTAATTTAATATATCTAATATTTAATATATCTAATATAGATAAACGATACCTATATAACAATGTATATAACAAGCATGTAATGTATATCTAAATGTATGTGTTACATACATATTACAATGCTACTTATTAGCCCTCTAGTTCGTCAACAAATGGGCTTATTGCTCGTTCTAGTATACCATGTAGAGCTGCTATGAGTACACCGTAATTTACGATGGGCGTACCTTGTACAACAGCGCATTCAATACGACGTAACACCTCACGGCGTGTGAGCATACAAGCTCCACAGTGAATAATCAAATCATACTGAGATACATCCTTTGGGAATGCTCCCCCACTAGTGAATTCTAGCTGTAAATCTGTATGACCTTGCTTCTTTAAAAGATTAGGTATTTTTACAGTCCCAATATCATCACATTGACGACGATGAGTACAACCTTCACTGATGAGCACCTTGGAGCCAGCTTTCAAATTTTTAATAGCCTTAACACCAGTTACTAAATCCTGTAATTTTCCCTTGAACCGTGCCATCAAAATAGAAAAGGACGTCAACGGAATCGAATCGGGGGTCAACTCATCAACCCGATCAAATGCTTGGGAGTCACAGATTACCATTTTAGGTGGATTCTTAAGAGAGTGAATCATAGCCGGTAATTCTTCTGTTTGGCATACTAATGCTAAACCCTTGTAATCAAGAATTTCTCGGATAGTCTGCACCTGTGGCAAAATAAGTCGCCCCTTTGGTGCAGCACTATCGATAGGACATACAAGAATAATTGTATCCCCCTCTTCAACTAAACCTTGTAAAAGAGTTTGCTCCCCTTCTACATCAAGTGGTGTTAGCCCACCGAGTAGATCAAGCAACTCTAAGCGCTTAGCATCAGATGTGAAGTCAGCAGAACCAATAACAGTAGCTAAATCTGATAAGCCTGTATGGGCAGCTATATAGCCCTCCCCCACTATAACTTTTTCGACAATATCTTTAGAATCATCTAAATTGTTTGTAACCTTACTTATATTGTCTACGGATTCTTTTATAGTTCCTTTAGACTTTACTATATTCTCTTTAAGCTCATCTATATCATTTTTATATAAATGCTTATCGAATTTAGTCGAATTAATTTCATTTATAAAAAGTGCGACAGGTACATTATTTTGTTTTAAAAGACCTAACCAATGCATATCATCCGAAGTTGGTTCTTCATCAGTGCGAAGCACATAAACAGCAAGATTAATTTTTTTCAAAACCTCTTCTGTTTTTTCCATGCGCAATGTACCTAATTCAGTTGTATCGTCTATACCAGCTGTATCAGTAATCACCACAGGGCCGAGTGGCAAGATTTCCATAGCTTTACTCACAGGATCAGTTGTAGTCCCTGCCACATCGGACACTAACGATACAGGCTGATCAGTTAGCATATTAATCAATGTAGACTTTCCCGCATTACAACGGCCAAAAAAACCAATATGTATACGATTTGCCTTAGGTGTTTGTTCCATAACCTATCCTCGTTACTTAACCTTCATATATATTGCAAAATATATTATAAAACTTCTTACGCCTTATCTTATTATTTAATAATTCTCTTACATATAGTAAAAGCGCAGCCCGTAGACTACACTTTTACCTCAGATTGTTATTATTACGACTATTACAATTGCTATAGCTGTTATTATTGTTATTGTTGTTGTTATTATTATCGTTACTATTATTGTTGGTATTACGGCTATTACTATTGTTATGACTTTTGCTTTTGCTTTTGCTTTTGCTAGCCAATTATACTCTAAACTCTATTGTTTCCGCATCTTTTGTTTGATCTTGCCCATCCATATATGTAATAAGTCTTTCTAATTCAGCTTCAGAGGAGAAAGCAATTTCAATTTTTCCTTGTACCTTTTTACCTGCACGGAATTTAATATTCACAGGGGATCCTAAACTTAGTTTTAAACGGTCCATTAAAGCACGAACCTCTGCCGTATTTTGAGTTTTACCAGCCTTTGCTTTAGACGATTTATTTTGCATAGACTTAACAAGGGCCTCTGCTTGTCTAGCGCTTAGCTCGCCCTCTTTAATACGTTCAGCTGCTTCCATTTGTTGAGCTGCGCTTCTTAACGCTAATAATGGACGAGCTTGACCAACCGTCAAATCACCTTCGATAAGATCTTTTTGTACAGAATCACATAATTTTAAAAGACGAACCATATTAGCTATATATGAACGGCTACGGCCAAGACGAGCGGAAATCATTTCTTGCGTTTGCTTATAAGTATCCATCAATCCTTGATAAGCCAACGCTTCTTCAATGGGATCTAATCCTTCTCGTTGTAGGTTCTCTACAAGAGCAACCTCTGTCATTTCTTCGGTATTATATTTTTTAACAATAACTGGTACTGTTTTCAATCCAGCAATCATAGCAGCACGATAACGGCGCTCACCAGCTACAATTTGATATTTATTCTTTTGTTTACGAACTACAATCGGTTGGAAAATACCAAGATTCTTGATTGATTCAGCCAATGTAGCTAGACTATCTTCATCAAAACTTTTACGTGGTTGATCTACATTTGGAACTAGCTCAGAAATCGGCAGTTCATGTATCTCCTTATCAGGCAATACAGACTCTACAGAGTCAACCTTCATCAAATTCTCAAGGCCCTTCCCCAATCCGGACGCTTTGCTTTTCTTGCTTTTAATTTCTCTTGGCATACAACTAACCTCTCTCGACCTTACAAATATTTACCAATTATAAATAAGTAAATTTCTTAAACTATCAAAGAACCAATTTATTTAGCATTTGATACCTACTTATCACCAGATGCTTACTTAACTTTAAATACTAATTCAGTTTTAGTACTTATTTAGCTTTGGATGCTTTAATTACCTCTTTAGCTAATTTCGTATATACATCAGCACCTTTGGATTTTGGATCATATACAATAATTGGCTCCCCATAACTAGGTGCCTCACTTAAACGTACATTACGAGGAATAATTGTTTTATATACTTTATTACCAAAGAATTTTTTTACTTCATCGGCTACTTGAATAGATAAATTTGTACGGCCATCAAACATAGTCAATAATACGCCTTCAATTTCAAGATCTTTATTAGATGTTTGTTGTACAATTGTTATCGTTTTAACTAATTGACTAACTCCTTCCAATGCGTAAAATTCACTTTGAATCGGAATCAATACACTATCAGCAGCAGTGAAGGCATTTAATGTTAATAACCCGAGAGATGGTGGACAGTCAATAACGATAAAATCATATGTATCTCGTACTGACACCAATGCTTTTTTCAACATTGTTTCACGTGAAACAACGGAAACTAATTCTACTTCAGCTCCAGCTAGTTGAATTGTTGCAGGCGCCACAAATAGGTTTTCAAGCATTGTAGGTTGTACAATATCAGCAATTGGTTCTCCATCAATTAGAACATCATGCACACAGAGCTCTAAATCATCCTTTTCAATACCTAGCCCAGAACTAGCATTACCTTGTGGATCCAAATCAACCAGTAACACTTTCTTACCTGCATCAGCTAAACAAGCACTTAAATTTACTGATGTTGTAGTTTTACCAACACCGCCTTTTTGATTAGTAATAGCTATAACTTTGCCCACTTAATTCACCTCACATCTTCGTTCAAAATATTTCTTTTCCATTATAACATAAAACAATGCTAATTACGGTATTTATAAATCAATTTCTCATTAATTTTTTATCTAATACATTATTTTCCACATACATTTATATTATGTCCATAAACTTATAGGTAAATAACTTCATTAATATAATTACAACGCTTATTTTTTATTGTTTCACGTGAAACATAACAATTTATTCCTTTACTATATAAGTACAACACAAAATAAGAAAAATTACATCAAATGTTTTATAAGTTTTACGATTAAATGTTTCACGTGAAAAATTTAAGGATTAAAATCTAACGCAAAAATTAAGTTGTAAAATTAATAAAAAATTTTACAGTAAAAAATTATTACCTTAATATAAACTATACCAATAGACAAATATATACAAAATTATTTTATATCATCTTTTTTATTTATAGAACAACACTATTAGTGAAAGGTATAAAGTAATCAACTTTTGATCGGTAACATTATATATAACAATAATATACGAAATATAATGAACTAACATTAATATACTTATATATTCATAACAAACTATTAGATTATGTTTAACAAATTGTTTCACGTGAAACATTAAGGTTAACATTAAATACATAAGAACTTCATTGCCAATAACTTTTACGATCAAAAAGCATTTTGATATAACTTTAAACTATATCTATATACTACTAAATTATATGAGAATACAGGCCCTATATACTTTGACAGGTATTATCCATATCTATATACTATTAGTTAGATAGTAATTAGATTGATAATCTTAAGAGTCTAGAAAAATTACTTTATAAGATTTATATACAATTGATAATAGTAAGCACATGCTCTACGGACACGCAGAGCTTTTTATTTTGAAGAGGAGGCGTTTCCATGCCCATCTATAACGGAATGCTTCCTGCCATCGACAAAGCAGAAGTAAAACGATACGCAGGACTTCGTCACGCTGAGGATTTCCCACAAAACTATGTTGACGAAGCATGTAAGGAAATCCAATTATTGGCTACACCTAGAGGTGTATATCAAGAATATGATTACGATGCAGAAACAAAGACTATTTTAAGTAATCCACCCCTAAAAATTGAAGGTTCTATCATCGAAAAACATCTAGAAAAATCTACTAAAGTATACGTATTGGGCGTAACAGTCGGAGAAGATGTAGAAATTCGTAGTGAGCAGTTATTTAAACAAGGTAACTATACGGTAGGTTTATTACTTGATGCAGCGGCGACAACTGCTGTAGAACAGGTAGCTGATCAGGTAAACGAAGTAATCAATACGATTGCTAAGAAACAGGGATATAAGCCAACCTGGCGTTTTAGTCCTGGTTATGGCAATTGGCCATTAGAGATTCAGCCTGAATTAGCTAACATTATTAAAACTGAGCTAATTGGCTTACAAGTTACAGAAAACTATTTATTATTCCCACGTAAATCTGTAACAGCTATTATTGGTTTAATGCCAGCAAATGAAGATATTAAAACAAAAAGAGGCTGTACATCTTGTTCACAACAAGACTGCGCTTCTCGTAAATTACCAGAGAAAGCAACAGTTAACGACCAAGATAGGGGAGAAGAGGAAGGTAGCAAAACTACTGCTGATATTTCTGGCATCGCTATGAAAGGTCAACCAACAGAGTGATGTTTCACGTGAAACATTTTAATTTTAGGATGTTAAAGGAAGATATTTATGTATATATTTGACGGTGCTATGGGCACAATGCTGCAAGCAGCAGGCTTAGAAGAGGGCTATTGTCCGGAGCTATTTAACGTAGAAAGACCAGAAGTAGTAAAGAATATTCACGCTCAATACTTACAACATGGCAGTGATGTAATCACAACAAATACGTTCGGCGCTTGTGGGCTTAAACTAGAAGATTATGACTTACAAGATCGTGTAAGAGAAATAAATATTGCTGCTGTAAAAGTAGCCAAAGAAGCGATTGCAGAAGTTAAACCATCTGCTCGTATAGCAGGCTCTATGGGTCCTACAGGTCGTTTCTTACAACCATTAGGCAATATGAGTTTTGATGATATTTACGACACATACCGCGAGCAAGCCGAGGCTTTAATCGAAGGTGGTGTTGATTTCATCATCATTGAAACTATTATTGATGTACAGGAAATGCGTGCCGCTTTATTAGCCTCTTTAGATGCTCGTGAAGCAGCGGGAAAAACAAAAGAGGATGTACAAATCATCTGTCAATTTTCTTTCAGCGAAGATGGTCGTACTATTACTGGTACACCACCAGCAGTAGCAACTTCAATTGTTGAAGCTATTGGTGCTGATATCATCGGTATTAACTGTTCTCTTGGACCTGAGCAAATCACACCGCTAATCAAAGAGATTGCAAGTGTTACAAACTTACCAATCAGCTGTCAACCAAATGCCGGTATGCCACAACTGATTAATAAACAAACTGTATTCCCACTTACAGCAGAAGAAATGGGACCATTGATGCTCGATATCGTTGATGCAGGCACTAGTTATGTTGGTGGTTGCTGCGGTACGACACCAGCTCATATCCAATCTATTTCCAATGCTGTAAAAGCACATACACCTAAAGAGCGTGCTCATATCGAACCTAAAACAATTATTACAAGCCGTACTAGATTGTTAGAATTAGGTCACAATACAAAACCGCTTATCATTGGTGAACGTATTAACCCAACAGGTCGTAAAGTTCTCGCTCAAGAATTGCGCGATGGCTCTTTCATCCGTGTTAAACGCGATGCCTTAGATCAAGTAGAGGCAGGTGCAGACATCCTCGATGTAAACATGGGCGTAGCTGGCATGGATCAATCACCCTTAATGGAACGTGCCATTTTCGAATTATCCATGCTCGTAGAAACTCCATTATCCATTGACACATTAGACCCAGTAGCTATGGAAGTAGCGCTTAAAAACTATCCAGGTCGTGCTCTCATCAACTCCGTAAATGGGGAGGAGGAGTCTATTACTCACGTAATGCCATTAGCTAAACGGTATGGTGCAGCATTGCTTTGCTTGCCAATCTGTAGTGGTGACTTACCTGAAAAAGCAGAGGATCGCGTTGCTTTAGCTGAAAGCATCGTAAATCGCGCTTATGGTTATGGTCTTCAACCACACGACTTATTACTCGATCCATTGGTATTAACACTTGCTAGCGGTGAAGATAGTGCACGCCAAACATTGCGTACGCTACAATTATATAAAGAGAAGTTTGGCTTTCCAACAGTAATGGGCTTGTCCAATATCTCCTTCGGTATGCCTCAACGTCCATATTTAAACGGCCAATTCTTAACAATGGCCCTTGCATGTGGCTTAACAACACCGATTATGAATCCACTCAATTATCCAGCAAAAAAAGCATTTGTATCTAGTACTACCTTACTAGGATGGGACCCAGGTTCTGCTGAATTTATTAAAGAATACGGCTATGAAGACGAAACGACTGCTCCTGGTAACTCTGCTCCTAAAGGGCCAGAAAAAAAATCATTCGATAGTAATGATCCTTTAGCCAATATTCGCGCATGTGTAGAACAAGGCGAAAAAGAAGCTATCATTGATCTTGTAAAAAAAGCCTTAGCAGATGGTATCGACCCATTAGATCTTACGAAAAAAGGCTTATCCGAAGCAATGAACGTAGTAGGGGATAAGTTTGGTTCTGGTAAATTATTCTTACCACAAGTAATGCTTGCTGCTGAAACAATGCAGGCTGCTTTCAACACGATTAAAGAAATTATTCCTGCTAGTGAAAGCCTAGATAAAGGCACTGTTGTCGTGGCTACAGTTAAAGGCGACATTCACGATTTAGGTAAAAATATCGTAGCAGCATTGCTTGAAAACAACGGTTACAAAATCGTCGACCTTGGCAAAGACGTTGACCCAGAAGTTATCGTACAAGCCATTAAAGATAACAAAGCCGCTCTAGTAGGTATTTGTTCCTTGATGACGACTACAATGCCACAAATCGACAATACTATCGCTGCTATCCGTGCAGCAGGCCTTAAAACTAAGGTCATGGTTGGCGGCGCTGTAGTATCTCAAGACTACGCAGACCAAGCGGGCGCAGATATCTACGCTAAGGACGGCATCGCTGCTGTTAACCACGCTAACGATTTCTTTGAAACACTAGAAAAATAATTTATAGTAACGAGGTACATGATGACATTAAGAGAAAAACATCAACAAGGGCAGTTCACCATTACTGTTGAATTGGATCCTCCTAAAAGCAGTTCTGCGGAAAAAACCTTTGAACAAGCAGCTCGTTTGAAAGGGAAGGTGGATGCTATCAACATCGCTGATAGTCCTATGTCCAAAATGCGCATGAGCCCAATTTCTCTTTCTTATTTGTTACAGCATAACAAAGAGATTGAAACCATTTTCCACCTTACATGCCGCGACCGCAATATTATCGGTTTGCAATCTGAATTACTCGGTGCAGCAGCGTTGGGCGTGCACAACATTTTAACCCTCACTGGTGACAAACCAGATAACGGGGACCATCCATTTGCACAATCTGTATTTGAAGTCGACTGTATGGGACTACTCAATATCGCCAAGACATTAAATGCAGGCAAAGACCTTGCAGGTAATGACCTAGACGCACCTACGAACTTCTACATCGGTGCAACTGGTAATCCTGGTGCTCCAGATTTAGAGATTGAACGCCAAAAATTGGCTGCTAAAATTCAAAATGGCGCTCACTTTGTACAAACACAACCAATTTACGATTTAGAACAAGCAAAACGCTACATCGACAAGATGGCTGAATTCGATGTACCTATCATGCTTGGTTTGATTCCACTTAAAAGCTTTAAAATGGCTACATACCTCCACGAAAAAGTACCTGGAATTAACCTTACGCAAGAAATCTTGGACCGCATGGAAAAAGGTGGTAAAGAAGCGGGTACAGAAATTGCGATTGAAACACTTGAACAAATCAAGAAAATTGCAGCAGGCGTACATATTATGCCTTTAAATGATATCGATACAACGTTACATATTATTGACCACGTATAAGTCATTTTAATGTTTGCATAGAATACCTTTCCCACGGACTCCAAAGCGAGCTAAGTCGTCCTTAGGGAAAGGTATTCTATTTTCATTTAAACTAATTTATCCTATATCAAAATAACTCCTCCTTAAAATGTTGTTGTAAACGATATCATTTAATAGGTAGTGGGGAGGGGGATAGAAAACGAGCTAAGTCATTCCTAATGAAAAGGAAAGAGGATGCAAATATAAGATTTGCATCCTCTTTTTGTACTTGTTTTGTATTGTATTGCTAGTTTTATTAAGTTTCACACGGTATGTACTAGTAAAAATCATACTAATGGTTTATCTTTGATTTCTTTTGGTTTCCGTGGGTATTGTTTCGGTGTTTTACCTGTTTTCTTGATGTACAGAATGGCTCGTTTATCGTCTAAGGTTGGTAAAGTAACAGTCCTTATTTCTTCGATAGTAGCTTTTAGTATGCTAAGGGCTTTATTAGATTCTTTAACTTCTTCTTCGTAGATAGCTCCTTTTAAAGCAACTACATATCCACCTTCTTTTACATATGGCACAGTCCATTCTAAAAGAATCGGCAAACGTGCCACGGCACGGCTCGTAGCAATATCAAAGCTTTCACGGTAATCTTGATGACTCAAATCCTCCGCACGTCCGTGTAAGGTAGTACAGTTCGTCAGTTTTAGTTCATCTATAACCGATTCCAAAAAGTTAAGCCGCTTTTTTAAAGAATCAAACAGGGTAACCTTGAGGCTACGGTCATAGATAGCCAATGGAATACCAGGAAAACCTGCACCGGTACCAACATCGATAATCGTCATGCCAGATTTGATAATTTCAGAATCATAACATGAGAGGGAGTCAATCATATGCTTAATCACGACCTCTTTCATGTTTGTGATACCGGTTAGATTGAGATATTTATTTGTTTCAATCATATGCACATAATACAAATAAAAGTCTTTTGCTTGCTCTTCCGTACAGAGCAAACCAAAATGACTCATTTGCTCCATCATATATGAAACAAATTCAGACAGAGGTGCTATAGGCACATCGTATTTTTCTTTCATAAGTACTCCTAATGAATTGTCTAATATGTATACGACAATAAGATTTGTAGGAAATATCTTTTAAAAAGTTCATATAAAATGCATGTTATTACATGAATTCATATTATTACATGCTATTTTTATTTACTTCTGTTGTATTGCTCTAATTGGATCAATAGAACAGATACGTCTGCAGGGGAGACGCCAGAGATACGGCTTGCTTGGCCGATGGAGTGAGGACGAATCTTGTTGAGCTTTTGTTGAGCTTCAAGAGAAATGCCCTTAATTTCTGTGTAGTCCCATTCTTTTGGAAGAATTTTTTCTTCTAGTTTGCGAACTTTATCGACTTGGTCCATTTGCTTTTTAATGTACCCTTCGTAGGTAATGGAAATATCGACAGCCTCTTCTACATCAGGTGTATAGCGTTTCAAACCAAATGCATCAGCTACAATGGCGTAAGAGAGTTCATTACGTTTTACTAAATCATAAGCATGAATACCTGTTCTAATAGGTGCTGTACCTAAACCTTCAAGCAAAACTTGTGTTTCTTTAGACGGATTGACAGGTGTATTTCGTAACATATCCATTGCTTCTTCGATAGCAGCTTTCTTTGCTGTAAATTTGGCCCAACGATCGTCTTTTACAAGACCGATTTCACGGCCTTTTTCTGTAAGACGCAGGTCTGCATTATCTTGACGAAGCAATAGACGGTATTCACTGCGGCTTGTCATCATGCGGTACGGTTCATTTGTCCCTTTTGTTACAAGATCATCGATAAGAACACCGATGTACGCTTCGGAGCGAGCAAGGATGAACGGTTCCTTCCCTTGAATCCACAATGCTGCGTTGATACCAGCCATGAGGCCTTGAGCAGCCGCTTCTTCATAGCCAGATGTACCGTTGGCTTGACCTGCAGAGTAGAGACCTTCAATATGTTTCACTTGAAGTGCTGGTGTTAATTGCGTTGGATTCAAGCAATCGTATTCGATAGCATAGGCAGGACGCATAATTTCAACATTCTCAAGACCTGGGATGGTACGCAAGAAAGCATATTGTACATCCATTGGAAGAGACGTACTCATACCTTGTACATACATTTCATTTGTACCCGTGCCTTCTGGTTCTACGAATAATTGATGGCGTTCTTTATCGGCAAAGCGCACTACTTTATCTTCGATGGAAGGACAGTAACGAGGGCCTACGCCTTCGATTTTGCCACTATACATAGGAGCCCGGTGAATATTGCTATGAATGATTTCGTGCGTTTCTTTATTAGTATAGGTCAACCAACATACATCTTCATTACGATTAATCCATTCATCCATGAAGGAAAATGCGTGATGATGTGCATCGCCTTCTTGAACTACCATATTTTCGAGGTTTAAAGTACGTTTATCTACACGTGCTGGTGTACCCGTCTTAAAGCGCATCAATTCAATACCATTATCGAGTAAGGATTGAGAGAAATGTTCCGCTACGCGTTGACCATTTGGACCGCCCACATAATCGATATCACCGATGAGGATTTTACCTTTCAAATAGGTACCTGTACAAAGAATAATAGCCTTAGCACCATAAAATTCACCAAGCTCTGTAACGATACCTATTACCTTATCATCCTCAACCTTAAGTTCTGTCACCATAATTTGCTTAACATTAAGATTATCTGTATTCTCCAATGTTTGTTTCATCAAATGTTGGTATTTAATCTTGTCGGATTGGCAGCGCAAAGAATGAACGGCAGGTCCTTTGCCCATATTGAGCATACGCATTTGGATAGCTGTAGCATCCGCATTGATACCCATTTGACCGCCTAATGCGTCAACTTCGTAAACAAGATGGCTTTTACCAGGGCCACCCACGGCAGGGTTGCACGGCATAAGCGCAATATTATCTAAACTGATGGTCGCCATCAACGTGCGATGACCCATGCGAGCAGTGGCAAGAGCCGCCTCACAACCAGCATGACCGCCACCGATGACGATGACATCATAATTATCTACTGTGTACATATCAATTAAATTCCTTATATTTGTTACTTATCTTATTGTAAAAGTTTAAATCACTTACCAAGGCAAAAACGACTAAACAATTCATCTATCATGCTTTCTCGGATGGTATCGCCCGTGATGTCGCCTAGTAGTTCCCAAGCGCTACGCAGGTCGGTGGCTACAAAATCTACAGGCATGCCCATGTCGATAGAGGAGAGGGCTTGTTCTACTTGAGCCTTCGCTTGTTCCATGAGGCTGATGTGGCGCACATTACTGATCATGGCGCTATTGTCTTGTTTTACGCGACCGCCGTAGACGAGTTCTTGCACCCATTTGGCAAGAACCGCAGAGCCTTCACCTTCTTTAGCACTGATTCGTTCGATAGCCGTGAAGGTTCCGTGTTCTTTAATATTTTCATCTGTAACGACTTGTGCCACATCGGACTTATTAAGGAGTACGATAGTATTCAAACCGCTCACAGAGGTCAAAATTTCGATTTCTTCAGGGGTTAAAGAAGTAGATCCGTCAATAACGCAGAGCACGATGTCTGCTTTGTTAATATAATCGCGAGCACGCTCCACACCGAGGGCTTCCACCGTATCTTGTGTGTCGCGAATACCTGCTGTATCGATGAGGCGCAAGGAAATGCCTTCTACGGTCATATATTCTTCAATACTATCGCGTGTCGTCCCCGGAATATCCGTTACGATAGCGCGATTTTCGCGCAAGAGAGCGTTCATCAAGCTCGATTTACCTGCATTTGGACGGCCTACGATAACCGTCGTAATACCGTCCCGAATAAGGCGACCTGTATTAGCTGTGGACAAGAGTTCATCCATAGCTTTCAAAATAGGCTGCAACTGTTCACGAACCTCTTGGCTCGTTACGTCTTCTATATCCTCCTCAGGATAATCAATGGTTACCTCTAAATGAGCAATCATGGCGATGAGCTGTTCTCGCACATCTTTTACAAAGGACGAAACAGTTCCATCTAGCTGAGCCACAGCGAGGGAGAGGGAGTCCTCCGTTTTTGCTTCAATAATATCAATGATCGCCTCCGCTTGGGTGAGGTCGATACGTCCGTTCATAAAGGCACGCTTCGTAAATTCGCCGGCCTCAGCCATGCGTACATCATGATTGACGAGCAATTTCAGAATTTGTCGAACCGGCACAATGCCACCGTGACACTGGATTTCTACCACATCTTCCGCCGTGTAAGAATGAGGGCCTTTCATTAATAATACAAGAACCTCGTCGATGGTCTTGTTCGTTGTAGGATCCACAATGGTCCCATATTGTATCGTTCTATTTTGGCAATCCATCAAAGGAACGGTGCCAGTGCTCTTGAACAGGCTATTTACAATAGGAAAACTATCCTTGCCGCTAACACGAATAATACCAACCCCACCGATGCCGGGCGGTGTCGCAATGGCCGCTATTGTATCATCTATATACATACATATCTCCGTATTTCGATTATTATCTTTTATATGTTCTTCGCCTGTGAAAGTTAAACTAAACCAATCTTACCCGTGCGAAGATTAACTTAGGTTAGCTTTCACCATAACCTAAAGAATAAAGGGAACAGCCCTCAAGTAACGGAGAATACCAGTTACCTGAAAGCTGCACCATTATATTTTATTTTTTGTACGAAATCACAACGTGACGGAATGGTTCATCCCCTTCACTGTTGGTAATAACATTTTTATCCCCTTGAAGGGCGGTATGAATGATTTTACGTTCAAAAGCATTCATCGGTTCTAAAGAAACCTTTTGACGATTGCGTTTCACCTTAAAAGCCAAGCGTTTCGCGAGATTCACCAATGTTTCTTCTCGGCGAGAACGATAATTTTCCACATCTACAACGATATGGCAATGGCCAGATACATCCTTGTGAGCCACGAGATTTGTTAAATATTGAATAGCATCCAATGTTTGACCATGTTTGCCGATCAAAATACCTAGCTCTTCGCCGTGTACTTGGAATGTAATCTTATCTTTCGTCATCATCTTCTCGATAACGACAGTAAGACCCATTTGTGTAAACATATCATCAAGGAATTGTTTACCCTTTTCAGCAATTTCTTGTTGATCTTCTTTTGAAAGTTCTTTTTTAGAAGGTTTTTCTTCTACAGTACTTTCAGAAGTTTCAGCTGCCGTATCTTGTACTTCTGTTTCGCTTGTTGCCACTGGTTCGGAAGCAATAGCTACAGATTGTTCTTTAACATTAGCTGCTTCTTCTGCAGTAGCAGATTTAGCTAAAGCGGTGAAGAATAAGCGAACAACTGCTGGTTTACGACCAATGCCTAAAAATCCACTAGAAGGTTGTTCTAAGACCTTAGTTTCTACCAATTCTTGGCCTTCAGAGGCCAATTGAGCTACACCTTTAGCAATGGCATCTTCAATGGTTTTAGCAGATACATCGATAAATTCCATAATTGCCTCCTACTTAGCGTTCAAATTTTTGTAAATGAAATGCTGTTGAATCAATTGGAATACGTTAGAAACTACCCAGTAGATAACGAGACCAGATGGGAAGCTCAAAGAAATGTAACCAATGAATAAAGGCATAAAGATTGTCATAATCTTTTGTTGTTGCGCAGCAGCACCAGTTGCACCACTACTAGTTTGACGAGACATAACCCATGTGGATAATGCACTCAAAATAGGTAAGATGTACATTGGATCTGGATCGCCAAGGCTAGGCAACCACAAGAATTGTACAAAGTTTGGATCATATGGGTAATCTTTCAAAGCCCAGTAAATCGCGATCAAGAATGGCATTTGCACCAATAGAGGCAAGCAACCAGCCAATGGGTTAACGCCCATTTCTTTGTACAATGCACCCATTTCCGCTTGCAGTTTTGCAGGATCGTTTTTATATTTATCTTGCAATTGTTTCATGCGAGGCTGCAATTCTTGCATAGCCTTCATGGATTTGATTTGCTTAACAGTAAGTGGTGCCAAAATCGCTTTAATAACGATTGTTAAAAGGATAATAGCCACACCGTAGCTTGGATAACCTATCATTTGAGTCAATTGGAACGCATAGGTTACCAATGTGCTCATTAAATCAACGATAGGTTGGAAAATACCACTTAAAAAGTCCATTGTTTCTCCTTTTTCATACAGTCCGAAATCGTCCTTTGCGCATCTATATATCGTTATGGTATGGTCTAAATTTCATCCATACAGATGCTCAGGTATTTCCAAAACTGTGCTAGATAATGATGGTGAAAGTTGCTTTCACAAAACACAAAACCAATATAATCCAAAATAGATTATGGAACTGGATCGTAGCCACCCTTATGGAAAGGATGACAGCGAAGAATGCGTTTTAAACCCATCCAGCTACCTTTCAAAGGACCATATTTTTCGATGGCCTGCAGAGTATATGTGGAACATGTCGGATAATAACGGCAACATCCAGGTTTTAAGGGAGATATGGCGAGCTGATAGAACCTAATTAAAAGTCGTAAAAGCATGGTTATACAGCGTTTCATGGAAACCTCCATATACACAAAAAGGACCAAAGCCTCTAACTTGTGGTCCTATTTATCATTTTGTATCAATAATTTGCTTTTCCGCAAGAGATACAAAATCTCCTTTTCCGCTTTTTCGTAGGTAGCGTTTTTCAGAGGGCCACGTCCAACAATTACGATATGATACCCTTCGCGAATGGCGTGCTGATTGAGGCGATATACCTCTTTCATAAGGCGTCTAGCTCGATTGCGCTCCACTGCACAACCAACCTTTTTACCTGTTACAAAACCAATGCGAGTAGGTTGCTTTGCCACGGGCATACGATACAGTACACACATACGGCCTACTTCGTATTTACCGTGCTTATACACAAGGCGATATTCATTATTGTGCGTCAGTCGTCTTGCTTTATCAAGGCAATAATCCATATGCATTGTCCTTAAGTCCTAAGAATAGAAAAACTTGGCAGCAGCGCCAAGTTTTTTCTCCTGCCTAACAGCTATTATATTATGCAGATAAGCGTTTTCTGCCTTTTGCACGTCTTCTTTTCAAAACGAGACGGCCACCGATAGTTTTCATGCGTTCACGGAAACCATGGGTACGTTTTCTCCAAAGAGTATTTGGTTGGTAAGTACGTTTCATTAGTAAAACACCTCCTCGTCATTTTGTATTGTTTTACTTATACCATAACAGGGTAATTATAGAGGTAAAACGTAAATTTGTCAATATAATAAAGGGGTTCTGCTGTGAGTTCTTGTATTTCTGAAAATAATTCTACTACACATTTTATCCTGTAATTGATGTTACGTTTCCATGGGGAGGAATATAGGGTCCTTCATCGCTCCATACGACACGTTTCTGTCAAAAATCCATATCTACACCTAACACTCCCTCTTGAAAAATCACTAATTTGTCATTTTTTTGATCATTTAGTTTTGATTATCTGAAGGTTAATGCTGTTATGTTCATCAATTACTTTTTCATCTATGTGTATAATAATCATAAAAATTATCTTATTGGAGGAGGGGACTGAAAACTACTTTTTGAGTGACTTACGCATCGTATGGAGCGATAAAAGTAGTTTTCAGTCCTTCCCCAAAAGTAATTGATAAACAAAAGATGAGCTAATTACTGAGTTATTAACACTTCTCCTTCAGATAATCAAAAGTTATCCACAGAATAAATGACAAACTAGTGATTTTTTGGTACAATCATACTTGAAATTAGGGAAAAT